>JAQBPK010000080.1 GCA_028287565.1 Vulcanimicrobiota bacterium
TGCCCTCGAGCAGTGGGACGGTGATGCAGACCTCGGGATCCTGTCCGGCATGGACCTGGTACGGCCGGCTGATGAGCAGGTTGAAGAGCTGATCCGAGCCGCCTAACTCGACGTCGACGTTCATCGCGACCGAATCGTACGCGACCGCGACCGGATAGACGAACTCGTGCAGCGCGATCGGCGTGCCGTTCTCGTAGCGCTGCTTGAAGTCGTTGCGCTCGAGCATCTGCGCGACCGTCGTCTGCGACAGCAGCTCGTAGACGTCACTAAATCGAAGCTTCGACAGCCACTCGCTGTTGTAGCGCAGCGTCACGCGGCTCATGTCCAGCACCTTGCCGGCCTGCGCGGCGTAGGTGCGCATGTTCGCCTCGATCTGTTCGTCGCTCAGCGGGGGGCGCAGCACGTTGCGCCCGCTCGGATCGCCGATGCGCGCGGTGAAGTCGCCGATCAGCAAGATCACGTCGTGGCCGTCGTCCACGAAGCGCTGCAGCAGCCGCAGCACGACCGCGTGGCCGATGTGCAGATCGGGCGACGTCGGATCGAGCCCGAGATACACGCGCAGCGGCCGCCCGCGCGCGATGCGCTCGGTGAGCTCGGCGATTGTCTCGACGTGGTCGCACTCGTCGGTCAGCAGTTCGGCGCGCTGCCGCGGCGTGAGGACGTCCCTGGTCATGCGGTGGGGCCCCATGCGCTTTGCGTATGGGGGCGTGGAGACGAAGTCGTAACGCTTTTCAACATAATTTGGGGACCCCGCAGCGCTACGCGCTGGGGGGATTCCGCAGTTCAAAGACGGTCACGCCGCCGCCTCCCTCGTCCGCGTTGCCGTAGCGAACGTTCTGCACGAACGGGTGCGCTTTGAGGAATTCCTGGAGCCCCTTGCCGAGCAGGCCGGTGCCCTTGCCGTGGATCAGGCGCAGCGGCGAGTGTCCGAGCAGGATCGCGTCGTCGATCCAGCGGTCGACCAGCGGCTCCGCTTCGACGAACCGCTTGCCGCGCACGTCGATCTCGGTCTGCGCGGTGGATGCGGCTTCGAGCGTCGCATCGCCGGTCTCGGCGCGGGAGCGCTTGCGGCTGCGATCGTCCTTCGAGCCTCCCGCGGCAACGCTCCCCGCGCGCCGGCGCAGCTCGGATTTCGGTACCGTCATCCGCATCGCGCCGATCTGCACCAGCGCGTTCTCGCCGAGATCTTCGAGCACGGTACCGTCCTGATCCCACGACGACACGTGCACGCGGTCGCCCGCCCCGACCGGCGCCTGCGCATCGCCGTCGTGCGCGCGCGACGGGCGTGCTTCAAGCCCCAGCTCGCGGTGCATCTGGTCGAGCGTGCGCGCGAGCAGATCCGCTTGCCCGGACGTCACGCGCGGCGCGCGCGGTCCGCGCTCCGTGTGCTCCGCGGCGCGGCGTTCGAGCTCCGTGGTGAAATTGCGCAGCGCGTCGGCGAATTGCGCGTCGGCGCGCTTAGCGAGCTCGCGGCGCTCGCGTTCGAGCGTCTCGGCGCGGCGGCGCGCGTTGTCTTCCAGCGAGCGCAGGTGCGCGCGCTCGCGGTCGAGCTGCTCGCGCTCGCGCGTCGCGCGGATGCGTTCTTCGGTCACCTCCGCGAGCGCGCGCTCGTAATCGCGCTCCTGCGTGGACAGCAACGCTTCAGCGCGCGCCACCACGTGCGGGTTTAGCCGCATGCGGCGCGCGAGCGCGAACGCGAGGGACTGCCCCGGCGAACCCACGTCGAGCTGGTACGTGGGCTCGTACGTCTCCGGATCGAAGCGCACGCTCGCGTTCGCGACGTGCGGGTGGTCCGCGCCGAACAATTTCAGCTCGGTAGCGTGCGTGGTGGCGACGACGCGCGCGCCGCGCTCGAGGAACGTCTCCAGCACCGCGACGGCCAGCGCCGCGCCGGCGTTGGGTTCCGTGCCGCTGCCGATCTCGTCGATGAGCACCAGCGTGCGATCGTTGGATGCGTCGACGATCTCGGCGAGACGCCGCAAGTGCGCGGAGAACGTCGACGCGTTCTGCGCGATCGACTGCTCGTCGCCGATATCCGTGCACACGCGCTCGAAGCGGCCGATCGTCGCAGCGGCCGCGGGCACGTGCATCCCGCACGCCGTCATCGCGACCGCCAGGCCGACGAGCTTGAGCGCAACGGTCTTGCCGCCCATGTTCGGGCCCGAAACGATGAGAATACGGATGTCGTCGTCGAGCTCGATCGACTGCGGAACCGCGCGTTCCTCGAGCAGCGGATGGCGGCCGTCGAGGATGCGCACCACGGCCTCATCGACGAGCTCCGGCGCGACGGCCTGCATGCGGTGCGCGATCGTCGCGCGCGCCGCCGCGAGATCGAGCTCGACGTACACGTTCACGTCCGTGACGACCTGCGCCGCTTCCGCCTGCACGAGCGACGAGAGCTCGGCGAGGATGCGCGCGATCTCGACGTCTTCTTGCACCCGCAGCGCGCGCACGCGGTTGTTGGCTTCCAGGCTTTCGAGCGGCTCGACGAACAGCGTCTGCCCCGACGAGCTCGTGTCGTGCACGATGCCTTGGATCTGGCCGGAGAACTCCGCCTTCACCGGCACGACGTACCGGCCGTCACGCATCGTGACGATCGCGTCCTGGATCGCGCTCGCGTAGCGCGAGGAGCGCACGATCGCCGCGGCGCGGTCGCGTGCGTCGTCCTGCGCCTGCTGCATGCTGCGGCGGATGCGCGCGAGCGCCGCCGAGGCGCGGTCGAGCACGTTCCCGCGCTCGTCGATGGCGTCGGTGATCCGGTTGACGATCGACGGCAGCGCGCGAAAGGGCGCGCAGCGCTCGCGCAGCAGCGGCACGTCGCTCTCGGCCTCGCGAATCGCCCTCACGGCGGCGGCCGCGGCGGCCAGCGCGTCGCCGATCGCGCGCAGGTCGCGCGCCCCGAGCGGGACGCCGCGCGCCGCCGTCGCGACGGCTTGGTCGACGTCCTCGATGCGCTGCATCGAGAAGCCGGCGTCCTGCGCGAGCGCGCGCATCTCCGCCGTCTCGCCGACGAGCCGGCGCACCAGCGCGAAGTCGGTAGACGGCTCACATGAAAGCGCGCGCGCGTTGGCACGCGCGGCATGCGTCTGTCCGGCATACCGCTCGCGGATCCGTTGGAAGTCGAGGACGTCGAGTCCCCGCTCGTCGACCAGCGCGCTCACGACCGGCATTGCTTCGCCTTCGAGCACAGCGCTTCCGTCCCGAAGCGGACGCCCGTCACACCAGCCGACAGAGGCTCGTAAGTGTGCGCCCGTGCCTATGTAAGCGTCTCGTAGGCGGACCCGGTTATGGTAGCGGCGTCCGATCAGGGAGACCACCCACCGTGCGAGCAGCCGAGCTGGACGACGCCGACGATCCGCGGCCCGTCCGCATTCCTTTGTCCGTCAACGACCCGAACGCGGGGCGAACGCTGACCAGGTCCGTCGAGCGGATTCTACACGACGGCCGCCGCTGTGCGCCGGTCGTCGTCGAGCTCTACGGGAACACCCTTCCGGCTTCGTTGATCGCCGTTCTGATCGGAAACCTACGGCGTGTGCGTGAGGTCGGCGGCGTCCTTTCCGTCAATGCCTCCAGTCCGGAATTGCGACATGCCATCGCATTGCACGGCCTGGACCGCGTTCTCGGGGACGCCGTCCACCCCGGCCGCAGCGCCGCGTCCCGCTCACGCGCCAAGCAGGTGGCCGAAGCGGCGTGGCCCGTGTTCGCGCTCTTCATCCTGACGCTGACGGTCGCGACGGTCGCGATCTTGATGCAGTTGAATCCGGGTTTCGGCAACCTGTAACGCTCGCGCCGGACGCGGTCAGCGCGCGACCGTACTCGGCTGCATCTGGATGTATTGCACGATGCGCGGCCGATCGGTGCGGTTCGGGCTCGCTCCGTGTGGCAGCGCGCTGTTCCAGATGATGAGATCGCCGGCCCGGCCCGCGACCGCGACGGGACCAAGCGCGGCGAGATCTTGCTTTTGCGGGTCAGCACCCGCGGGAAGCGCGCGCAGCCACCCGTCGAGCCGGTGATGAAAACCGGGCACGCAGGTGAACGCGCCTTGCTCGGCCGCGGTATCGGTCAGATACAGAATGCCGCTCACGTCGAACTGCACGGGCGGCACGAGCGCTGTGTCCCAGTGCAGATGCGGCCCCGGAAACCTCCAATCGTGCCGTTCCGGCGGATTGAACCCGGTGCGGTCGACCGTCACCCACAGGTCGGACCGGCCCCAAAGCTGCGCGAACGCGCGCCGGACGCGCGGCGCGTGGCGGTTCGCGGACAGCGCCGCGTGGCGCAGCAGCGGGACCCAGATGCTGTGACCGTTGCGCCGTCCGTACCACGTCCGAAGATCGTTCAGGTCCGCACCGAGGTACTCGCAAATCGCCGCCGACGCAGCCGCGCACTGCTCGGGCGGCACCGCGTCGTGCACCACGACGTATCCCTGCTCGTCCCAAAACGCAAGGTCGTCCCCCGACAGCACCGGCTCGGCGACGTCCTCGCACCGCACGGAGTCGCCAGCGACCGCGGCGTTGATCCGCGCGACGCGGTCCGCCGCGATCGACCCGCCGTTGCGCTCGAGCACCCAGTGCTCGAACTCCGCGAACGCCGGCGCGTGCTGGCAGATGTATGCGACCGTCTCGTGGAGCCCGAGCTCGAGCCCGCGCATCACGATCACTTCTTTTTCGTACTCCGCGGCGTCGGGCGGCGGCGCGTCGCCCGCGCGGGCCGCGTGCATGCGCTCCCACAGCACGCGAAGGTACGGAACGCCGACGATTCCGCCATCGGCCGGCGCGCCGGCGATCATCCGGCTTGAAGCTTCTCCTTGAGCAGTTCCTGCGCGAGCGCGGGATTCGCTTTGCCGCGCGACGCTTTCATCACCGCGCCCGTGAGGAACCCGAGCACCGTCGTCTTCCCGGCTTTGTAGTCGGCGACGACTTTCGGGTTCGCCGACAGCACGTCTTCGACGATCGCCGCCACGGCGCCACGGTCGCTCACCTGCGCGAGTCCTTCGCGCTCCACGATCGCCTTCGCCGAGCCGCCTTCGTTCCACAGCGTCTCGAGGACTTGCTTTGCGGCTTTCGAGTTGATCGCGTTCGATGACGTGAGCGCCACGAGCTCGGCGATCGCCTCCGGCGTCACCTTGCCGCTCGCGACGTGTGCGCCGCTCTCGTTTGCAAGGCGCGCGAGATCGCCGAGCACGAACGCCACGACGGCCTGCGCCTTGCCGGACGCCGCTTCGACGGCGCGGTCGAACCACGCCGCGAGCGCGTGGTCGTCCACGAGCTGCGTCGCGCGCTTGCCGTCGATTCCGTATGAATCAACGTAGCGCGCGTAGCGCTCGTACGGCGTCTCCACCAGCGTCGCGCGCACGCTCTCGACGTATTCAGCCGTCACGTCGACCGGCACGAGGTCGGGGTCGGGAAAGTAGCGGTAGTCGTGCGCTTCTTCCTTCGAGCGCTGGCTGTGCGTCACGCCCGCGGCTTCGTCCCAGCCGCGCGTCTCCTGGATCACGCGCCCGCCGCTTTCGACGACGTCGATCTGGCGGCGAATCTCCGACTCGATCGCGCGGCGCAAGCTGCGGAACGAGTTGATGTGCTTGATCTCGGCCTTGGTGCCGTATTCCGTTTCGCCGCGCGGGCGGATCGACACGTTGGCATCGCAGCGCAGCGAGCCTTCCTCCATCTTCACGTCACTCACGCCGAGCTCGCGGAACGTGCGCGCGAGCGTCTCGACGAACGCGACGGCCTCATCGGCGCTGCGGATGTCGGGCTCGCCGACGCATTCCATCAGCGGCACGCCGGCGCGGTTGAAGTCGATCAGCGACGACGTCGCGCCCGCAAGCCGCCCGTCCGCGCTCGCGTGCGTCGACTTGCCGGTGTCCTCTTCGAGATGGATGCGGGTGAGGCGGCACTCGCCGCGCGAGCCGTCTTCCAGCCAGTAGCGCACCACGCCGCCGACGGTGAGCGGCATGTCGTACTGCGAGATCTGGTAATTCTTCGGCATGTCCGGATAGAAGTAGTTCTTGCGGTCGAACTTCGAGTGCGGCGGAATCGTCGCGCCGAACGCGAGCCCCGCGCGGACCATGTGCTCGATCGCCCTCGCATTCGGCACCGGAAGCGCGCCCGGCAACGCCAAACACACCGGACACACCTTCGTGTTCGGCTCGCCGCCGAACTCGTTCGGACAGCCGCAGAACATCTTGCTGACGGTCTTGAGCTCGACATGGCACTCGATCCCGATGACCGGTTCCCAGTTCGAAAGGCTCGCGTTGGCGGACCCGTTCGAGCGCGCGCTCTCCACGGTGCTCATGCGAGATTCCCCGTGGGCGTGCGCAACATCATGCTGCTTTCTGCGTCCATTGTCAGTGGCATTATCTTCTCGGCGTGCAGCGTTGCGCGCTCGTATGCGTGCGCGTAGCCGAGCAGCGCGCGTTCGGTGAACAGCGGCGTCGTCATCTGCAGGCCCATCGGCATCGGGCGCGTTCCGTCTTCGGGCAGCGCGGCTCCGCACGGGACCGACAGCGACGGCAAGCCCGCGAGCGAGCCGGGGATCGTATAGTAGTCCATCAGGTACATCGTCACCGGATCGCTCTTGGCGTTGAAGCGGAACGCCGGCGACGACGCCGCGGGCGACACGATCGCGTCGCAGCGCTCGAACGCGCGCGCGAAATCTTCGGCGATCCGCGTGCGCGCCTTCTGCGCTTTGAGATAGTAGGCGTCGTAGTAGCCGGACGAGAGCGCGTACGTGCCGATGAGGATGCGCCGCTTCACCTCGGGACCGAACCCCGCGGCGCGCGTGCGCTCGTACATCTCGTTGACGTCGGGCGCGTCGGCGCGCAGGCCGTAGCGCACGCCGTCGAAGCGCGCGAGGTTGGAGGAGCACTCGGCCGGCGCGATCAGGTAGTAGGTCGCGAGGCCGTACTCGGCGGTCGGCAGCGACACCTCGACCAGCTCGGCGCCGAGGCGCTCGAGGTCCGCGTACGCCGTCTCGTAGCAGGCGCGGCTCGCCGGGTCGAGCTTGTCGAGCGCGAACTCCGTGACGATCCCGATCCGCACCCCGCGCAGGTCCTCGCGCAAACCGTCCGCCGCCGGCTCGACGGCGCGGTCGACGCTCGTCGCGTCGAGCGGGTCCTTGCCGGCGATCACGTCGTACGTCAGCGCCGCGTCCTCGACCGTCCGGGCGAACGGCCCGATCTGGTCGAGCGAGGACGCGAAGGCGATCAGCCCGTAGCGCGACACGCGGCCGTAGGTCGGCTTGAACCCGACGACGTTGCAGAACGCCGCCGGCTCGCGGATCGAGCCCCCAGTGTCGCTCCCCAGCGAGATGGTCGCCTCGAACCCGGCGACCGCCGCCGCGCTGCCGGCCGACGAGCCGCCGGGGACGCGGTCCGTGTCGTAGGGATTGCGAGTCAAGCCGTACGCCGAGTTCTCGCCGGACGATCCCATCGCGAACTCGTCAAGGTTCGTCTTTCCGACCGGCAGCGCGCCCGCGGCGAGCAGCCGCTGGACCGCGGTCGCGGTGTACGGCGCGACGAAGCCGTTGAGAATCTTCGAGCCGGCGGTCGTGTGCGTGCCCTCCAGGCACATGTTGTCCTTGATCGCGACCGGCACGCCGGCGAGCGGCAAGCTCTCGCCGGCGGCAACGCGCTCCTCCACGCGCTTGGCGTGCGCGCGCATCAGCTCGGGGGTGAGCTCCAGGTAGGCGTTCAGCTGCGCATCGACTCGCTCGGCGTGCGGGATCAGCACTTCGGCGATCTCCGCCGCACTCGCGGTGCGCGCGTTGACGGCCCGCGCGATCTCGCGGGCGGAGCCGGTGACCGGATTCATGTCAGCCCTCCTCGGCGATGATGCGGGGCACGCGGAAATACGGGCCTTGCACCTGCGGCGCGTTCGCGAGCGCCGCTTCCCGAGACAGGATCGTTTCCGGACGAATCGCGTCGTCGCGCTGGACGTTGCGCGACGGCACGACTTGCGCGGTGGCCGGTACGTTCTGCGTGTCGAGCTGCGCGAGCGCGTCGACGTGCGACATCAGGCTGCCGAGCTGCGGCCCGAAGGTCGCGATCTCGGCGTCGGTGAGCGCCAGCCGCGCGAGCCGCGCGACGTGGCGGATATCGATCCGGTCCGTTGGCATGATCCGCACGGAATTCGCCCTGCCCAGGCCGGGGTCCGTCCCCATGCGTAATGGTGCAGCGGTTCCGTGCCGAACATCTCTTGGATCGCGAAGAATTGTCGAAGTGTTGCTAGCCACAAAACGCTAGCGACCGGACGGTAAAGCTTTCAGAACAGGGGTAGGGGAGCTCCCTACCTACGACGTAACGCGATTTACGGCCCATGAGAAGGTTCTCACTTGGGCTTTCGGTCCGCAGGGGGTATGGTGCTCGTCAACTCGATCGTTCGTCATCGGGCGTCACGTCGTGGCGTCCTCAGTCATGCCCTCGCGCCTGCATTCGCGCTCGTCGTCGAGGTCCGCGCGTGAGACGTCTGCTTTCGGGATCCGTGGCCCTGTTCGCAGCCGCGGCGCTGCTCGTTGCATGCCAAGGAGGCGGGTCGAACCCGCCGCCGGTCGACACCGGGAACAACCCGTTCTTCACGGCGTCCAGCCAGACGTCGGTCAACCTGGCGCCCGGCGGCGGCCCGACGACGGTAACCTTCCCGAGCTCGCACGGCTTCGGCGGCTCGGTCACGATACCGGCACCCAGCGCGCCCGTTCACGCGACCCTCACCATCACGATCCAGAACTTCCCGCCGACGGACGGTACGCCGGCCGTCTCGAAGGATCGCCTCCCTCAGGGGATCCGCGTGGTGAAGGCCCTGCCGGCCCACCAGACCATCCTCTACGTCGGCGTCAAGTCGGATCAGGACATCACGCTCCCGAGCGGGCTGTCGCTCACGGTCACCGTGCCGCCCGCGCTGATCACGCCGGGCGCGTCCTACTACATCGTTTTCTACGACGCGACCGTCCACGACTGGGTCGTCTACTCCGGGCCGGCGGTCATCAGCGGCGGCACCCTAACCTTCACCGCGAACGGCGGGCCGCTCACGCTGCACGCCAACGTCCAGTACTGGTTCGCGCTGATCGCCACCAGCCTGCCGATCCCGACTCCGTCCCCGACGCCGTCACATACGCCGACTCCGACTCCGACGCCGACCGCGACGCCCACGGGTCCGACGCCGACCCCGGGGCCGACGCCCACGGGCGGCGTCACGCCGACTCCGACGCCGACGCCGACCCACACGCCGACTCCCGGGCCGACGCCCACGGGCGGCGTGACGCCGACGCCGACCCCCACGCCGACGGCGACCCCGACGCATACGCCGACGCCGACCCCGACGCCGACGGCCACCCCGACGCACACGCCGACGCCGACGCCCACGCCCACGGCGACCCCCACACCGACGCCGACTCCCACGGCGACGCCGACTCCGACTCCGACGCCGACTCCCACGCCGGTTCCGTTCGTGCTGACCGTCTCGCCGAGCCCGAACGTCTTCGTGAACGGCCTCGGCGCCTCGAACGCCGCGACGGTGCACGTCCACGAGACCTCGTACGCCGGACCGTTCACGTTCACCGATGCCGGCACGTGCAGCGGCAAGGCGACGATCGCGCTCAAGTCGGGCTCGACCGGCAACGGAACGGACTCCGACTACACCGTGACCGGCGTCGCTGCCGGCACGTGCGACGTGACCTTCAAAGACGCGTTCAACCAGACCGCTTCGACCCACATCACCGTGACCACCAGCGGCTTCATTATCAGCGGCAAAGCGCGCTGGTGAGAACCGCCATCCCAACCTCGCAGGAGCAAAATCCCCATGCGTAAGATCCTGACCCTTCTCGCCATGATGGCACTCGCGGGTTGCGGCGGCGGTGGCGGTGCCAGCACGGCGCCGAACCCGAACCCCCAGCCTCCGGTGCCGACGAGCGCGCCGCAAGCCGGGCTCGTGACGCCGCAATTCACCATTCGAATCCCCGTGCGCCAAGGCTCGGCCAAGGGCCGCACGCCGCAGTTCATATCGAGCGCGACGGCGTCGGTGAAGATCACGCTGACCGCCGACTCGGTCGGCATCGACCCGACCACGATCAGCGGCAACCCGGCGATCACGAACATCGCCGCGGGCTCGTGCAACAGCGGCTGCACCGTGAACGGGCCGCCGACCCCGCCCGGAACGGACTCGTTCACGATCATCACCTATGACGCCAACGGCGCGACCGGCCACGCGATCAACGCGGCGCAGGCGAACGGCGTGACGATCACCGCGGGACAGAACACCGCCGTGCCGATCACGCTGGGCGCGATCCCCGCCACGCTGTCGGTCTCCGGGGTCCCGACCGGCGCCGGCGCGCTGACGGCGGGCACGCAGTCGCAGACGGCGTCGATCAGCGTCGTCGCGGCCGACGGGCACGGCGACACCATCCCGACCGGTCAGACCCCCAACGTGTTCTACGTCGACGCGACCGGTGCGGCCCTGAACGTGACGGTCAGCGACCCCGACACGAACCTGCACGGCTCGTGCGTCGTCAACTCGGGCACGTCGACGTGCACCAGCGGCTCGGCGACGTCCGTGACCTTCAGCGGCCCGGACATCACGAAGGTCCTCGCCTACGACGGTCTCGCCGAGAACCCGGTCACGCTGACCGCATCGGCGAGCGGCGCGACGAACGGCACCGCGAGCTTCCAGCCGAAGCTCAACGCGCCGGCGTTCAACAGCTCGCAGGCGACGCCGAGCGGCGTGGCGCTGACGGGCTCGGCCGAGATCGACCTCTTCGCGACGACCGGCGTCGGCAGCACCGGCTCCGAGTCGTTCACCGAGAGCGGCTGGACGAACAGTCCGTACAACCACGCCCTGCTCGTGACCGGCACGCCGGCATGCACGCCGGCCAGCCCGGCGCTGTCTGGAATCGCGACCGTCGTCGCGGGCTCCAACAGCACGACGAACGGCACGCCGTTCACCGCGACCGTGGTCGCGAGCCCGACCGCGGGCTCCTGCCCGGTGACCATCGGCGACGGCCTCTCGAGCAACACGACGGACGGGTCCGCCACGCTCACCGTGACGTACACGACCTCGTCGGTCAACGCCAGCTCCAAGCGCCGCCAGTAATCCTGGCTCGCTCTCGCGCCGCCGCAATCCGCATCACGCGGGTTGCGGCGGCTCGCCGCCGTTCGGTCCGGGCTCGGACGGCTGCGATTCCTGTACATCCCCGGACGTCTCGTTCAGCCGGTAGCGGCTGAGGAATGGTGCCCATGATCCGGCTAGCGAAGAATCTCGTCTCCTCCGCCCTCGCCATCATTACGTCCGCTTCTTTGCTCGCGGGATGCGGCGGAGGGTCGCACGCGAACGCGCTGCCGCCCGCCGCGGCGGCTCCCACGGCCGCGCCGTACACCGGTCCGCTGGCGAACGCGACGTTCAAGATCACCATCCCCGCGCCGGTCACGACGAGCTCGACGACGCGCAAGGCCGCGTACATCTCGGCAGCGACAAAATCGGTTCGCATCAACATGACGACGAGCACGCGCATTCCCGCACCGGGCGCGCAGTTCAACGTCGTCACCGCGGTCACGAACGGAACCGGCAACGCGCCGGGAGCGCCCTGCACCGGGTCCGGTCCGTGGACGTGCACCGTCTCGATGCAAGTGCCGCCCGGCAGCGACACGTTCACGTTCACGACGTACGACAACTCGACCGGGACGGGCAACATCCTCTCGCAGCAGCAGCAGACGCTGGCCGTGGTCGTCGCGATCGCGAACTCGTTCAACGTGACGTTCGACGCCAACGCGAACGTCATGACGGTCAACGCGAGCTCCGGCTTCTGCGCGGGCACGTTCACCGTCGCGAACGCCGGCAACGTCGGCACCGTGGGCACGACGCCCGTCACGTTCAATACGTCCTACACCGACCTCGCCAACAAAGCGATCGTCGCTCCCGGGCTGCCGGTTCTGACCGTCAACGGGCACACCGACACCAACGGCGGCGCCGGGTACACTGACGGCACCACGCACCTCAACGTCAAGGTGACGCAGTCCACGCAGTCGTTCACGCTGACGCAGACCGCCGGCACGGGCAACGCGGCCGTCGCGGTCACCGCCACACCCGCGAACTCGACCGGATCGTCGGACGGGCTGGCGTTCTCGAAGACGCTGAACTTCACGTTCCAGAGCGGTCCGGCGCCGCCGGCGAGCTTCCTCGCCGCGATCGAGCAGACCGGCGCGGCGTCCGGGAAGGTCGACCTGTTCACGATCAGCACCGGGACGAACGACACCTTCTCGGCGTACACGACGCCGACGCTGGCGAACCAGAGCAACGACGTCGACTTCCCGCAGGACCTGCTGTTCGATCCGAACGGCGACTTGCTGATCGCCAACGGCGGCGCGGGCAACCCGGACTTCGGGAACTTCGCCTGCATCCCGGCCGGCGCGATCACGACCGGCGCCAACGCCGCGACCGTGCTGACGAACAACATGAACGATCCCAAGTACCTCGCGCTCGGCACCGACAGCAGCGTCGGGCTCGGAAACGTCCCGGCATCGTCGGCGGTCCACTTGCAGGAGTTCGTGCTGAACGGCACCTACACCGCGGCGGCGACCACGCGCGACATCACGCAGACCGACTATCCCAGCCTGGGTGTGACGGGCGTCGTGGCGCTGCCTACCACCGCGCAGAACCCGGCCGGCAGCTACGCCGTGGCGATCACGAACGGCAGCACGACGTCGCACGTCGTGATCAAGCATCCTGACGGCACGACGGTGCAGCTCGACGACGCGAACGTCGTCAACCCGCGGCTCGGGTTTGACCCGGCGAGCGGTCAGATCGTCGTCGCGAGCAGCAACGGAATCCACTCGTACCTGACGTTCTTCACAGCCACCACCGGCGCGAAGGTCAAGCAGTTCGTCATCGAGGACACCGGCTGTTACAGCAACGGCACGACGCCATACGCCGGCTGCCCGCCGAACACAGCGTCCGGCAGCAGCAACATGAAGGGCGACGTCGTCGCCGCCTCGTCGAGCGGCTTCGTCGCGGTCGGCGGCATCACGCAGAGCGGTCTGCCGGAAGTCCAGATCTACGACAACACGGTGAATCGCAACCAGGTCGGCGGGCCGATCCCGTACGACGGGACGACGACGGCCGGCGGCGCGACGTTCGTCTACGGCGACACGACCATCGTCCACGCGCTGCGCTGGATCACCGCCACCAAGCTGATGGTCTCGCTCGAGGCGAACGGCGCCGGGAAGCAAGGCATCTACATCTACGACGTATCGCAAGCGCTCGCATCGCCGTGCACGTGCTTCGACGCCAACGGTACCCAGTTCCCGAACAGCCCCAAGCAGTCCGGGTTCCATGCCCTCACCAACATCCCACTCTCAGTCGCATACAAACCCTAAGGGATAGAGAGGAGACCAATGAGCTCACCTTACGTAGGCGAGATACGCATGTTCGCGGGGTCGTTTGCCCCGGCCGGGTGGATGACGTGCGATGGACAGTTACTGCCCATCTCCGAGTACGACACGCTCTTCAACCTGATCGGCACGACGTACGGCGGTGATGGCCAGTCCACGTTCGGACTGCCGAACCTCAGCGGACGCGTACCCGTCCACATGGGGAACTCGGGGACCGGGACGACGTACACCCTCGGCGAGCTGAGCGGCGTCAGCTCCGTCACGCTCACCACGAACCAGATGCCGATCCACAATCACGCCGTGATCGCGGACAACGGCAATCCCACGACCACCCAGACGGTGCCGACGAACAATTACTACGGCAATCCGTCCCCGACGAACATCTACTCGCCGGGAACGAGCGGGCTCCATCCCTTCATGACACTCCCCGCCCAAGGAGGAAGCCAGCCGCATGACAATATGCAGCCGTACTTGGCCGTCACCTACATCATCTCGCTGTTCGGCATCTTCCCGAGCCCGACGTGAGCGATGAGTAGTCCGTTCGTAGCTGAGATCCGCATCTTCCCGTTCAACTTCGCCCCGAAGGGGTGGGCGTTCTGCGCCGGGCAACTGCTGACGATCTCCCAAAACACCGCGCTTTTCTCGCTCGTCGGAACGTTCTACGGCGGCGATGCCAAAGTGACGTTCGCCCTTCCGAACCTCGAGGGCAACGTCGCGATGCACACCGACCAGTACGCGGGCGGAGGCCAATACCCGATCGGGAGCCAAAGCGGCACGTCGACCGTCACGCTGCTCACTAGCGAGATGCCGGCGCACCCGCACGTCGCGCAGTGCGATACCGGGGCGCTGAACACGACGCTGTCGAGTCCGTCGAACGCCGTTCCCGGCAACACTTCGCCGAACAAGATCTACTCGTCGACGACCACGCCGAGCGTCAACATGAACCCCGCGATGATCGGTGTTGCGGGCGGCAGTCTGCCGCACAACAACATGCAGCCGTACCTGACGCTCAACTTCTGCATCGCACTTCAAGGGATCTACCCGCCGCGCAGTTGAGCGCCGCAACGACGAGCACCGGAGAAAGGAAGAGATGTCGACACCGTTTATGAGCGAGATCAGAGCCGTCTCGTTCAATTTCGCGCCGAAAGGCTGGGCGCTGTGCAACGGCCAGACGTTGCCAATCAATCAGAACCAAGCACTATTCGCGCTTCTGGGGACGACCTACGGCGGCAACGGCCAGACGACGTTCGCGCTGCCGAACCTGCAAGGGCGCGTCGCGATCAGCTTCGGCGCGGGCCACATCCTCGGCGAGCGGGGCGGCGAGGAGAACCACACGCTCAACAGCGGGGAGATGCCGGCGCACATCCACTTGGCGCAAGCCGACCCGACCGCGAACTCGACCAAGTTCAACCCGCTCAACGGCTTTCCGGCGAATGCGGCGCCGAACCAGATCTACTCGGCGGGCAGCAACACCATGGCGGCGATGCTGCCGGCGATGGTGACGACCGCCGGTGGTAGCCAGCCGCACGCGAACATGATGCCGTACAGCGTGCTGAACTACATCATCGCGCTGCAGGGAATCTTCCCCTCGCAAAACTGATCCGGCTCGCGAGCCGAACGCACAACCACAAAACTCGAAAGGTAACGACTTGAAGCGCGCCCCCTTCCTGGGGGCCGGCGCGGCTGTTCTATTGAGCGGCTGTGCTGGTCACCATGTCATGAAAGCGCTCCCGGGTGTCGCGCCGAACTTCGCCAACAAATCCGTCTCGCCGTCGTCGTCGAACTCCGATCCGGCCGATCCGATACCGGACAACGTCCTCGCGAACCCGTTCATCGGCGAGGCGCGGCGCTTCGACGGCACCGTGGCGCCGAACCGCTGGATGATCGCGCAAGGCCAGACGATCGCGGTCGCCGACAACCGCCCGCTTTTCAACGTGCTCGGCACGGCCGGCGGCGGGAACGGCAAGACCACGTTCAAGCTGCCGAGCCCGAAACGAGGCTGGATCATCGCGGTTGCGGGAACCCTCCCGACGACACCCGCCGCGCTGCTGGGCATGGGACGTCATATGTCGCGGCAAGACTCGCTCGGTCCCGGTGCGACGGCGGTCATGGTGCCTGTGCTGTCGGAACGCGTGCGCCGGGCGCGCGACGAGCGGGCAGCGGCGGTTCGAGCCGAACAGTCACGCGCGGCATCCGCGCCTCGCTTCCGGTACGGCGGCGTCATGCCGGTCTCTCCCGATCTGCGCGCGCGCATCGATGCTGACCGCGAGCAGTCGCGCTCGGCGGCGCTGGCGGGCCTGACCGCGCAGAACCGTGCACGTGCCGAAGGGCTCGTCGACGCTATCCTCAGCGGCCGCGTCTCGCACGCGCAGGCGACCCGGGATATGGCGTCGGCGCTCAGCGGCGCGGAAGCTCGCGCGCTGCTCGGCATCTTCGACACGACCCAGCGAACGTTCCGCAGCGGCTGGGCCGGGATGGATCATTCCGACCCGCAGCAAGAAGCTGCGCGCTACCTGATGGCCGTCGCCTTCACGCGCGAGCAGCTCTACCGGCTGCGCACGATGCCAACTAGCGAGTGACGGAGAACGAGCGAGTCATGGGAAAGGTCGTAAACTTTCATTTGCCGGCGGATGACGTCGAACGGGCGGCGACGTTCTACCGGGACGTGTTCGGCTGGGAGTTCTCGGCGTTCGCCGGCTCATCGGTTCCGTATCTCGTGCACACCAACGTCGAGGGCGGCGCCGGGATTCCGGCTGCGATCACCGCCCGGCAGGATGTCGTCAAGGCGCCAACGCCGACGATCGAAGTGGAGAACATCGACGACGCGCTGATCCAGGTCGCGATGAAAGGCGGCCAGCAGGGCCGGGTCCAGGACATCGCCGGGCTCGGCCGCTTCGGCTATGCCATCGACTCCGAAGGGAACGTCATCGCGCTGCTCCAGCGGGTCCTCACGCCGGGCGGGTAGCCCGGCCTACCCGATTTTGTGTATGGGGCCTTGCCTCTCGCTGCTCTAGCCTTGAGCGTGAGGAGGAGGAACCCATACCATGATCAGACTCGCCGCTCTGGCCGCCGCCACGGGGCTTGCGACCGCGTCCTGCTCGGGAGGGCACGGCGCAGGCAGCCTGCCCCCGACCGGCAGCCGCGCCGCCACGGTCGCGCCGAGCTCCCTTAGCTCGCTCGGCGCGCGAACGACACGCAGCAAGTCCATCGCGGCGCCTGCCGGATGGGCCGCCACCGCCACCGACGCGATCGCGCCGGCGAACGCTTCCGATCTTGGCGCGCTCGACGGCGCTCGCCCGATTAACGTCGTGCTCGGGCTGCAGATGCGCAACGCCGACGCCGTGAAATCGGCGATCGCTGCGGGGCAGCGCATCTCGCGCTCCGCCTTCGTCAGCCAGTACGCGCCGTCGAGCGACCAGGTCGCCGCGGCGACGTCCTATCTGCAAGCGCAAGGGTTCACCAACGTGCGGGCGACGCCGAACAACATGCTCGTCACGGCGAGCGCGACGGCGGCTGCCGTGCAGAAGGCGTTCAATACCACGCTGCACGGGTTCAGCGTGAGCGGGAAGACGTACTTCGCCAACACCACGCCGGCGTTCGTCCCCGCCTCGCTCGGCGGAAACGTCGTCGCGGTCCTCGGCCTGACGAACGTCCCCGGCCTCAAGGGCGGACCGCTGCGGCGCCAGCTGAGCCCGCAAGACGCGATCTTCCCGCGCCAGAGCCAGCCGACGCCGTGCACGCAAAACGTCAACACGACGACCGGCACGCCGGTCTGCCCGCGCTTCTACGACCCGCAGACCTACAACATCACCTACCACGCGACGACGGTGACGCCGGCCGGCAACACCGAGGTTGCGATCTTCGCCGTCGGTGATCCGTCTATCGCGATCGCCGACTTTCACGACAACTCGAGCCGGTTCGGCCTCGCCCAAGACCCCGTGAACGTGATCAACGTCGGAACGCCGTCGAGCGACATCAGCGGCAACGGCGAATGGACGCTCGACATGACGTACACGCAAGCGATGGCCTTCGACGTGAAGCAGATCGACTTGTACGTCGCACCGTCGTTCGCGTACAGCGATCTGACGCTGGCGCTCAACAAGTGGGCGAGCGACGATGTCGCGCCCGTCATGAACGCGTCGGTCGGCGGCTGCGAAGTGTTCCCGTACCAGTCCGGCGACATGCTGGTCGGCGACATGATCCTCGCCGAAGCCGCGGTCCAAGGCCAGACGCTCTTCGCCTCAACGGGCGACACCGGCGGGTACTGCGGCGTGGCAGGCGTTCCGCCCAACGGCGGCGTCGGCGGTGCGCCGCTGGTTGAGTATCCGGCGAGCTCGCCGTACGCGGTCGCGGTCGGCGGTACCGATCTGTTCAGCAACGTCGACGGGTCGTATTTGGGCGAGCAGGCGTGGCAGTCGGGCGGCGGCGGGCTGAGCCAGTTCGAGTACTCGCCGTCGTGGGAGCAAGGGGTGCAGCCCGTCGGAACGACGCCCGCCGGCTACAGCTTCCGCGGCGTGCCGGACATCGCATACGACGCGGCGCTCGAGACCGGTGCGCTGCTGTGGCAAGGCGGAACGCAGTACATCACCGGCGGCACGAGTCTCGCCTCTCCGCTCGCAGCCGGCACGTACGCCCGGATGCAGAACGCGCACGCGGGAACGCTCGGGTTCGCCGCGCCCGTCCTCTACCACACCTTCGCGACCAGCACGGCCGCGCAGATCGCCGGGCCGCCCGCGACCGAGCTGATCGGACCGTTCCACGACGTGCTGCAAGGCACCAACGGCCTCTACACCGCGCTGCCCAAGTACGACTACACGACCGGAATCGGCAGCATCGACGTCGCCCGCCTCAGCGCGGCGCTGAAGTAAGGAGCACGACGATGAAACGCCTTCTCGCACTCGCACTCACGACCGGCGTCATGACCGCGTCGTGCTCGGGCGGCATGAGCCATCTCCTCCCCGGCGCCGGCGGACCCGGCGCTGCGGCGAGCGCGCGCGGCCGCGCCGCACAAGACGTGATCGTCGCGCCGTCCGGCTGGGCCGCGACCGCGACGCGCGGCGCCACGATCTCGGGCGGCACCGATCGCGGCGCGCTCGCGCCGGCGACGCCGCTCACCGTTCGCGTCGGACTCAATTTGCACAACGAAGACGGTCTCAAGTCGTTGATCGCGGCACGCCAAAAGATCTCGCCGGCGCAGTTCGCGTCGCAGTACGGGCCGACGCCGTCCGACGTGCAGTCCGTCGTGAGCTATCTGCAAGGCCAGGGCTTCACGAACGTGCGCACGAGCGCGCAGCTCGTCAG
Organism: Vulcanimicrobiota bacterium; assembly: GCA_028287565.1. GTDB lineage: Bacteria > Vulcanimicrobiota > Vulcanimicrobiia > Vulcanimicrobiales > Vulcanimicrobiaceae > Vulcanimicrobium. The sequence continues at coordinate 18,674 of JAQBPK010000080.1, forward strand.
CGCGGACGGCACCGCGGCGCAGGTTTCAAAAGCGTTCAACACCTCGCTGGAATCGTTCCAGCTCGGGGGCGCCGCCGTGTACGTGAACACGCAGCCGGCGTTCGTTCCCGCGTCGCTCGGCGGCGTCGTGAGCGCGGTGCTCGGTCTTTCGAACGCGGCGAAGATGAGCGTTCGCCCCAACGCGACGCGGCCGCACGCGTCGTGCTTCCCCGCGGCGGCGCCGACCGGGCAGTGCACGCCGGCGTTCGATGCCAAGGACGTGCAGGCGTACTACGACGCGGGCTCGACGCCGACCGGATCCGCCACGACTATCGCGGTGATGGCCGAAGGCGACGTCAGCGGCACGGTCAGCGATCTGACCTATGCGGAGAACAAGCTCGGGCTCCCGCACGTTCCGGTGACCGTCGTGAAAGTCGGCCTCCCGAGTCCCGACACGGCCGGTGTCGTGGAATGGGATCTCGACACGCAGAGCTCGACCGGAATGGCGCAGAACGTGCAGGCGCTCTACATCTACGCGACGACGTCGCTCAGCGATTCGGACATCGCGAACGAGTACAGCAAGTGGGTCGGCGACAATCTCGCGCAGCTCGGTAACTCGTCGTTCGGCGAGTGCGAGTACCAAGCGTTCCTCGATGGCGCGATGAAGGTCGACGACCATCTGTTCATGCAGGCCGCGGCGCAGGGACAGACGATGTTCGTGTCGACCGGCGACACCGGCGCGTCGTGCGCGCTCGCGCCGACGAACGGCGCGCCGATGTCGGGGCCGCCGATGGTGGAGTATCCCGCGACGTCGCCGTACGCGGTCGGCGTCGGCGGAACGACCGTCGTCTCGAACGCATCGGACTCGAGCTACGCGGGCGAGGCGGCGTGGAACGCCGGCGGCGGCGGCCTCAGCCAGTTCGAGAACGCAACGGATTGGCAGAAGCGGTCGCAGATTCTGCCGAGCGGCCCCGCAGTGACGAACCTGCGCGGCTTGCCGGACATCGCCATGGCCGCGGACGCGTTCTCCGGCGCGTACAACGTCTACGGGCCGAACATTCCGGGCGTCGGCGACTGCAGCACGGGCTGCGCGATCGGCGGGACGAGCGAGGCGTCGCCGCTCGCGATGGGCGCGTACTCGCGGCTCATGTCGGCGCACGGCAACGCGCTCGGCTTCGCCGCGCCGCAGTTCTACAACAACTACGTCCAACACCAGAACAACGCCACGACGGTCACCGGCCCGCCGCCGACGCAGGCGCTGGGCGGGTTCCACGACATCATCACCGGCGGCAACGGTGCCTACACCGCGCTTCCGGGCTACGACTACACGACGGGTCTCGGAACGATCGACCTGACGGTGATGAACGCGCAGATCGGCACGTAGCGGCGCAAAGCGCACGGTGGGATCGCGAGGCGCCGGCCGTACGACCGGCGCCTCGGCGCGTTCCCAAGCGGGTATGCAGGCCCAAGTGGGACCCATCCTCATCGGTACGAGCGGCTGGACGTACAAGAGCTGGCGCGGCCGCTTCTACCCGCAGAAGCTCCCGCAGCGCGAGTGGCTGGCGTACTACGCGGAGCGGTTTCCGACGGTCGAGCTCAACGTGACGACGTACCGGCTGCCCAAGGAGCACGACCTCGCGCGCTGGTCCGCCGTGCCGCCGGGGTTCGTCTACACGGTCAAGCTGAGCCGGCTGATCACGCACCGCAAGCGGCCCGGCGAGCCGCGCGCGTTCGTCGACAACTACATGACACGGATCGCGCCGCTCGAGCCGCACCTCGCGAACGTCCTGGCGCAGTTTCCGCCCTTCTTCTCCCGCGACGACGAGGCGCTGCGCAACTTCCTCGACATGCTGCCCGCGCACCATCGCTACGTCGTGGAGTTCCGCGAGCCGTCCTGGTACGCCGAGCCGGTCTACGCGCTGCTGCGCGAGCGCGGGATCTCGCTGTGCCTGCACGATTTGCGTGGAAGCACCGCGCCGCTCGTCGTGACCGGCCCGGTGTTGTACGTGCGCCTGCACGGTCCGGTTCGCGCGTACGCCGGGTCGTACCGGCGCGCGCGGCTGGAACAGTGGGCCGCAACGATTCGCGAGCTGACGCCGTACGTCGACGCCGCGTTCGTCTACTTCAACAACGACCAGAACGCGTACGCGCCGCGCAACGCCGCCACGCTGCGCGAGATGCTCGGCGTTTGACTCAATCTGCCCGAGCAGCGACCGCCCGGAGCCGCGCGTACGGACCGTCCAGCCACTCGGCGGCGGCGCGGTCGATCTCCGGGCCGGCGCGGAGATCGCGCGCACCATATTCTTCCGATCCGGCGGCCTTTGAATCCAGCCGCGCGACGTCGGCCATCCGCTCCGCTTCGCCGTCGTCCGGCGCGATGCCGAAGAACGGCAAAACGCGGGACGACACACCGTCCGGCAATGCCGTGTACTCGAGAAATGACGCACGGCCGCGTTCGGCGTGCTCGAGCGCGGATTCGCAGAACGCGGCCAGCACGCGCGCGGCGTACGCCTCCACCGGAATTCCGTGCCAGTCCCCGGCCGCGATGCCGAGATAGCGGGGATCGACAGCTCCTGGAACCGCCTCCCAGCCCTGGGTGAGCATCTGCGACCGCAGCACGGCCCGCGGTTCACGAAACACGAACACCCACGGCACGCCCGGGAACGCGCGCAGGATCAGCGGCAGCTCGAGCACGTGCCACGCGTGGAACTTCACGAACAGACGGCGTTCGCCGTGACGCGGCCGGCTCAGTGCGCCGATCAGGCCGCGAAGCCGGCGGATCGACGTCTCGTCGCCGCCATCCGGGTCGCGCCCGCGCCGCGCAAGCAGCGCGTCGATCGGCTGCGCTTCCGACAGCACGATCGTCGAGTTCAGCCGCGAGAGCATCTGTGAGATCAGCGTCGAACCGCACCGCGACATGTGGAAGATGAATCCAGCCGGTGCGATTCCCGGGTAGCGCTCGTGCGCCGCGTCGAGCACGTCGAGCGACGTGCTTTGCGCGAATACTTGGTTGAACGGATGCTGGAGCGCTCGATCCGCGGTTTGTTCGAAGAACGGCTCCGTGAACGGCCGGTCGACGAGCGCCCAGTCGACGACCGGTTCGGTGCCTTCGGTCCGGATGCGAACCGGCGTCCAAGCGTTCAGGTTCGCGGCACCTAGCGTATCCATCGCAGGATCCACGCCTCGCGCGCACGCGCGATGGTCTCGTGCAACTCCGCCGCCGTGACGTCGTAGCCGGCGGCCGCGGCAAGCTCGAGCACCTCGTCCGTGAAGCGCTCCGGCTCGACCCGGCGCAGCCGTCGCGCGAGCTCGGCGTCGGCGTGCACGCGCGCGCGCAGCGCTTCCAACCCTTCTGTCGACATTTCCGTCCAAGGATAGGCGCGCGGCGCGCACACCCCTGCCGGCGGCGGCGCAAACGCGTCGTGAAGGCGGCTCGGTGGGGACGGGCCGGTCGCGCAGAACCGCAGGCTGGCGCTAGCGTGCGCATGTACCGGCAGGTCGCGCGAATTGGTACCGGATTTATCCTCCGCGCGAGCGTACCGTAGGACGATGGACCGCTCCGACTTCTTGCAGGGCATCACGGTCATCGCCGCGACCGTTCCGCTATCGGCGGCGGCCGCGACGCCGCCGCGGTCGGTGGCCGGAATCGGCATCCCCGATTCGCCGCTCGCGCGCGACGCAACGGCGGCGGCCAGGGAGTCGCTGCCGCCGGAGATCTTCAACCACTCGCTGCGGACGTTTCTGTTCGCGGAGCTCGTGAGCAAAGCGAAGAAAGTCGACCACGACGTCGAGGCGGTTTACGTCGCGTCCATTCTGCACGACACGGGCCTGGCCAACGCGCACATGAGCGCGGGGAACCGCTTCGAAGTCGACGGCGCGAACCTCGCGCGCGAGATCCTCATGATGCACGGCATCACGGGCGAGCGCGCTGAGGTCGTGTGGGACGCGATCGCATTGCACGACTCGTCGCTCGCGCGTTGGAAAGGTCCGGAAGTGCGCCTCGTGAGCAGCGGCGTGAACGCCGACTTCGGCGCGTTCCTCAACGATCTCGACCACGCCGACGTCCGGTCGGTTCTCGCGGCGGCGCCGCGAACGAACTTCATTCCGGCGTTTCTCAACGCGGTCGCAGCCGTCGCCAAGAAGAAACCCAACGCAACGGGCAACTGTTTCGTCACGGACGTCGCGTACCGTATGGTGCCGGGCTTCCACTTGAGCAATTTCGTCGACGACGTCAGGAGCGAAGACCCGTTCGCAGCGCTCTGAACGACGGCCCCAAGGTGAACGCTTGTTTCGCGACGCAGCGAAGCGCATCGTGACACCGTGAGATTTTCCGCAGGCATCGGCCGCGGCACGCTGCGCGCCGTTTGGTGGAGCCTCGCGCTCGCGGGCTGCGCGTCGTCCGCACCGCTGTCGACGGAAGATTCCGCGACGCGCGCGGCTCCCGCCGCAACGCCGACGCCCGGCGAGCAGGCGCGTCCGATCGCCGTCGAGGAAGGAGCGGCGTTCGACGCGGGGGGCGGCGCGACGAAGCCGCGCAGCGACGTCAGCCTTGCGGCGGTCAAGCCCGGGCGCTCGGCGACGGTTCCGACGAACCTCGCGGTTTCACGCGGGACGGCGTACGCGCTGCACGGCGATCGCGTTCGGGCGATCGATCTCGCGTCGGGAGCGACGCGGTGGATCAGCGGACCGGGATTCGACCGGAACCGCGCACCGCTCGTCGGCGGGGATCTGATGATCGTCTTGAGCGAGGATTACAAGGAGGCCGTCGCGCTTCGGACTCGCGACGGAAGCCGCGCGTACACGTTGCGCGGCGTCGTGCCGGCCGGAGTGATCGACGGCATCCTGTACGCGCAGCACGGCCGCAATTTCGCGGCGTACGAGCTCTCCGGCGGCAAGCGGCTGTGGGAGACGCCGGGCGGCGGCGGGCTTTCGGGAAAGCCTGCGATCGTCGGGACGATGCTGCTCCAGCTGTACTACGACAGCGGCGCCATCACCGTCGGCGATCTGTACGCGTTCGACGTGCGGACCGGGCACGTGCGCTGGATGGCCCGTTCCAACGTCGAGCCGCTCGGCGTTGTGGGGCGGAACGTGTACGTCGACTCGACGTGGCAACCGATGCAGCTCGAAAACTACGTGCCGCTGACGGTGTCGCGCATCGACACCGCCAGCGGGAACGGCATCGACACGTGGACGTACACGCCGGATCCCGAGCGGCACGCGCACCCGCCGCCGGGCGACGGGCCGGGACGCGCGACGTCGCGGCGCGTCGCCGGCGGCTTCGTCTACCTGCTCGTGCGCGGAAGCTGGTATCGCTACGCGGCGGACACTGAGCCGAGCAAAGCGGATCCCGTCCGGCTCGATGGCATCGATGACATCCTGGCATGGTTCGGCAACGGGGCGCTGCTCGTCGTCGGGCACGGTGAGCTCGCGGTCGCGCGCGAAACAGGCGGGCGCATCGTGCTGCACCGCATTGCGGCGGCGCGCGGGTACAGCAAGGCGTTCGCGCGCGACGACGGCACGCAGTACGTCGTCGATGCTGACGCGCTTTACGCGGTCGCTCGGGACGGAAACACGGTGCGCGCTTTGGGCGGGGTGCCGTGCGGCGGTGACGTGACGGACATCGTCTCGTCGGGCACTGATGTCGCGGTCGTCTGCAGCCCGCGCACGTCAACCGGCCCCGATCGCATCGTCGCGTTCAGCGATCCGGTCGCGCCGGTGCACGTGCGGGTTTCGCGCCCGCGGCCGCAGCCGGCGCCGCCGGCCCGGTTCGTCTCGCGCGTTCAAATCTTCAGCATCCCGCCGCGACCGAGCCGGTTCTCGCACCAGTGGTGGCTGCATCAGATCGCGCCGCTCCCGGACGGAGGCGCCGTGTTCACGCTGGATCCCGGCACGGCTGACGCTCCGTTTGCGATCGGGCGCGCGAACGCGCACGGCCGAGTCGACGTGACGCCGCTCGGCACGAACGAAAATCTCATCGTCCCGGACGACGTCGTCGCGGACCGGCACGGTACGGTGTGGTTCAACGACGCCGGCGCACCGCGGGTCGGTTCGCTCGCCCGGAGCGGACGCATCGCGTGGCACCTTCCGGGCGAAGCGCGCGAATTGCCGGCTGCGACCCCGACCGCGGTGCCGACCCCGTCGCCGGCCGCGGCGAACGACAGGTTACCGATGTCCGGGCCGAACGGCGGCCCGCCGATGGCGCGACCGCGCGGGATCGGGATTCGTCTCGCGATCGGTCCGGACGGTGAGGCATGGTTCGCGCGCACGCACCCGGCGCGAATCATCGGGCGCGTCGACGGAAGCGCGTCGTTCGCAACCCCGGACGACGTCGGCGACATCCTCCGGTTGCGCGGCGATCGGCACGGCTTTTGGTACGCAGCGCGCTCGGGATACGGTCACGTCACGACGGACGGACGATTCTCGCGGCCACCGCTTCCGCCGCTGCCGCCGGAAGCCTACGACCGGCCGGTCCTCGCACCCGGCGCGGACGGCACGGCGTGGTTCGCAACTGGCACGAGCATCGTCCACGCCAACGCACACGCGGTGCTCATGCGAACCAAACTGCCAAACATAACCGTCGGCGCGACGGCGGCCGCGGTAGGCTGCGACGGCGCGCTCTACGTCGCGGAATCAGTCCCGCAAATCGCACGCATCGCCCCAAACGGCCAAATCGACGAGTTTCCGATCGACGTGTTCGGAATCGACGGCATTACGGTCGGAAGTGACTGCCGCCTCTGGTTCGGCGCAGGCTCCAACGCTCCCGAACAGCAGATCGGAACGCTGGAGCTGCGACCGCGGCACTGAGGAGACGTGCATCGCGACGAGCGCGCGCACCGGATTCGGTTTGTTCACCGTCGCGCACGGTGACGGAGACGGCGCCGGCGCCGCCGCGGATCCGGTCCGCGCAAAGCGCAGCGCACGAAGGCTGCTGGTGCACTCCATCGCACGAAAACAAAGAGCCCACCGGCGCGCTCGCCGAGGGCTCTTTGCGGGGTCCAGGCCGTCACGACTATTGTACCGCAAAGAGACTTCGGCGTGAAGCCCTGCGCCGGGCTTAGAGGCGACGGGACTCGAACCCGCCAGGTCCGGGTGACGGCCTGGCCCCCTGCACCTGCAGCGCCCCCGCTCAGCACATTAGCAAATCACTCCGGAGCGCAGTCAATACCAAAGGACTCGCGAACCGCAAAGCTGTCCGGAAGGAACACGCGCGCACAGATGCGCTAACCCTTTGGCTCATCCTTCGAAAAGCTCAGGATGACAGTGCGGCGAGGCTGGAGTGGATTTGGAGCGCCTATTGCTCCACGAAGTCCGGGTACTCGCTTTTTGCGTAGGGGTCGTCCGACGGCCATTCCGGGATTCGGTCGTCCCATGGGGTTGCTTCCCGTTCCGGTAGCGTGACTTCCGGTTCGAGGCCTTTCTTGTGCAGTGTTACCAGCGTCTCGACGTGGCCCGTTTGCGGGAACATGTCGAACGGCTGTACCACGCCCAGCGCGTAGCCGCGTTTCGCGAGGTATGCCAGGTCGCGTGCTAGCGTGGCTGGATTGCACGACAGGTACCACACGTTCGGCACGCCCGCCGTGGCGATCGCATCCAGCGTTGCTTCGTCGCTGCCTTTGCGCGGCGGGTCGAGGAAGACGATGTGCGCGTCGTCGAGCGCTTGTTTTCCGTCCTTGTTCGCGACCGCGCCTTCGACGCGGCCTTCTACGAACTTCACACGGTCATCGACTTTGTTGAGCGCGGCATTCTCGCGCGCCTCGCGCACGGCCGCGGGGTTCTCCTCGACGCCGACCACGCGTGCGCCACGCGATGCGAAGAAGATCGCGAACGTTCCCGCGCCGCAGTACAGGTCAACGACGGTGCGATTCGGCGCGAGGCCCGGTGCGAGGAAGCGGAAGATGCGGCCGACCATCTCGCTGTTGACTTGGAAGAACGATGCCGGCGAGACGCGGTAGCGCACGCCCTCGATCGTCTCCTCCATCTCGCGCTTGCCCCAGACGTACTGCATCTTGCGGCCCAGCACGGCGTTCGCGGTGCGCGGTTCGAACGAGTTCGAGATGCCGACGACACCGCGCACGCGGCGCGCGATCGCCGGCGCTTTCTCGCGGATCTCCGGCGACTGGCGGTCGGTCGTGATCGACAGCACCGCTTGTCCCGACGCCGCGCCGGCGCGCACGATCGCGTGCTTCGCCGGTACGAACGCATCGCGCGAGTCGGCCGCTTTCGCGGCGTCGTACAGGCCCGCGATCGCCGCGTCGAGCTGCGGCAGCACAACGGGGCACGAGTCGATGCGCACGAGCGCGTGCGAGCGCGCTTGATAGAACCCGAACGACGTCTCGCCCGCGGTGTGGTCCACCACCAGCGCCATCTTGTTGCGGTAGTTGCGCGGGTACGTCATCCCGACCGGGCGGCGCACGTCGACGTCGGTGAAGCCGCCGATGCGCCGCAGCGCGCTGCGCACGATCTGCTCTTTCCATGCGAGTTGCGCGGGATATGCGAGATGCTGCACCTGGCAGCCGCCGCACACGCCGAACACGCCGCAGAACGGCTTCGCGCGCATCTCCGACTGGAACTCGTAAGCCACGACGTCGCCGACCGCGTACTTGGGCTTTACCTGCGTGACGCGCACGCGCGCACGCTCGCCCGGCAGCGGACCGGTGACGAAAACGACCAAGCCGTTGATGCGGCCGACCGCCTGCCCGTTCGCGAGCAGATCGGTGAACCGTACCGACGCCACCGTCCCCGGTGCCAGGCCGCTCGTCGGGCGCGGCGGCCGCGCGGCGGCACCCGCCGCCCGCCGCTCCACTACGCCTGTTTCTTCTCGTCGAGCGTCTTGATCAGCCGATTGGCCTCGTCGATGAGCGCCTGGATGCGATCGGTGGTCTCGTCGGAGGGCACTTCACGGCGCAGAGCGACGCGCACCGCAACCATGCCGATTGCTACCGAGACGCTGGCGATCCCCAAGCTGATCCCCACCCACATGAGCGTGCGCCCGACCGGTGAGCCCCGGCGGTTCGGTTCGCTAGCGGTCGTTTCGGCGCCCGGAACGGCGGTCTGATCGGTCACGTCAAGGCGATTCGCTGGGGCGGTTCGATTTCCGGCCGGGTGGCGCACCCTTCGACAAGCTCAGGGTGACAACGGGGTTCCGCTCAGGGTGACAACTCGTTCCGCTGAGGTTGGCAGGTGGTCAGGCCGCGGCAACTGCCTCGACGTCCGCCGAGTCCAGCTCGCGCTTCTCCGAGCCCGTGATGATCTTCGCGAGGTCGAGCAGGATGATCAAACGGTCCTCGATCTTGCCGACGCCGCGGATGTACTCCGTGTCGACGCCCGTAATCATCTCCGGCGCCGGCTCGATCTGGGCGACGTCGAGGCGCAGCACCTCGGACACCGAGTCCACGACCATCCCGACGCGCTTCGTGCCGATCTCGGTCACGACGATGCGCGTGTTCTTGGTATGCTCGGCGCGCGGCATGCCGAAGCGCGCGCGCAGGTCGATGATGGGGATCAGCTGGCCGCGCAGATTGATCACGCCTTCCATGAACTGCGGCGCGCGCGGCACATGCGTCACCGCCACCATGCGATTGATTTCCTGAACCTGCGCGATGTCGACGCCGTACTCTTCGGAGCCCAACTTGAAGCTGACGACTTGGATCGTATCTGACATATTAGATTTCCTCAGACTCCAGAAAATTCGGCGCGGGTGACTCTTCCGCTGCCGTAGGCGGTGGCGACGAGTGAGTGCACGTCGATGATGAGCGAGATCGAGCCGTTGCCCAGGATCGTTGCGCCCGAGATGCCGTCGATGCGCCCGATCACGTCGGAGAGCGGCTTGATGACGATCTCTTGCTCGCCCTGGAACGAGTCGACGACGAGGCCGACTTGGCGGCCCTGCAGGCCGACGATCACGATCATCACCTTGTCCGGATCGCGCGGCGTGTCCAGCCGGAAGAACTCCGCGACGCGGATCAGCGGCACCACTTGGCCGCGCAGCGTGATCACCTCGCTGCCGTGCACGGTGCGAACTTCGCTCGCGTCGATGCGCTGCGACTCGATGACCGAGTCGAGCGGGATCGAGTAGAGCTCCTGCGCGACGTTCACCAGCAGCGCTTGGATGATCGCGAGCGTCAGCGGCAGCTTCATCGTGAACTTCGTGCCTTCGCCGGGCACGGAGTCGACGTCGAAGACGCCCTTGAGGCGCAGGATGTTCTTCTTGACCACGTCCATGCCGACGCCGCGGCCGGAGACGTCGGTCACCTGGTCGGCGGTCGAGAAGCCGGGCGTGAAGATTAGCTCCACGATCTCGCGGTCCGACAGCCGGTCGCTCTCGGAGATGACGCCGATGCGGATCGCTTTCTCGCGCACGCGCTGCAGGTCGATCCCGCCGCCGTCGTCGGCGATCTCGATGATGACCTGATTGCCTTCGTGGTACGCGTTGAGCTTAATCGTGCCGTGGCGCGGTTTGCCGCGCGACTCGCGCACGTCGGGCGGCTCGATGCCGTGGTCGACGCAGTTGCGCACGAGGTGCATCAGCGGTTCGCCGACCTCATCGACGATCGTCTTGTCGAGGTCGGTCTCCGCGCCGGCAATCTCGAGGTGGATGTCCTTGCCGCGCGCCTTCGCGAGATCGCGCACCATCCGCGGGAAGCGGTCGAACACCTGTCCGATCGGCACCATGCGGACCTTCATGATGCTCTCTTGGATCTCGTTCGTCGTTCGCGCGAGCAGCGCCGAGGACTCGGAGAGGTCTTTCGCGAGCGTCGAGAGCGCGTCGTTGGCGCGACCGTTCGTGCCGAGCTCGCGGCCCAGCGTGGAGGCGATGTCGGAGATGCGCGTGCGGTTGATGACGAGCTCGCCGACGAGGTTCAGCAGCATGTCGAGCCGCTCGATGTCGACGCGAATCGTCTGGTTTTTCGCGGCGACCACGCGCTTCGCGTCCGGTGCGGGCGCGCTGCTCGACGCCGAGCCGTTCGCGGCCGGCGCGAGCGCCGCAGGGGCGGCGGCGCGCTGTGGCTCCGGTTGTGCGGGAGCGGGCGCGAACGCTGCGGCGAACGGCGCGGGCTGGCCGGCGGCGGGACGCTCGGCGAACAATGCATCGACTGCGGCCTGCGCGGAACTCACGTCGACCGCGGGCGCTTCTTGGGCCGCGGGCGCTTCTTGGGCCGCAGGCGCTTCTCGGGCCGATTGCACGTCTCGGGCCGATTGCGCGTCTTCCGCCGAATGCACGTCTTGCGTGGCGGCTGCGAACTCGCGCCGCGCCTCCGCTTGCGCGAGCAGGCGCGCTACTTCAGCTTCGAACGCGCTCAGCTGCTCCTCGTCGACCGGCGTGAGGTCTTCTTCCTGATCGTCCGCGCCGCGCGGTCCTTCGATCGCCTGCGCGGTCGAGTCGTACACTCCCGCGAACGCGTCCAGCCGCTCGACGTACTCGTCGACGCCGCCGGGTGCTTCCGCTTCCGAGACCGCCGCGCGGATGAGCGCGGTGAGCACGTCACGGCCTTCGAACAACAGGTTGACGCCGCTCTCGGTGAGCGGCATGCGGTCCTTGCGCAGCAGGTCGTAGACGTTTTCTAGCTTGTGCGCGACTTGCTGGACCGCGGCGAACTCGAGCATCCCCGCGCTGCCCTTGATCGTGTGCAGCGCGCGGAACAGCGAGTTCACGATCTCGGCGTCGATCGTGCCGGTATCGACGAACTGCTCGAGCCGCAGAAGATCCGCGTCGATGGAGTTCAGCAGCTCGTCCGTCTCGTCCCGAAAATACTGGACGAACTCGGACCGGTCGAAAAACTCGTCAGCCGGCATATCGCTTCCCCGTGCGCTCAGCCGCTACTCGACGCCAAAGACGGAGAGCAGCGGCTCCAGCGAGCCCGTCTCCGGGATCAGGATGAACTGGCCCGACACGGCTTTGTCCTTGTCGAGGAACTGCGACTCGATCAGGAAGACGTCCTGATCGGGCAGGATCGACATCAGCGTGCGGAACGCGGCCTGGATCGTGCCGTACGAGAGCGTCGGCACCGACGGGAGCAGGTTGATCCCGGTCAGCGAGATCAGCGCCGTGAGATACGAGCCGGCGATGATGTTGCCGAGCTCCTTGAGCGTCGAGTCGACGATCGAGTCGAAGATCTGGATGTCGCCGATGAT
>JAQBPK010000093.1 GCA_028287565.1 Vulcanimicrobiota bacterium
ATCGGGCGGACGTCGAGCTGCTCGGCGAGCGGTTCGACATCTCGCGCGTCGGGACGGACGGGTCGATCGACAAGGCGATTGCGAAGCTCAAGGAACTCGACGGTACCGTCGATGCGATCGGGCTCGGCGGGATCGACGTCTATCTTTATGCGGGGAAGGACCGCTATGCGCTGCGCGACGGGCTGCGGCTGCTCGACGCGGTCAAGATCACGCCCGTGGTGGACGGCAGCGGGCTCAAGAACACGCTCGAGCGCAACGCGATCGCGTACATGGAGAACGCGCTCGGCATGGAGTTTCGCGGGAAGCGCGTGCTCATGGTCAGCGCGCTCGACCGGTTCGGGATGGCGCAGGCGCTCGTGCAGGCCGGCGCGGACGTCGTGTTCGGCGACTTCATCTTCGCGCTGGACCTCGACCGGCCTGTGCGCGGGCTCGACGAGTTCGAGGAGATGGCGCGCAAATATTTGCCCGACGCGTGCAAGCTGCCGTTCCAGTTCTTCTACCCGACCGGCAAGAAGCAAGACCGCGCGCCTCAGGCGAAATATCCGGAGTATTACGACGACGCTGAGATCATTGCCGGCGACTACCACTTCATGCGCCAGTTCATGCCGGACCGGCTCGACGGCAAGACGGTTCTCACCAACACCGTCACCGCGAAGGACGTCGACTTCCTGCGCGACCGCGGCATCGCGCGGCTCGTCACGACGACGCCGGACTTCGGCGGGCGTTCGTTCGGGACGAACGTGGTCGAGGCCGCGATGATCGCGCTGCTCGGCAAGAAGTGGGCCGACGTGACGGACGAGGACTACCGCGCGCTCCTCGAGCGCCTCGATCTCAAGCCGCGCGTGATCGAGTTCCAGGCCGCGTAACCTTGTCGCTCCTGCGCAATCTGCTCGCGCGCCAGCCGCACGATCGCATACGCGCGCCCGGCGGCGTGCCGCTGCGGCGCGTGCTCGGCGTTCGCGCGCTCATCGCGGTCGGGCTCGGCACCATGCTCGGCGGCATCTTCTCGACGATCGGCACGGGGTCGAATGCCGCCGGGCCGGCGGTCGTCGTCGCGTTCGCGCTATCCGGCGTCACATGCGTCTTCGTGGCGCTGTGCTATGCCGAGCTGGCGTCGATGGTGCCCGTCGCCGGCAGTGCGTACACGTACGCGTACGCCGCGCTCGGCGAGTTCGTCGCGTGGGTCATCGGCTGGGATCTCATCCTCGAGTACGGCTTTTCGGTCGCACCGCTCGCCGCGACGCTCTCCGCATCGCTGCAGCAGCTTCTCACCAACATCGGCCTCGGGCTGCCGTCCTGGGCGCAGACCGCGAACGTCGTGTTCGTGAACGGCGGCGTCGATCTCGCGCACTCGCAGGTCGACCTCGTCGCGGCAATTGCCATCGTGCTGCTCGCGGCACTGCTGGCGATCGGGATCCGCGAGTCGGCGGGGACCAACGTCGGCCTCGTCGTGATCCAGCTCGTTGCGCTGGTCGCGTTCGTGCTGTTCCTCGCCGGTGCCGTGCACCCGGTCTTGTACCATCCGTTCGCGCCGCTGGGACTGGATGGCATCGTGTCGAGCGCCGCTCTGGTGTTCTTCGCGTACATTGGGTTCGACACGGTGACGGTCGCGAGCGAGGAGGCGCGCGATCCGGTCCGCGACGTCCCACGCGCAATTCTCGGCTCGCTGCTCATCGGTGCGGTGCTGTTCATAACCGTCGCCGCCGTCGCCGTCGGCATCGTCGCCTGGGACAAGATGAACCCCGACGCAGGCATGCTGGACGCGGTCAAGCACGCGGGCAACAACCCCTTGCTGTTCGGGCTCGTGCTCGCCGGGACGGTCACCGGGACGTTCGCGTCGATGCTGACGTCCCTGCTCGGACAGATTCGGATCTTCTACGTGATGTCACGCGACCGGCTGTTGCCGCGCGCGTTCGGCTCGGTGAACGCGCGCACGCGCACGCCGATCGCGACGACGATGATCACCGGGATCATCGTCGCGGGCGTCGCGGCCGTCGTCCCGCTTGCGAGTCTCCTCAAGCTGGTCAACATCGGCACGTTCTCCGCGTTCGTGATCGTGTGCGCGGGCGTGATGGTGCTGCGCTTCACGCACCCGAACGCAGCGCGCCCGTTTCGGGTGCCGCTCGGTCCCGTAGCGGTTCCACTCATCGGCATCGCGCTGTGCGCGTGGCTCACGCTCAAAGGGCTCGACGGCTTGACGTGGCTCCGGTTCCTGATCTGGTTCGTCGCCGGGCTCGGCGTCTACGCGCTGTACGGATACCGCAATTCGCTCTTGCGGCGGACGTGATCGCGGCCGCGGCGAACTGCGCCGGACGCTACGCAAGAGATCAGGCGAGGTGACCGTATGTTCCACCCGTTGCTGTTCGATCGGTCTTTCTGGGGCGACGATCCGATCAGCCGGTTCGTCGGGTACTACTGGCTTCCGATACTCGCGGTCCTTGTCGTGATCCTGATCGTCAGCCGGCGCAAGAAGCGATGAAACCGACGGATTGAGGACGACGCGGCTGGTACCGGTCCTCGCGCTGCGCGATCTGATCGTCGTCGCTGCGGCCGCTATGGGACCGGCGTTCTCGCTCGCCACCACGATGGCCGCGATGATCGCCGCGGCGGGGCGCTGGACCTGGCTCGCGCTCGCGCTCATCGCCGTGCTCATGGCGATGATCGCGGCGGGCTACAAGCGCTTGGGCGAGCGCATGCGCGACGCGGGGTCGTCGTATGCATGGATTCGCGCCGCGTTCGGCCCCGAGGCCGGTGCCTACGGCGCGTGGGTGCTGCTCGTGGCGAACATGTTCGCGGTGCTCGCGACGGCGTTGCCCGCCGGGACGTACACGCTCGACCTGATCGCGCCCGGGCTCGCGGCGAACGGCCTGGCCGTCGCACTCGTCGCGTGCGCCTGGATCGCGGCGTCGGCGCTCCTGCTGTGGTACGGCGTGCGTCCGACCGCGATGCTCGCGTTCGTTCTGCTCGCGGCGGAAGTAATCGTGCTCGCGGCTGCCGCCGCGCTCGCGGCCGGCCATCCCCGCCCGGACGCCGTCGCGTTCGCGCCGGTCCCGCTCGCGTGGGGCGGGATCATCAGCGCGATCGTGCTCGGGATCTGGATGATCGACGGCTGGGAAGTCTCCGCGTCGACCGCGGAAGAGGCGCACGGCGCCGCGTCGGTCCCGGGCTCCGGCGGCCTCGCGGGCCTCGTCCTGACGAGCGCCGTTCTGCTCGCAGCGATCGTCGCGTTCACCCGGATCGGCAGCGCCGCCGGGTTCGCCGAGCACGAGAGCGACGCGCTGGCGTACGTGGGCGCCCTGCTGGGCGGGTCGTGGGCCAAGGTCCTCACCGTCACGGTGCTCGTGTCGCTGGCGGCCTCGCTGCAGACCACGCTGGTCTACCTCACCCGCAGCGTCTACGCGATGGGCCGCGACGGGTTGCTGCCGCGACCGCTCGGCGCGCTGGACCACCGCGCCGAGCCGGCCGCCTCCATCGCGCTGATCGCGGCGCTGTCGCTGGCCTTCGCGCTGGCCGCGGGGCTCTCACCGACCGCCAAGGGAGCGTTCGAGTTCGCGCTCCAGGGGACGTCCTGGTTCCTCGGCGTGCTGTTCGTCATGAGCGCCGCGGCGGCGGTCCGCGTCTTCGCGGGCGAGCCGGCCGCGCGCTGGACGGGGGTGGTCATGCCGGGGGTCGCCGCGGTCGTCCTGGGAGCCATCCTGTTGATAGCGCTCAAAGGAGACGATCCAGGGACCAGGGGTTTTATCGCCGCCTCCGCAATCATCGGGCTTCCCCTGGCGCTTTGGCGCGGACGAGTCGTCCGCCGGGGCGTTTGAAGCAGGGGGCAGGTCCATTACCGGGAGTCGCTTTTGAACGACAAAGAAATCGTTTTGACCCGCGACGGGCTCAAGAAGCTCGAGGACGAGCTCGACGAGCTCAAGTCGGTCCACCGCCGTGAGGTCAACGAACGCATCCGTCAAGCCAAAGAGTTCGGCGACATCTCCGAAAACGCGGAGTACGAGGACGCCAAGCAAGAGCAGGCGTTCGTGGAAGGACGCATCCTCAAGCTCGAGACGATGATCCGCAACGCGCGCGTCATCGACGCGTCGGACTACGTCGCGGACGAAGTCCATCTCGGCGCGACCATCAAGGTCAAGGAGACGAGCAAGGGGACTTCGCACGAGTTCACGATCGTCGGCTCGGCCGAAGCCGATCCCAAGAACGCGCGGCTCTCGAACGAGTCGCCGCTCGGGCGCGCGCTCATGGGCCGCAAGAAAGGCGAGACGGTCGACGTCACCACGCCGCGCGGCCAGATGAAGTACAAAATCGAGTCCATCAACAAGGACCCCAAGAAAACGAAGAAGGCCTCCTAGGCGCGCGCCGGTGTCTGAACTCGTTGCAGCGCGCCGCGCAAGGCTGGCCGCGCTGCGCGAGCGCGGCGTCGATCCGTTCACCGCGACGCGGTACGACGTTACGGCGCACGCCGCGGATCTCGCGGCGAAGTACGCGGACCTCGGCGAGCAAGGGCGCGCGGAGAGCGAGACGTGGTCGCTCGCGGGCCGCATCATGGCGGTGCGCGGGCAGGGTGGCGTCATCTTCTTCGACCTGCACGACCGCACGGGGCGCTTCCAGCTGTTCGTGCGCAAGAACGACGCCGGCGAGGACGCGTTCGCGATCGCCAAGCAGATCGAGCGCGGGGACATCGTCGGTGCGACCGGCTTCGTGTTCCGCACGAAGGCCGGCGACCTGTCGCTGTACGTGCAGTCGTTCGAGGTGATCGGCAAGTCGCTGCAGCCGCTGCCCGACAAGTGGCACGGCTTGCAGGACAAAGAGAAGCGCTACCGCCGGCGCTACGTCGATCTCACCGTCAACCCGCACGTGCGCGACGTGATGATCCTGCGCTCGAAGATCATCTCGGAGATGCGCCGCTTCATCGACGCGCAGGGGTTCTTCGAGGTCGAGACGCCGGTGCTGCTCAGCATCGCGGGCGGAGCCTCCGCGCGGCCGTTTCTCACGCACTCGAACGCGCTCGACATCCCGCTCAAGCTGCGCATCGCGACGGAGCTGTATCTCAAGCGGCTGATCGTGGGCGGCATGGAGCGCGTGTACGAGATCGGCCGCACCTTCCGCAACGAGGGCATCGACCAGACGCACAACCCCGAATTCACCATGCTCGAGCTGTACGCGGCGTTCTGGGACGTCGAGGACATGATGCGCTTCAACGAAGAGCTCATGGCGCACCTCGCGCGCACGGTGCACGGCAGCGAGACGTTCCTGCACGGCGAGGAAGTGATCTCGTTCGCCACGCCGTTCCGGCGCATCGGCTACCTCGAAGCGTTCAAAGAGTACGGCGGCCTCGAGCGCGAGCAGCTGCTCGACCCCGATTCGGCGCTGCGGCTGCTGCGCGACTACGGTATCCCGGAATCGCCGACGCACGCGCACGCGCTCGACAAGCTGTTCGAGCGGATCGTCGAGCCACATCTGCTGCAGCCCACGTTCGTGTACGGCTATCCCGTCGTGCTGTCGCCGCTCGCAAAGCGGATGAAGGACGATCCGGAGCTCACCCAGCGCTACGAGCTGTTCGCGGCGCACATGGAATTGTCGAACGCGTTCACCGAGCTCAACGATCCCGACGACCAGCGCAAACGCTTCGAGCTGCAGATCGCCGAGCGCGCCGCCGGCGACGACGAGATCCCGCCGCCCGACTGGGACTTCGTCACCGCGCTGGAGTACGGCATGCCGCCGACCGCCGGCATCGGCATCGGCGTGGACCGGCTGGTGATGATGCTGACGAACAACGCGTCGATCCGCGACGTCCTGCTGTTCCCGCTGCAGCGCCCGCTCCCGGAAAACGCGCGCGACGAGGACGAGGAGCCCGCGCCGACCGCGTGAGCGAGGTGTTCCTCAAGACCGAGCGTGCGGGCCCGCGGTCAACCTACGAGCGCTCGGTAACCCGCTACGGCGTGCGCGCCGCAACTTCCGCGTTTCTAACGTAGTCCAAACGTTGGCAATGCTCAAACGCGATTTGACCACCTCGTATCCGCGCTCGGTGCGCGACAAAGTCGCCGGCGTCGTCCAGGTGGGACGCGCCATCGACAAGGGGATCGCTTACGCGAACGGACTCAACGGTGAGTACAACTACGACTGTCCGATGGACAAGGGTGTTTTCGAGTTCCTCGGCATCGACGGCAACGCGCTTCTCGACGTGATCAAGAACGCGCAGAGCGAGTCGGAGATCGAGGCGTACGTGAAGCCGTACGTCGCGAAGAAGACGCCGCAGGAGATCGACGCGTTCAACCAAGAGTTCCTCAGCCACGGCCCGCAGCCGGGCAGCGACGGCGAGAAGTACTTCCTCAACCTGCGCAACGAGGTCGCGCCCGGCCGCACCGACGTGACGACGTGGCCCGACCTGCTGGATCTCGACGAGAAACGCGACGTTCCCCAGCGCGTCGGCGTGTGACGGATCGCACGCTGCACCACAGTTTTCAGCGTGATTTCGAGGAAAACCGAGGCCGCCGCGAGGCGGCTTCACCGTTTCTAGGAACCGGCTGAGAACGAGCGAGCGGACGGAACGAGACGGTGGTGGGGGCACCCGCGTTCTCACTACCGCGGCGGTTCACCGGGTGGGCTCGGACGAGCGCCGACATTCGAACTCGCGGAGAGCAGTGCATGCTCGATGACCATGGGGCCGTGCTGGGCGATCTGTTCGCACAGCCCTTCACTTCGGCGTATCTCGGTGCCGTGCTGGCACACGATTACGAAACCCACCGCCACCTGCTCAACGTCGGGATGCTGAGCGCTCGCGTCGCGCAAACGGCCGGGCTCTCGCGTGATGAAACGGTCGTGCTCGGACAAGCGGGCCTGTTCCATGACATCGGAAAGCTGCACATCCGGCGCGCGCTGTTGAACGCGCGCCATACGCTGAGCGAGGCCGAGTGGCGCATCCTGCGCGCGCATGCGGCGCGCGGCGAGCAGATGCTGAACGCGCAAGGTGTACCCGCGCTCGCCGCGATCGTGCGCAGCCACCACGAACGTCTGGACGGTTCCGGTTATCCCGACGGCTTGCGCGGCATGGCGATCCCGTGGGAGACGCGGCTGCTGTCGGTCGTCGACGCGTACGACGCGATGCGCTCAGGACGGCCGTATGCGATCGCAATCGCGCACGAAGAGGCACTGGAGCGCCTCATCGCCGCCGACCATCTCTTCGACATCGACGCGGTCGCCGCGCTCGCCGCGACGCTCGGCGCGAAGCACGCGAACAGAGAGGCGCTCGCGCGCATTTCGTGAACCCGTGGCGCGTGCCGACGTACCGGCTCGTCGTCGAATACGACGGGAGCGCGTTCCACGGATTGCAATACCAGCCGGCGCTGCGCAC
>JAQBPK010000135.1 GCA_028287565.1 Vulcanimicrobiota bacterium
CCGCTCGTGGGCGGCAAAGGCGGCGGCGCGCCCGCGCAGGCGCAGGGCGGCGGCAAGAACCCGCCGGGCGCCGTAGCGGCGCGCGACGCCATGCTCGGCGCGCTGCGCGAAGCGATCGCCAAACAGCCCGCGTGATCGCGCTCCTCGCGGCTGCCGTGGTCGCCGCCGCGACGGTTTCCCCGGCCGCGACCGCGACGCCGGCGGCCGTCGCGACGGCCGCCCCGGCGCTGCCGCCGCTCGTGGTCATCGCGAAGTACAAGGCGGCGCTGAAGTCGCTCAAAGAGCCGCGCGTGTTCACCGTCGAGTACGCGATGCAGCAGACCGGCACGCGCACGCTCGACCAGACGCACCGCATCTTCCGCAACGGCACCGACGAGCGCGACGAGACGCTCGCGGTGAACGGATCGCGCTCCAAGTATCCGGTCGTGCGCATCTTCCGCCGCCGCCCGTATCGCTACACCGTCGCCGCGCTCGCGCCCAAGCCGGGCGCCTACGACTTCGTGTACGCGGGCCCGCACCGCAGCGGCAAGCACGTCGACTACGTGTTTTCGCTGGTGCCGAAGAAGCCGGCGCCGCTGGTGTTCACGAGAGTCACGATCGACGGCGTAACGTTTCTCCCGCAGTCGGTCGCGTTCGCGACCGCGCAGCACGCCGGCCAAGGCAGCGTGACCTTCGCGAAAGCGGAACGCTACTGGGTCGCCCGGACGGCGAGCGCGCAGGCAGGCTCGTCCGGCAGCGTGACGCGCGAGCAGATCGCGTTCTCGAGGTGGCGCTTTCCCAGCGCTCTCCCGCGCTCGACGTTCGCCGCGCCGCGGCCGCTACCGACGCTGCGGCCCGCGCTGCCTTGATACCACGGCTCGTCGCTCGCTAACGAACCGGGGTGCCCGGCGGCGGCGTAGGTGGGGCATGAGAACAGCGCTCCTCGTCGCCGCAGCCCTATTGGCGCTGCCGGCCGCCGCTCCATCGCCGCCCGGACCCGTGGTGCACATCCGCGACGACGCGTTCGTCCCGGCCTCGCTCACCGTTCGGGTGGGCGAAAAGGTCACGTTCGTCAACGACGACGACGACGCGCACACGGCGACCGCCGACGACGCCTCGTGGGATTCCGAAGGGCTCAACCAGCGCCAGGCATGGACGCACGCGTTCACCAAAGCCGGCAAGACCGCGTACCACTGCACCGTGCACCCGATGATGCACGGCACGCTGGTCGTGCGGAGCGCGTCGTGAAGCGCGGCGACTTCGTCCACCACGTCGGCTGGACCGGCGCGGGCATCGTCTACGTGCTGAGCGCGGAAGGCATCGTGCGCGCCGCGGCGTCCGCGTCGCCCAAACAGTTCTCGTTCGTGCAGATCAGCGACAGCCATATCGGCTACGCGGGGCCGGCCAACGAAGACGTGCGCGCGACGCTGCAGAAAGCGGTCGCGTCGGTCAACGCGATGCCGGTGCAGCCGGCGTTCGTCGTCCACACCGGCGACGTCACGCACTTGAGCAAGACGGCGGAGTTCGACGACGCGCGCGCGATCCTGAGCACGCTGCGCGCGCCGCTCATCACGATCCCCGGCGAGCACGACGTCATCGGCGCGGAAGGCCCCAAGCGCTTCGCGGCGGCGTTCGCGCGCAGCGACGCGGCGGGGCGCGGCTGGTCGTCGTGGGACCAGAACGGGATCCACTTCGTGTCGCTGATCAACGTCGGCGAAGGCGAGACGATGGGCATGCTCGGCGACGAGCAATTGTCCTGGCTCGGCAAGGATCTCGCCGCGCGGAAGGCCGGCACTCCGGTCGTCGTGTTCGGCCACGTGCCGCTGTTCGCGGCTGCGCCCGAGTGGGGCTGGACGACGAGCGACGGCACGAAAGCGATCGCGCTGCTGCGGCGCTTCGACGCGGTCACGGTGCTCAACGGGCACATCCACCAAGTGCTCGAGCACACCGACGGTGCGATCCGCTTCGCGACGGCGCGCTCCACCGCGTTCCCGCAAGCCGCACCCGGGACGGCCGGCGCGAAGCCCGGCCCGCTCAAGGTCGCGCCGGACTCGCTGCTGGGCGTGCTCGGCTATCGCACCGTTCAGCTGGACGGGCCGGCGGCGTGGCGCGACCGGACGCTGGCGCAGAGCTGATCGCCGTCGAAGCGCGCCCGATGGCGCTCGACGGGCCGGGGTTCGACCGCGCGTACCGCGCGTACGCGGCGCGGCTGCGCGCGGTCGCCTACGCCGTCCTGCACGACCGCGACGAGGCCGAGGACGCGGTGCACGGCGCGCTGGTGCGGGTGTGGAGCGCCGGTTCGTACCGGCCCGAGCGCGGCGCGCTGCTGCCGTTTTTAATCGCGTGCGTGCGGCGCGAGGCGCTCGACGCGCTGCGCACCTCCAAACGCCGGCACCTGCGCGAAGTGCGCGCGAGCGCCGGCGATCCGGCCGCGTTCGACGACACCGCGGCGATCGATCCGGTCGAAGCGGTCCGCGTGCAGCGCGCGCTCGGCGCGCTCGTGCCCGAACAGCGCGACGTCATCGTGCGCGCGTATTACGGCCATCGCACGCTCGCGGAAGTCGCGCAGGACGCCGGCGTTCCGCTCGGCACCGTGAAAAGCCGCCTCTCCGCCGCGCTCCGGCGCCTCCACACCGCACTCTCCGAAGGACCCCCATGAACCACCTCGACGACGATGCCGAGCTCTACGCTCTCGGCCTGACCGATCGCGAACGCGACGCGGAGATCGAAGCGCACCTCACGTCGTGCGCGCAGTGCCGCACGCGCGTCGCGGCCGCGGAAGAAGCGGCCGCGGCGCTTGCCGCGGCGCTGCCGCCGATGCCCGCGGGGCGCGGCGCGCAT
>JAQBPK010000142.1 GCA_028287565.1 Vulcanimicrobiota bacterium
GTCACGTCGCGAGCGCCTCGACGGGCAGGCCGCCGCGCTCGAACGGCGTCGACAGCACGATGGTCGTGCGCGTGCGCGCGACGCCGGGGACGCGCTTGATCTTGGTGAGGAAGTCGTCGAGGTGCGCGGTGGAGCGCGTGACGACTTTGAGCAGGTACGTCTCGTCGCCCGCGACGCTGTGTATCTCCAGAATCTCCGGGAAGGCCTGAACCGCGGCCGTGAACGCGTCGTAGTCGAGATCGGGCGCGCAGTAGGCGCTCACGAACGCGGTGAGCTCGTAGCCGACGCGGCGGGCGTCGAGCTGCGCGGCGTAGCGGCGCACGAACCCGCGCGACTCCAGGCGCTTCACGCGGTCGTGCACCGCGGGCGGCTTGAGGTTCACCAGCGCGCCGAGCTCGGCGTAGGTGGAGCGCGCGTTGCGCTGGAGCGCTTCGAGCAGGCGCAGGTCGACGCGGTCGAGCTCCGGATGCCCGACCGCCGGCCGACCGTTTCGGGCCTCTATCGATTCGGGCTTTACGATCATAGACCCGATGTTTCTTCGGGCGGACGTGATTATCCTCGAATGGACGGTGGGACGGCAGGCAAGGGAAAGCCGGCCGTGAAGCGCCCGGCATGGCGCGCATCCGGCTCTACTTTGCGACCAGCCTGGACGGCTTCATCGCCGACGCCGCGGGCGGCGTGGATTGGCTTCAGCCCTACAACACGCCCGAGGCGAAGTACGCCGAGTTCCTCGGCGAGATTCGCACGGTGGTCCTGGGCAGGGCGACGTACCAGCAAGCGCGCGGCTTCGGGCCATGGGAGTATCCCGGCAAGCGCGGCATCGTGTGGACCTCCCGCGCGCTCGACGATCCGCCGGAGGACGTCGAGCGGTACGATGGCGGCGCACCGGAGCTCGCGCACCGCCTGCGCGCGCTCGACGACGGCGACGTGTGGATCGTCGGCGGCGCGAAGGCGCAAGCCGCGCTGCTCGCGGCGGGCGCGGTCGATCTCATCGACGTGTTCGTCGTTCCGCTCGTGCTCGGTGGAGGCGTGCCGATGTTCGCCGCAGCGGCGTCGTCAAAAGTGTTGCAGCTCGTCGAAAGCGCCGCGTTTGTTAACGGCCTGGTTCATCTGCGCTACACCACGGAGCGATCTACATAGTTCGACGCCGGACAACGCGGGAAATCGTTCATATGAGACGCGGATCGTACGAAAGCGTACCGACTTGTCTGCGTCAGCGCTGTACGATTCGTGCCTGAGGTCCAGTGAGAACGTCGGCGAGGTCGCATTTCAGTGAAATATCTCGTTTTTTGCATGTGCGGGCACGGGCTCGACCGGCACGGCGCAGGAGGCTGTGACGGAGACGGACGCATGCCGTGCCGCTGCCGCAGGGATCAGGAAGGCGCGCTCGACGCAGCGATCGAGCACGCGCGCAGCCATCCGTGGGGAGCGGCGCGAACGCCGGACACGATGGTCGAGTCGGAGATCGCTTAGGCCGGGGCGAGCGCGTCCTCAAAGGCGTCGCGCGTCATCACGTAACATTCGCACGCGGCGGCGATGAGCTTCGCGTGGTCGCGAACGATGACGTGCCCGCGATGGTACTCGATGGCGCCGGCGTCTTTGAGCGACATCGCCGCCTGCGTGACGCCGGCGCGCCGCACGCCGAGCATCGTCGCGAGAAAGTCCTGCGTCAGCGAGAAATCGTCGCGCCCGACGCGGTCGCACGTCATCATCAGCCAGCGCGCGCAGCGCGACGCGACCGAGTGCATCAGATTGCACGCGGTGAACTGCTCGGATGCGAAGAGGCGCGCGCTCACGTTGCGCTGCGTCAGCCGCGCGAGCTCCGAGCTGCGGCTCATCGCGTGGCGAAATTGCTCGCGGCCCATGCGCGCGGCGCGTCCCGGAACCTGACAGACGGTCGTGCGGCGCGACTTCGTTTGGCCGAGCGACGCTTCGGCCGCGATGAACCCTTCCCGCCCGACCGTGCCGACCTCGCACGCGTTGCCGTCCGTCAAGACGGCGATGATCGAGTAAACCGCGTCGATCGGAAAGTCGACCTGCTGGTACGCGGACCCCGGCTCTTCGACGAGCTCGTGGGACCGGACCGTCACGATTGTGAGCTTTGGAGTGATCGCCTCGATCTCAGCGGGCGGCAGTGCGTCGAGGAGACGATTCCCGCCGTGATACATCTGGGACAAACGACCCTTTCCGCGCAACAGTAACCGGAGATCCAATCCGCTCCGGCACGGACGAGATCAACCTTCGATGTACCACGTGAAGCCGCGGTCCGTCGGTACGGGAACGTACATATGGCCGAGGCCGATCCGGACGACCAGGGTCGATCCGGCGGCTCGGGAAGGGTCGCGCGATGCGCCCCGCCCGCCCTCTTCAACTCGCCGGCGTTCTGATCGCGCTGGCGGTCATGTGCGGCGGCTGCGGCCGCACGGCGCCGCCGCGCGGCAGCAGCTCGGGCGGCGCACCGGCGTCCACGGTGCGGTTCGCGCTCGCGGCCGACCCGCAGTCGCTGGACCCGCTGTTCGCGCACGTCGACGCGAACAGCGTCGAGCAGCAGGTCGCGCGGCTCGCGTTCGAGCCGTTCATCGACATCGACGAGCGCGGCGCACCGGTGCCCGTGCTGCTCGACCGCGTCCCGACCGTCGAGGACGGCGGCGTCTCGCGCGACGGTCGCGTGATCACCTACCGGCTGCGCGCCGGCGTGCGGTGGCAAGACGGCGTGCCCGTCACCGCGCACGATGTCGTGTGGACGCTGCACGCAATCCTCGACAACCGCAACGCGGTTCGCTCGCGCGCCGGCTACGACCGCGTGGCGAAGGCCGAGGAGGTGGACGGCCGCACCGTTCGGGTGACGCTCAAGGAGCCGTGGGCGCCGGCGGTCGCGACGCTGTTCAGCTACGGCACCGCGCCGCAGTACGTGCTCCCGGCGCATGTTCTGGAGAAGGAGCCGAATCTCGAGCAGAGCGCGTTCTCGTCGCACCCGGTCGGTAACGGGCCGTACCGGTTGGTGTCGTGGGCGCGCGGCGACCACCTCGTGTACGAGGCGAGCCCGTCATACTGGCGCGGCGTTCCTAAGGTTGCGCGGCTCGACATCCGGATCGTCCCCGACCCCGGCACGAACTTCACATTGCTGCAGAGCGGCGGCCTCGACTGGAACCTGCTGTCGCCTGCGCAGCGCGAGTCGCTCGGCAAGCCCGCCGCGCTCGCGTTCCGCACCGTGCCGCTCGCGCTCATCGCCGGGATCGCGATCAACACGACGCATCCGCCGCTCGACGACGTGCGCGTGCGGCGCGCGCTCGCGGCGTCGATCGACCGTGCGAGCATCTCGCGCAAGATTACGTTCGGGCGCTACCCGGTCGTCGATACCGCGCAGTCGCTGGGCTCGTGGGCGCGCGATCCGTCGGTGCACCAGCCGGCGTACGATCCAGCCGCGGCGGACCGCCTGCTGGACACGGCGGGCTGGAAGCGCGGCGCCGACGGCGAGCGCGCGAAGGACGGCAAGCCGCTTGCGTTCACGTACGTGCAGTTCCCGGAATCCGCTACCGGCGTGCGCGTCGCGACGGTGGTGCAGAGCGAGCTCGGCGCGCGCGGCATGAAGATCGCGATCAAAGCGCTCTCGAACGTGCAGCTGTTCTTGCCCAAGTCGCAGGGCGGCGCGCTGGCGAACGGCGCGTTTGACCTCGCGTACGTGCCGTGGGCGATGGGCGCGGATCCGGACGACTCGTTCCTGCTCGCGTGCGGCGGCTACGCGAACTACATGCGCTGGTGCGACAAGGACGTCGACGCGCTCGAGCGCCGCGCGGTCGTCGCACCGAGCCGCGCGGAGCGCAAGCGCCTGTACGCGCAGATCGAGCGGCGCGTGGCGGACGCGGTGCCGATCGTGTACCTGTTCAACCCGTCGTACTCGTACGCGTACCGCACTGCGCTGCACAACTTCTGGCCGAACGGCTTCGACCCGACATGGGACGCCTACCGCTGGAGCGTGACCGCACCGTAACGACGCGTCGTTACCTGCCGATGTGGCAGACTTCGAGCTTGTTGCCGTCGGGGTCTTCGAAGAACACCGCGTAGTAGCCCGCGCCGTACATGCCCTCGTCCAGCTCGATGTTTTGCGCGCCGATCGCTGGGAGGTACGTCGCGATCGCGTCGACCGTGCCGCGCGAGGGCGCGTCGAACGCGACGCGCACGGAGCCCGGCGTCATCGCGGGATCCTCGGTGATGCCGAACCACTCCGTGGCTTCCCAGTCGTCGGGCGCGTCGGGCGGCGGGATCTGCCAGGTGGTGAAGTGCTTTCCCACGTCCTTGGTGGCGCCGAGCACGTTGAGCAGCGCGTCGTAGAACTCCGTTGCTTTGACGCGGTCGCGGACGCGCAGGTCGACGTGCGAGAGGATCAGGGGCACGAGACGGTTCCTTTCGTGAGCATGCACGCACGGCGCTCGATGCCGTCCGCGTCGCGCAGCGAGATCGTCCAGCCCGAGACGCTTCTCGTGTAGACGGCGAACCCGTACTGCTTGCTGCCGAACGGCGCCGGCGATCCGAGGGAGTAAACCGGATTGCCGTTGTTGCGTTGCATCGCGATGTACGTCGCGGTCGAGCCCGCGTTGTCGAGGTCGTCGCCGCTCTCGCCGTTCACGATCAGCGGCGGGTAGCCGGCCACGTTGATGGCCTCGAAGTCGTGCACGTGTCCGGCCAGCACCGCGTCGAACGGCGCGAAATGCCAGCCGAGCGCGAGCAGCGCTTGCGTCTGATTGGTGTTCGAAAACGGTGGGCGGTGCGTGACGAACCACGCGTCACCGCCCGGCCCTGCGGCGAGCTGTTGCGCCCGGCGGAACGATGTCTGGTAGAACGCGATGCGCGCGGGATCGGGTTTGGTGTCGCTCGGATCGGCCGCGGAGTCCGCAACGACGATGCGCAAGCCGTCGAACGAGACGGCCCACGGCGGCGACCCGTCGACCGCGCCCGCGATGCACGGCGTCACGGCGGCCCCGCCGTCGAGATAACGGAACCACGCCGGACCGCCGCGCTCGCAGTCTTCGTGATTGCCGCGGATCAGCACAAGCGGCGCGCTGGCGAAGACCGGCTTTCCGGGCGAGAACCAGTCCGCGTTCCATGACATGCTCGTGTCGCCCCAGCGGTTGAGGCACTTCGTCATGCTCGCCGGGCAGTTGTTCTCGCGATAGTAATAATCACCGACGTGCACGAGGAGATCGGGATGCGCCGCCGCGATCGTCTGCGCAATCTTCGGAAATGGCCAGTCGGCGATGTCGCCGCAGTTCTGCTGCTCGTCGTCGAGCATGCGGCAACCGGTGTCGCCGAACACGACGATCGTGCGCGGCGCCCGTGGCGGCGACGGCAGGCGCGTGCCGTCGACCACGACGTTGGTCGCGCCCGCAGGCAAGGGTGCGTCGCAGACGACGTCGTCGAACCCGCTCGATGCGGCAGCGCGCTGACGCATCGGCACGGAGCCGCCGTCGTACGTGACGGACGGGCACGTCCGCGTGACGAGCGCGCGCGCGTGCGGGTTGCCGTCCGCGGCGTACTGCACCCAGGCGGAGAGAACGGCGGCGAGAATCATGCGGCCCTTTCGATCAGCAGCGAACGGAGCGGTTCTCGAGCGTGCACCGGGCGCGCTGGGTTCCGTCCGCGTCGCGCAGCGAGATCGCCCACCCCGCGCCCGTTCGCGTGTAGACCCCGAAACCGAAATGCGAGGATCCGAACACGTCGCCCTGGACGTGCAGATCGCCGATCGCGAGCCCGAGGAATGCGGCGTAGTTCGGATCGAGCTTCGTCCCGCCCTCGCCGTTGATCAGCAGCGGCGGCAGCGACGCGACGTTCATCGCCGCGAACAGGTGCATGTGTCCCGCGAGCACCGCGTCGAACGGCGCGAGCGTGTCACCCATAGCGGTGCGCTCGTCTTCGTTCGTGTACGGCGGGCGGTGGGTGACGAACCAGCGCTCGGGCTGACGCCGGGATGACCGGATGACGCGCAGGTGCGCATCGGTCAGCGTCGCGAGAGCGCGCACCGTGGCGAACTGCTTGCGGTACACCGCCGCGCGAGCGGGATCGGTCTTACGGTCTTCGGCGACGGCCGAGTCGAACGCGACGATCCTGAGGCTGGTGAAGCCCACCTCGTACGGCTCCGTGGCATCGCTGCACGCCGTCGTGTCGCGCGGGTCCAGATAGCGGAACCAGCCCGTGCCGTTGCGGCCGCATTCCTCATGGTTCCCGCGCATCAGCAGCAGCGGCGCGCTGGCGAACACCGGCGCGGCGGGCGTGAGAAAATCGGCGTACCACGCGGGCGCATCGTCGCCGTGCGGGCTGTCCGCGCAGCGCGCCAGCAGCGGGCACGCGCTCTCGCGGTAGAGATAATCGCCGACATGCACCACGAGATCGGGATGCGCTTCGGCGATCGAGCGCGCGATCGCGGGGAACGGCCACGCAGCGGGGTCGTTGCACGACTGCGCGCTCAGCTTGCTGATGCGGCACCCGGTGTCCCCGAGCACGACGATCGTCTTCGGATCGCGCACCGGCGCCGGCAGATCGCGGTCCCCGACGTGCACGTGCTTGGCGCCCGAGGCGATCGCGACGTCGCACACGACATCGTCGAATTGCGGGGATTTGCGGGCACGCTCGGTCATCGGCACGGTGCGCCCGTCCACTACGGCGCTCGGGCACGCGGCGTCCGTGACGACGGCGCGCGCGTGCGGCTCGCCGTCGGCGGCGTACTGCAGCCAGGCGGAGAGAATCGCGGCGAGGAGCATGCGAACAGCGGAGTTCGGCGCTCGAACGCGGATACCCCGAACATGACGACCACGACGGACGGCGGCTACCTGCGCCAGCAGGGTTATCGCGTGCGCTTTGAACGCGGCGAACGCGGTGCGGCCGCGCTGGCGGAACGCCGGTCGCCGGCGGTCGCGGTGCTGGTTGTCGTGGACGTGCTCTCGTTCTCGACGGCCGTCGACGTGGCGACGGCGCACGGTGCATCGGTGTTCCCGAGCCACTTCCGCTCGTCCGAGGAGTCGGCGCAGCTCGCGCAGATGTACGGCGCGCTGCTCGCGGTGCCGCGCCGCAAGCGGTCCGCCGATTCGCCCTACACGCTGTCACCGGCAACGCTCGAAGCGCTGCCGAACGGTGCGCGGCTGGTTCTGCCGTCACCCAACGGCGCGCGCTGCGTGCGCGCGGCATACGAGCGCGGAATCTCGACGGTCGTGGTGGGCTGTTTGCGCAACGCAACGGCGGTCGCCGCATTCGCGGCGACACACGCGGGCGCCGGCGCGATTGCCGTGATCGCGGCGGGCGAACGCTGGCCGGACGGCACGCTGCGTCCAGCCCTCGAAGACGACTTGGGCGCGGGCGCGATCCTGGCCGCACTGGACGACGACACGGAGGCGTCTCCTGAAGCACGATACGTCATGCGCGCCTACCGCACCGCGAACGAGACGCTGGCTGACGACATCCGCGCAAGCATCTCGGGCCGCGAACTCATCGACAGCGGCTACGCGGACGACGTGGAACGCGCAATGGAGATCGACGTGAGCGCAAACGTCCCGGTACTGAGCCCGGACGGATTCTTCACCGCCCTAGAGTCCGCTCGCACGGCCGAGCCCATCCGGCGTGGAGTCGTGCCGACAGGCCGCACACCAAGCTAGGCTATGGTTGTTGTACTCTTATACCGTTCTTCGGTATAAGAGGATATCGTGACGTTCAGGGACAAGGGTACACAAGATGTATTCCAAGGGATCGACTCTCGATCCGCCCGGCGATCGTGTCCATCCAGCCTTCTGGCGACTGCTCAGCGACGACTCGATATTCTCGCGGGCGCGCAATGTCTCCGTGACATTGCCTCGGTGCCAGGGAACCACCTCGAGCTACTGTCCGGGGACAGAGACGGTCAATATTCCATAAGAATAAACAATAAGTATCGGATATGCTTTATCTGGACCGATCAGGGAGCATCGGGTGTCGAGCTCGTGGACTACCACTGAGGTGACATCCTTGCGTAGTAAACGAATACACTCAGCCACGTCCGCGCCATGCGGACGGCATCGTCAGGAGAGATAAATATGCCGCGGTCCGCACGCCGGCGGCCTACACTTCCAGGGGAGATCCTCTTGGAAGAATTTCTGAAGCCGCTAAACATCACGCAGACCGACTTTGCGGAGCGCATTGGCGTCACTTACCCTCGTCTCAACGAGATCATTAACGGTAAGCGCGGAATTACTGCTAATACAGCTCTCCGCTTTGCAAAGGTACTAGGTACCTCGCCTGAGTTATGGCTCAGACTCCAGCAAAACGTCGACCTTTATGACGCGGAAATGTCGAATGAGGAGCAGATCGACAGCCTCGGCCCCGCGATCTCGACCGAGGGGTCCGAAGACGACATCAGCTTTCGCCAATCATCCCTCTTGGCCAAAATCGATACGGGCTTTTACAATACCATAGCAGCCGAGCGTAATGATCCTCCTGAGCTTCGGACCTGCATAAATAGAATCGCCTCGCGGCTAATTGCAAATGCTACGTCGACCGATCGGCCGGGAATGCTTCTTGGCAAGATCCAGTCTGGGAAAACGCGCGCATTTCTCGGCGTAATTGGTGCGATGTTCGATAAGGGGGTTGGCGGAGCGATTGTCCTTACAAAAGGAACCCGCCCACTGGCACGCCAGACGTTGCGACGGATTGAACGAGATTTTGATTCCTTTATCGAGGATGATCAGGTTCGGCTCTTTGACATTATGGCGTTGCCCGAGAACCTGACGCGATATGACCGAAAGCAGCGGCTGATAGTCGTCGCGAAGAAAGAGGACGACAACCTTCGGCGACTTGCAGAGATGTTTTCAGTTCAGTACCCCGACCTCCGTGAGCGGCGCTGGTTGATCGTAGACGATGAAGCCGACTTTGCATCAGTTAGCTATCGCCGTATCAAGGGAGGAAAGGTTATCGTCGGAGCATTGTCGCGACGTATTGACGCGCTCCGTGACCTAATCGCGACTCCTTATTACCTGCAAGTGACAGCGACACCATACGCATTGTACCTTCAGCCCGAAGTCGTCAGCGACGGTGAGGAACTCATTTTTAAACCGAAGCGCCCAGCCTTTACGGAACTGCTTCCGATTCACTCCGGCTATGTTGGAGGGGACTACTACTTCGAGAAAAGTATCGATGAAACGTCGCCAGCATATCATTTTTATCGAGAAGTCCCAATGCAAGAGCGAGAGGCGCTCAGAGCACCGGACGGAAGACGGCTACAGTTCAAAGACACAATGACCTCGGCAAATACTGAAGTACTAAGACGCGCCATCATGGCATTCATTACCGGCGGGACGATTCGTCGAATGCAACAAGCAAGTGCTGGCGAGACGCCATCTCGCTATGCGTTTCTCTTTCATACTGAGCAGGCGAAGCCATCGCACGCATGGCAAGAGAAAATCGCGAGTGAGATTCGCGATAGACTGCAGCAAATGGCGACGGAAAATACGAATGCACTTGACGCATTGGTTTACCAAGCGTGTACGGACCTTGCTGAATCGATTGCATTGGCCGGATCTTGGATGCCGGACGCGAGCGAGATTACAACGCAGGTTCGCCAGGCTCTATTGGATGAGCATCTGACGATCTCTCGAGTGAATTCTGACAAAGATATCGAGCTTCTACTTGATTCGGATGGCGAACTCAAATTGCGTACTCCTCTAAACATGTTTATTGGGGGACAGATTTTAGATCGCGGCATCACAATCTCAAATCTGATCGGCTTCTATTATGGACGGAATCCGGGCCGCATGCAGCAGGATACCGTTCTGCAGCATAGTCGCATGTATGGTGCGCGTAGCATGGATGACCTCGCAGTAACGCGTTTCTACAGCCCGCGCGAAATCTATGACCTGATGAAGCGTATTCATGAGCTTGACTCGGCGCTTAGGGATGCTCTTGAAGACAGTAGCGGCGATCATGGTGTTGTTTTTGTGCAACGTGATTCTGCCAATCGAATACTTCCTTGCTCGCCTAACAAGGTTCTGATCTCGGACGTGGTCCCAGTATCCCCAAGTAGCCGTCTCGTTCCCGTTGGATTTCACACGAGCCACAAGGCGGGCGCGCGGCAAAAAGTGCGTGATCTCGACGAACTGATAGAAGCGTTTTCGCCGGGTGACGATCCTGTTCGGGTCGGCGTACAAGACGCGGTCGAACTACTCCGTCGTTCTTATGAACTTCTCGAGTTCGATGCTGGGGCGTCCCATCCCCATTTCGAAACGACGGCTGCGTTGCTTCGGCAGCTTTCCAATGACCGTCGAAGTGGAAACGAACGAAACACCGTGTGGTTGATTACACGACGTGGCCGCGACATACAACGCACCCGCGAGGCCGAAGGGCGCCTAACGGATAACCCAGACTCTTATCAAGAACGCGCTTTGGCGCGAAGCATCGGAAATCGTGCTCCTGTTCTAATGCTTCTGCGGCAGGAGGGAAGTAAGGACAAGGGTTGGAGCAATCAACCGTTCTGGTGGCCGTTGCTATTTGCTCCAGCCTCCGCGACGAGTGTCGTCTATGCCGAAAAAACCATACGAGACGCGGCATAGTGAAAGTTTCGCAAGCATATTTTCGAGGGCGCAATCCAGATCGACTCGAGCCGCAACGTCCTATTGCTGAGCCCGAATGGATTGTTCACTGCGCCGGCGTATTTAGCTCAGGAAGCATTCGAGACGTGCGCTTTCACGGCTAAGAACGCCGCGAGGTCCTGTCGATCGTGCGCGATTCGCACGACTTCGGCTGCGCCGTCATCGCCATTGCGAAACACGATGATACAAGGCGGCTCGCTTCTCGTGTGGAGACCCGCGATGGGCAGATCGTCTCGGATAGGATACGCTTAAGGTGCGCGCCCAATCTTTCCGAGCGCGCCTTCGACGTGCTGAAGAAACGCATTCGCATTCTGCAGTGAGAAGCGCCCAATAGGCGAAGCGATGTCGCTAAGGTCGTAAAGGGTGCTCTCGGATAGGAAGGCCGCCACGTGACGGCTGTCCGGCTGCGCGCGGGATCAAGCCTTCGCAGCACGCAGCTTTACGGCTTTCTTTGGCCGGATTGTCGCACGAATTCGCGCGAATGCTTCATCGGCTTCGACACGGCGGCCCGCCTCAAGGTCGTCCAAACCGCGTTGGAGCCAAGTGCGCAGATCCTGCTCGGCAAGCGTGCGCAAGCCGGCACGAATGACCTCGCTGTTGGATGCATATCGCCCGCTCCGGACTTGGTTCGCCACGAACTCATCGAGCTCGGCGGTCAGCGAGATCGTCATGGAAACAGGATATACCAAAAATTGGTATCGGCGCCAGCCGGGGGCGCTTCGGCGACGGCGCCGGGATTACTGGCCGAACCGCCGCATCGCGCGGACCATCAGTTGGTGCTGCATCGGGGCCGAGAATGACCAGCCCATCGCGTCTGGGGACGGCGGGGATTCGTAGTCGGTGTCTCCTTGCGAAG
>JAQBPK010000156.1 GCA_028287565.1 Vulcanimicrobiota bacterium
ACGACGTCAGCGACATCCAGGCGTATCCGTGGTCCACCCGCTACATCTACGATCTCAGCGGCGGCGGCACGACCGGATATCGCGGGATCGGCCTGCGCGGCTACGGCAATCTCGTGTCGACGCAGGAACTGTTGTCCGGCTCCGTGTGGGCACCGGCAATTGGGCAAACGTATCCGATCTCCACCGGCTCCTGGATGGACGTGCGCGCGACGAGCTTCGACGCGTTGGACCGGCCGGTTTCGAGCTATGAAGCGGCACTGGGCGACCAGCCCAAGACGAGCAACGGATACGACGCGCCCGGCGCGGCGGGACTGCTGACCTCGGTTCATGTCGCCACCGGCGAAACCAAGTACCTCACATACGACGCGATCGGCCGCGAGACCAACGTCTCATATCTGCCGGACAACGGCGTGACGCCGGCGATCTGGCAAACATACGACGCCGCCGGCCACGTCGTTAGCCGAAACACATCGGTGTTGGGCACCGAGGCGCTCGCGTACGACGCGACCGGCGCGCTCACCAGCGTCATCGAGCCGGCATCGCTGGGCGGCGGCACGATCAACTATGGCTACTATGCCGACGGCATGCGCGCAAACGCGGGTTACAGCGATGGGACCGTCAATGCACCCACCGCGTTGAAATATGCCTACCGCGCCGACGGCAAACGCGAGCGGCTCGGCCTTCCTAACGGAACCTCGTTCTCGTGGTCCTACACGGCCGCGGGACGCCTGCAGACACAAACCGATCCGTACACCGGCACCACGGTACACCCGAACGCGACGTACATGAGCGGCAAGGTGGCAAAGCCCGCTTATCCTAGCTCCGTCACGTACAACGCCTGGACGCAGACGTTCGACACCAACGGACGTGTGTCCAGCATTGCGCTGCCAGTTGCGCTGTTCTCGTATACCGCATCGCAGTTCGACCTCGAGGACGGCTTGGCGCAGCAGACAGCTACGCCCTATGTGCCGGCCGGATCGTCAGGGCCGCTTACGGGATCGCCGCTCATATGCGTGCAGTCCTCGATCCGCAACGAGAAAACGCCGCTAGCGAGGGTTCAAACAGCGACGTATCCGCAATCCGATTATTGCGTGATGGGGCCGGGCGCGCCGGTGGAAATCAACGGCACCCAGTTGATCGGAGGCCCGCCGGTTCGATTCACCAGCGCGCAGAACTGGACGCTCGACGCGCGCGCCGGCATGCTGTTGCACAATACGCAGCCGCTCGGCTCAGACACGATGGGTGCGTCCTACGCCTACGATTCTTCGGGACGGCTGAACCAAGATTTCGAAGGCGCCGCCGAACAAGTGACCAAGACGACGAGCCCGACGTTCTCGCAGAGTTGGTGCCCGGGGACAAGCACATCCTCCATTATCTGCTATAGTAACGGTTCGCGTTCGAAGACCTACGACGCCGAGAACCGGCTGCGCACCGAGACATTCACCTACCAGCCGTACAATACTGCGACGGGCGCGCCGACCTACACCGCCACGTCGTACGGATTTGCTGAATATGGTTCATATTGGTCGGACACGTCGGGATACGGGCAACCGCCGAACATTCAGGCGGTGGACTATGCCCCGACCAGCCACCCGATGCGCTTCTCGCTCTACCACCCGGAAGGGGCCGGCAGCGGGGAGATGCGCGCGTGGCTCTGGGATGGCAACGACCGCTTCATCAAGTGCCGGCTGAGCAACAACACGTGCCTGACCCCGTGGCTTTCCGTCGAGGGGCTCGGCGACTACGATCTCGCAGAAAACACGCTCATCCGCGTGAACGACCGCAATCGCAACGGGCACATGGTAATGAGCCGCAACGCGACGGCGTTCTCGAGTTGGGGCGACGCGCCGCTGCGCTCCCGGACGAGCGAACTCGCACAATGCAGCACCGACAGCGCAACGTCCCTCCCGGACGTCCCGGGCGGGATCTGCGGCCGGCAGCGTGACGCCAAACTGACCGTGGACGGCTGGAGCCTGGACTACGAAACCTGGCAAGGCGTGCGGACCTACGACCCGGCGATCGGGCAGTGGAATACGCCGGATGCGTACGCGGGACGAGTAAACGATCCGATGACGCAAAAGCCGTTCATGTGGAACGGCAACAACCCGTACGCATACAGCGATCCATCAGGTTACTGCTGGGGGCCGCTGATAGTATACTGCTATGAAATGCTCGTCGTCGGTGCAGCGCTCACCGAAACGGGCGGCCCTGGCCCAGCCGGCAGCGTATGGCGAATGGCTCCCGTAGCACGCGGCCTTGAAATCGAAGCGCAACTCGGAGCAAACTTACCTCGCGGGTTCCCGGTCATCGATAGATTTGCACGGGCGGCCGGGGCCAAGGTTGCTTCGGAAGTCGTCAGTATCAAGTCGTTGAATCCCGCGAGTGCCTCATACCAATCAGGTTCCGCCCTATTTTCGAGAGGCAAACAGTACGTCGATTCGTTAGCGGCATTCGCGGGCAAGGACTTTTCAGGTGCAAACATCAAAATCGACAGCAATACGGCGAAAATACTCGATCTCGTCATTCCACAAGAAGTCCAGCTCAGCGCCGCGCAGCAAGCAGCGGTCAACGAGCTCTACCAGTATGCAGCGCAAGCCGGCGTACAA
Organism: Vulcanimicrobiota bacterium; assembly: GCA_028287565.1. GTDB lineage: Bacteria > Vulcanimicrobiota > Vulcanimicrobiia > Vulcanimicrobiales > Vulcanimicrobiaceae > Vulcanimicrobium. The sequence goes on from JAQBPK010000156.1 coordinate 2,607, forward strand.
CTACACGTGATCCGGATGTGATACGACTGTGGCGACGGTTAATTTGTATTCGCGCGGTGATGCGATCTACGTGGCACCTTCGGACGGAGTCGCCGACCTCGAGCCTGTCGAGGTCGTCCGCGACCAAAGTAAACTCCGCTCGGCAATCGAACGCGCACTGGACTTGGCGGGGCGGACCCCATGGGAACCGCGCAGTCTTCGGAACTACAAGTGGCCCGTTCTAGGCGCTGCCGGCATTAAGAGCGCCGTTCAGTTCGAGCGCGGCGTCAAGTTTCTCATGCTCGAATGCGAAGATGGCCGATGTACGATTCAACGGTACGTGCCCGATATCGCATCCGGCCGGGGGTTCGATCCGGGGGACATCCTGTTCACCGGCGATGCCGTGCCTGTGGAAGAGCTCGCATTCCGAGTACTCGAGTCCTTCGACCGTTCGGATTGGCGCGTTCGTTGACCATTGCGACGTCATCAAGAGCGAGGCAATCCGCGTTCACCGAAATGCGGTAAAAAGACGGCCATACGCACTGAGGCTGGCCCGCTTTCGTCAATGGGAAGGCGCTAAATCGCCCCGGACAGAGCAATTCAAAATTTTAGGACTGTACGCTTCGAACATGATGAACGCACTACGATGACTTCCGCCGTCATAATGCTCGCAACAGCAATGAGCTGGCCGTTGTTCACGGCTCGCGAGTTGCGTTCGCTGCCGTGCGGCTGGGGTCATACGACCACGCATACGATTCGAACCGATTCGAGATCAAACGCTCGAGTGGTTCATGGCGTCTTGACCGTGGACTTTGCCGGAGCAGACGAACGAAGGACGACCTTCCTGATCGTGGACGGTGTGGAACAACGAATCACGGCGACTGGGCCGTTCACCGTGCAACAGCGCGTGGGAAAACATCAGGCACATAAGATCGTGCTCGGCACGTTAATCGACGACTTCATGGTGTACGCAAGCGTTTTGTGCCTTCGATCTTGAACCAAGCGCGATGTCAAGTTTCTCATGCTCGAATGCGAAGATGGAGGCCGATGTACGATTAAAGCTACGTTCGGGTAGTCCGACTCTAGCTACGCAATCGCACCCGCGGGAGCGACGATGCCCAGCGCCACAGCGCGCGCGACGGCGCGTGCTCGCGAATTCACGCCGAGTTTGCCGGTCACGCGGGCCACGTGCGTCTCTACCGTGCGCGCCGAGAGGACCAGGCGCTGCGCGATCTCGCGGTTCGTGAGGCCCGCCGCTAGGAGTTCGAGGATCTCGCGCTCGCGTGCGGTGAGCGGTTCCAGCAACTCCTCCGGCCTGCGCTTTGCGACCGCGTCGTGACCTTGCAGGTACGGTGCCGCCAAGCGCGCGAGGACGTGCGTCTCGAAGCGCGGGCCGCCGTGCGTTGCTTCAGTGAACGCATCGGCGTACGCCCTTGCCGGCTGCGCCCCGCGTGCGGTCTCGCGTAGCGTCCCCGCGAAGGTGGCGAGCCGTACCGGTTCCGCGCGGCGTGCGATCAGACCGTCGAACGGCGTGCTGCGCAGCCGCGTCTCCACGTCGCGGCCCGCGAGCGCGTCGAGCAGGTCCAGCATCTCCGCTGCCGACCACAGCGCCACCGCGTCCGCGCCGTCCACCGGTGTCGCGCCTGCGAGCTCCGCGCGCGCTCGGTCGCGGCGCGCGGCGGCGTCGCTTGCACTCGCCAGTGCGGCGAACGTTGCCGCGTCCGCGCGTGCGAGCGGATCGTCGTCGCCGCTCGCCGCGAGCGCTGCTAGCAGGTCGCCATCGAGCGCATCCGCGCGCGCGAGGATACGGGTGCCCAGCGCACGCGCGCGTTGGGCATCGCGCGCGTACCATGCGGCGTCGGCCGAGCGCAGTGCTGCGCGCGCTTCGCGGCGGGCCAGAGCAGTGTCGCCGACGTGCAGTGCGGCTTCCGCCAGCGTTGCGTGCAGCGCCGCGGCTTGTGCCCGTAGTGCGAATGGGCGCGCGATGCGCTCACCTTCGCGTGCCAGCTCGTACGCTGCCGTAGTCTCGCCGCGCAGCAGCGCGAAGCGCGCCGCCCAGATGAGGGCACCCGAGTAGCGCACGAGGTCGTCGCTCAACGACCACGTCTCAATGAGTCCGTTCGCCGCGTGCTCTGCCGCTTCGAAGTCGCCGAGCGCGACGTGCGCGTACGCGGCGAGCGGAGCGGCATCGGCGAGTACCGTCGGATCGCCGTCGTCCGCGAGCGTATCGAGGCGTCCCAGCGCGTGCGCGAAGTCTCCGGCAATCGCATCGGCCCAGCCCGCACGCACGATCGCCTTGCCGATCGC
>JAQBPK010000172.1 GCA_028287565.1 Vulcanimicrobiota bacterium
CGATCGTGCGCAACGAGTTCGGCGACGTGTACGTGCAGCCCGACGTCTGCAACGGCTGCGGGTACTGCGTGCCGTCGTGCCCGTTCGGGGTCGTCGCGGTGCAGCCCGACAAGGGCGTCGCGCAGAAATGCACGCTCTGCTACGACCGCCAGAAGGACGGCCTCGAGCCCGCGTGCGCCAAGGCCTGTCCCACCGACTCGATCACGTTCGGCCCGGTCGAGGAGCTGCGCGCCAAAGCCGAGGCGCGGGTGGCAAAGCTGCGCGCGGACGGGCGCGAGGCGCATCTGTATGGCGTCGACGGCGCCGAGACGCGGGACGTCGGGCCGCTCAACGCGTTCTTCCTGCTGCCCGACCGGCCCGAAGTGTTCAACCTGCCGCCGAAACCGGTGCTGCCGTCGACGTTCCAGCCGGCAGCGTATACGTCCGGACTGCTTGGCGCGCTGGTGCTCGCGGCCGTCGGGCTCGCGGTGTTTCATGCCCCCGCGCACGGCGTGTCCGCCCAGCGCGGCTCGCGACCGCAGGCGTAGTGGAAACTCCGGCCGGCGCCGCACCGGCGCAAAAGCACGGCGCGCAGTACGCGGCTGCGGGCACGTACTCGCCCGACGCGGTCGCGGCGACGATGCAGCGCGGCGACGGGGGTTTCGGCCGCGACCAGCAGACGTACTACGATCATCCCGTCCTCCGTAAAGCCCACTGGAAATGGGAGATCGTCGCGTACTTCTTCGCGGGCGGTATCGCCGCGGCGAGCTCGGCGCTTGCGGCGCTCGCTTCGCGCGGCGGCGATCCGGACGACGCGCAGCTCGTGCGCAACGGGCGCTACACCGCGCTGGCCGGCGCGCTCGTAAGCAGCGTGCTGCTCGTGAAAGATCTCGGGCGCCCCGAGCGGTTCCTCAACATGCTGCGCATCGCGAAGCTCAAGTCGCCGATGTCGGTCGGCGTGTACACGCTCATCACGTTCTCCACCAACGCCGGGCTGCGCGGGCTCGAACAATTGCACGCGGACGGCGTGCTGCCGCAGCTCGCGCCGGGCTGGGTCGCGAAGCCGCTGCGGGCGCTGACCGGCGCGCCGTCCACGGCGCTGATGGCGTCGTACACGGGCGTGCTGCTGTCGGCGACCGCGATCCCCGTGTGGTTCACCGGGCGCCGCCACATTCCGGCGATCTTCGTGTGCTCCGCCGCGTCGACCGGAGCGGCCCTGCAGAACGCGCTCCTCGCGTTGATCGGCGGCTCGCCGCGCACCGCGAAGAAGCTCGAGCTAGTAGAATTCGTCGCGTCGCTGGCGGAAGCGGCACTGCTCGTGCACTGGCAGCGGACCGCCGGCGATTCTGCAAAGACGCTGTTCACCGGCGCGCGCGGCGCGAAGCTCAAGACGTACACGCTCGGGATCGGAATCGCGCTGCCCGCGCTGCTGATGCTGCCGACGCTGCTGTCGCGCAAGCGCCCGGAGAAGCACCATCGCGTGCGGACGCTGTTGACCGCGGCGTGCGCGCTCTACGGCGGCTACGTGCTGCGCGAGAGCGTCGTCTACGCGGGCCGCGACTCCGCGGACGACCCGCGCGCGTACCTGCGCCATCCCGAGTAGGCACCTCCGCGGCAGATCGGCCCTGGACATCGTCCCTTCGCGGCGCTAGGCTGGACGAGGCGGTGGCTTGCCGCCATGCGGAGGTTCGTCCATGACCGAACGTCGTCCAAACTATGTCGGTATCGTCGCGGGCGCCATCGTCCTGTTCGTGTGGGGCGCGATCTGGTTCACCGTGCTCGGCGGTGCGTGGCTCGCGTCCGTCGGGAAAACGAAGGAAGAGCTGTCGGCGAGCGGCTTCTGGCCGTTCATCATCTCGTTCGTCGCCGGCCTCTTGGTCTCGTACTGCTTCGACAACATGCTGTGGCACTACGAGCGCGCCGACGCCGCGAAGGGCGCGCAGGTCGGCATCCTGACCGGCGTGTGCATCTTCGGTGCGATGCTCGCGAACCTGTACAGCTTCGAGGCGCGTCCGCTGCAGTTGATGCTGATCGACGGCGGTTACGGGATCGCCGGTTTTGCGATCACCGGTGCGGTCGTGGGAATCTTGCGCGGACGAGCGACGCGCCGCGCCGGCGCAACGGCCTGACGCGCTGACGCTTCACGGCGAGGACGCGAGCGCGTAGTCGCGCTCGCGTTCGAACCAGTCGCGGTCGCGCTCACCCGTCCACGCGCACGAGAGCGTGCCGCCGGGGCGCAGCACGATCGTGGTGGGCACGACGACGTTCTGGTTCTCGAAGATCGCGAGCAGCGAGTCGTGGCGGCGCTCCATCGCGATCGGGTACGGCACGGCGAGCTCTTTGCGGTACGCGCGCACTTCGCGGTCGTCTTCGTGGTACGTGATGCCGAACACCGCGGTGTCGTCCGGATGCGCGAGCGCGAACTCGTTGAGCACGGGCTGCTGCGCGCGGCACTTGTCCGACCACGTCGCGAACACGTTGAGCACGACCACGGCGCGGCGGTACTGCGACAACCGGAACGGCTTGGCATCGAGCGCATCCATGCTCCACTCGATTGCTCGGTGCTCCGGCAACACCACGACGCCGCCCGCGCCATGAACGTGTCCCTTCCAGCGCTGATCGGGCTCAGGTGATTGCTGCGCGAACGCCGCGATGGGCCGCACCACGGCGGTTGCTGCGCCAGCGGCAAGAAATTGCGCGCGGTGCATCACGGTGCGATCACGCTGCCGGCCAAATGCACACGCTGAATCACCTCAACCGAATACGGCGCGTGCCACGGCGATCCCCAGGAAGACGGCCGCGACGCCGGCGATGACGCTTCCGAAACCGTACAAGAGCGCTTGCGCCGGGAAGGCGTCGCGGCCAAGCAGGTACGTCTCGTACGCGAACGCCGAGAACGTCGTGTAGCCGCCCAGTATGCCGGTTGCGAGGAACAGCCGCGCGTACGGGTTGAGACCGATGCGCGTCTGCGCCAGCTCCAGGACCATTCCGATCGCGAACGCGCCGCTCATGTTGACGACGAACGTGCCCCACGGAAAGCCGGGCCCGACGCGCTGCAGAAACCAGATCCCGACCAAGAAGCGGAACACCGATCCCATCGCGCCGCCGACAGCGACCGCACCAACCGCGGCCCATTGGTTCATCAACGTGCTCCTTAGCGCCGAATCAGGACGACGCCGGCCACCAGCAGCAGCGCGCCGATGATGCGCGCCGCGTCGGCCGGATGCTTGGGGACGCCGAACAGGCCGAAGTTGTCGAACGCGAGCGACGCGACCATCTGGCCGAGCACGAAGAGCGCGATGACGGCCGCGGTTCCCAGCCGCGGCAGCAGCACGATGATGATCACGACGTACACGGCGCCCCACAGCCCGCCGGTCCACGACCACCACGGCGTTTTCTGGATCGCATCTGTGGACAGCATCGGGTCGCGCGTCGCGAGCACGACGAGTGCCATCGCGATCGTGCCGCCGGCATAGCTCGCGAGCGCCGCCCAGTTCGGCGAGTCCAGCCCGGTTCGCAGGCGCGCGTTGACGCTCGCCTGCAGCACGAAGCTGATGCCGGCCACCACGGCCAAGAGCGCGAACGTTCCGAACTGAACTGCTTGCCGCATGTGAATGCCGACCTCAGCGCTGGCGCGGACTAGTGCAGTTCCCCCGTTGCGCTTTCCGACGCCGCTGAGCCTGCGCCCCGTTTGAAGACGGCGAACAGCAGCACCAAGGATGGGATCAGTACGACCGCGCCGCACGCGGCCGCGATGAGGAACGCTTCGAGCATGGCGGGCGAGGATGCCGCGGATTCGAGCGTCCAACGGCCGGGGACCAGCGCCGGGAACTGCGCGCCGAACCAGCCCGCGAGCACCGCCAGCGCTTCGGCGCCGACGGCGGCGCGCGCGAGCCCGTCTCGGCGGCGCGCCACGAGCAGCATCACGACGACGCCGAGAAGCAGCGCGATGGCGATGGCGATCCGCGCGGCCGCTCCGGTGAGCGCCGCGTAGAACTCCGGTTCGGCTTGGTGGGCGAGCAGCATCGGGATCAGTCCGGCGACCCAGACGGCGAGCGTCGCGCGGATCGCGCGGCGGCGGAAATCCTCGCGCAGCGCGGCGTCTTCCGTCTCGCGCAGTAGGAAGACGGCCGCGACTTGTGCGCAAAGCGTCACGGCGAACACGCCGACCGACAGCGCGAACGGCGACGTCCAGGCGTAGTGCCCGGTCGCGAGCGCGCCTGCTGCGTCGCCGAGGAAGAACGGTGCGACGATCGACGCCGCGCCGAACACCAGCGTCCACGAGCGCGCGAGCGTCACGGCGTCGGACGCGTGGTTGCGGAACACGAACGCCGCGCCGCGCAGCACGACGCCTACGAGCGCGAGCGTGAGCGGCGCGTTCAGATATGTCATCACGTCAGCGAAGGCGGGCGGAAAGCACGTGAACAGCGTGACCAGCGCGAAGATGAGCCAGACGTGGTTGGACTCCCACACCGGTCCGATCGCGTTGGAGATCGCGTCGCGCTGGGCGTCACGGCGCGGACCGCTCGCGAGCAGATCCCACACGCCGCCGCCGAAGTCCGCGCCGCCGAACACCGCGTACAGCGCGAGCGCGCCGAGCGCGACCAGCGCCGCGCCGAGCACCGGCGTCACGTCCTGCTCCGCGCGACGTTCGTGCGCTCGCCGCCGCGCGGCTTGTTGCCGACGCGGCGCAGCAGCCACCAGCACGTCGCGGCGAGGATCACGTACACGAGCGAGAAGCCGTAGAACTGCACGTCCAAGCCGGGCGCGATGGTCACCGCGTCCGCGGTGCGCAGCAGGCCGCGCGCGATCCACGGCTGGCGGCCGAACTCGGTGACGAACCAGCCGGCCTCCATCGCCAGCACGGACACCGGCCCGCAGACCGCGATGCCGACGAGCAGCCAGCGCGGAAGCGTGCGTTTGCGCAGCGCGGCGATCGTCCACGCGATCGCGACCAGCAGCAGCAGCGACGCGCTGCCGACCATCGTGTCGAACGAGTAGTGCACGGCGGCGACCGGCGGGCGTTCGTTTTCCGGGATGCGGTCGAGGCCTTTCACCTCGGCGTTCGGGTCGAACGCGACGAGCAGGCTCAGGCCGCTGGGGATCACGATGCCGTAGCGCACGCCGTCGCCGGTGACGATGCCGCCGATCGTGATCGGCGCGTTGCGCTGCGTCTTGAACAGCGCTTCGAGCGACGCGAACTTCGCGGGCTCGTTGTCGGCGTCGAAGCGCGCGATCACGTCGCCGACGATCCACTGCAGCGGAATCGCGATCGCGGCGACGATCATCGCGATGGTGAGGCCGGCGCGCACCTGCTCGCGGCGGTCTTCGGCGCTGCGGCGCAGCAGCGCGTACGCGCAGACCGCGGCCGCGCCGAAGCCGGTGACGACGTACGCGGCGATCGTCGTGTGCAGCACCTCGACCAGCCACGGCGGGCTGAGCATCGCGGCGATCGGATGCACGTCGACCACCTTGCCATTCTCAAGGCGAAAGCCCGTCGGCATGTTCATCCACGCGTTCGCCATCGTGACGAAGCCCGCCGAAACGGCTCCGCTGATCACGATCGGCACGCCGCTGAGCCAGTGCGCCTTCGGGCTGAGGCGCTCCCAACCGTAGAGATAGAGCCCGATGAAGATCGCTTCGATGAAGAACGCGAAGCCTTCGAGCGAGAACGGCAGGCCGATGACCCCGCCGGCGTATTTCATGAACGTCGGCCACAACAACCCGAGCTCGAAGGACAGGATCGTTCCGGACACGGCGCCGACGGCGAACAGGATCGCCATCCCTTTGGACCAGGTGCGCGCGAGGTCGTAGTACGCACGCTTTTTCGTGCGCAGCCACAGGCCTTCGGCGATGACGACGAGCAGCGGAAGCCCGACGCCGAGCGCGGCGAACACGATGTGGAACGCGAGCGACGTTCCCATCTGCGCGCGGGCGGCGATCACATGGTCCATCGTGTCGATGCTACTCCGGAATCCGGCGGCGCCCCCCGACTACGGTCAGCCCGTCGACTCCGATCGTACCCGGTCAGCGAAAGGTCAGGTGCGCCATCCGGCCGCCTTGCGACTCGTTGGACCTGAAACCGGCGTCGCGAACGAGCGCTCGGCATTCACTTAAACAGCCCGTACGGGGGCGGCGTCGCGCGCGGGCCTTTCACGGCGTGCCAGAGGATGTCGTTCATCTCGCCCGGATCGATGCGGTCCGCAGCCGTGAGATCGAGGTGCGCGCTGTCGCCGCTCCGATATGCGCGGCGCGGGTTCTTCGCGTTCAGGTCAACTTGCGCGGGTAGCGCGTCGAACGGCTGAAGCCGCGGTTTCGTGCGGAACGCGGCGGTCAGCGGCAGCGCGCCCGCGTCGTACGCTGACATCGGCGGAAGGTCCAGCAGGATCTCGATCGTGCGGAGCACCGAGGCTTGCGTGTACGCCGTGTGCTGCAGGCCGCCCGCGGCGTACGGCGAGATCAGCCAGAACGGCGCGCGCTGCTCGTCGACGTGGTCGGGGCCGTTCTGCGCGTCGTCCTCGATCACGAAGATGGCGGTGCTCGCCCAGTCGGAGGAGTGCGAGATCGCGTCGACGAGCCGCCCGACGGCGAGGTCGTTGTCGGCGACCATCGCCTGCGGCGTCGATTTGCCTTCACGCGTTCCGCTCGTGTGGTCGCGCGGAAAGCGCACGATCTCGAGCTGCGGGAGCGTGCCCGTCCGCTCGTACGCGTCGAACTCGCGCTTCCACTCGGCGAAGCGGTCGACGTCGGGAATGCCCATGTCGAACGTCGCGAAGCTGCGGTCGGTGCGCGAGCGCAGCGCGTCGTCGAACACGGCGACAGGCGTCGCGCCGGCCGGGCCGGCGGTGACGAACTCGCCGTAGTTGCGCAGCGATATGCCGTGCGCGGCGGCGACGTCCCACAGATAGCCGGCGTGCGGGACCGACGCTTCGGCGGCGTCCTCGAAATCGTACGGCCCGCGCCGGCTCGCGTAGTTGGGAGGCCACATTTTCTCGAGGTAGTCGTTCGCGAACGCGGCGGTGGCCCAGTTGTGGCCGTCGGCGCTCACGTGCGCGTTCTCGAAGAAGCGGTCGAAGATCCCGAAGCGCCGCGCGAGCGCGTGCTGGTTCGGCGTGATCTTCGCGCCGAACAGCACCAGCCGCGGATCGCCGTCCGCGCCCGCAATGTCGCCGAGAACCTGGTCGTACGAACGGTTCTCCTTGATGACGTAGACGACGTGGCGGATCGGTCCGTTCGGTCGCACGATCTCGCTCGGCGGCAGCGCTTCATGCTGCGCGAGCGAGGTGACGTCGCGCAGGCCATTCGCAAGCGCGGCGTCGTCGGGGAGCGCGATGCGGCGGATCGAGCCCACGAGCTGGTTGGCGACGTACTGAGGCGACGCCGTTTCCATCGCCGGCGGGTACGGGCTCATGCGCGGGTTCGGATGGCTGGACTCGCCCTTCCCGTTCGCGACGAACAGCACGCCGCGCGCGCGATCGACGGCGACGGCCGTGGGATACCAGCCGGTGGGAATCGCGCCGAGCGGCGCCAGGCCATCGGCGGTGGTTCGAAAGACGGCGATCGCGTTCGCCGCGCCGCACGAGACGTAGAGGCGATCACCGTCGAGCGCAAGCGCGTTCGGTGACGCGCCGACGGCGTCGCGTTGCGCGAACGGGACGGGCACGCGCGCGATGACGCGCTCGGCGGCGAGATCGACGACCGCGACGTCGTCATCGTCGCTGTCGGCGACGTACAAGCGGCGCCCGTCGCTCGCGAGCGCGACCGGGTGCAAGCCGACCGTGATGTGGGCGCGCACCGTGCGCGACGCAACATCGATCACGTCGACCTGCGAAGCACCGCGGTCGGCGACGTACAGCGACTTACCGTCCGCGGAAAACGCCAGCGCGGCGGGATGCCGCCCGACGGCGACGCGCGCGACAATGCGTTCCGCAACCGGATCGACGAACGCGACACGGTCGCCGAGATCGCCGGCGGCGGCGAGAGTTCCATCGGGGGCGCGCGCGAGCGCGACCGGGAAGAACGGCAGCGGCAGCGAGACGTTGCGATCGACCTTGCCGCTCGCGATATCGACGTGCGCGAGCTGTTCTTGGAACGAGCCCGCGACACTGACCCACACGCCATCCCCGTCCAGATCGCGCAGCGGCACGCCGAACGCGCCGGAAAGCGGGATCGCGCGGATCTCACGCAGCGACGTCGCGTCGAGGACGCGCAACGCCGGCTTGCGGTATCCGGCCTCAAGCTCGATCACGCGCGAGCCGTCGCGCGAGATCACGATGCCATGGGGCATGGTGCCGACGGTCGCGACGGCGCCTTCCGGCCCGCGGATGCGCCAGCCTGTCGGCAGCGTGGTGATACCGGGCGCAGCGATCACCGCGCTCGCCACCGCAATCATGCCGGCTGCGAGGACGGCGATCGAACGAGCGCTCACGAATCCCTCACGCGGCTACGGCTGCTGCGAGACGCTGCCGGATGCGGTCTGCACGGCGCCGGGCGCCGGCGCATCGCGATGCAGTGCCATGACCACGATGCGCGGTGCGAGCGCGATGACGAGCGCGACCGTGATCAGAAAGAACGCCGGGTGGACGAGCGGGAGATCGTCGTGCGGGATCGCGCGGCAGCCGATGTTCGTCCCGGCCATCGCCATGCAGAACAAACCATACGCGAGCTGGAGCCGATACTGCGGGTCGATCGCGCGCGGGAAGAACGAGCGCCGGTGCTCAGGGAGCCACCACCATAAGATCGGCACGGCGAGCGCGAGACAGATCGCGCCCGTCACGAGCCCCCACGTCACGTCGAAGGCCCGCGAGCCTTCCATCCACTCCCAGCCCACGACGCGCTCTTACCCTTCAATCTTCGAGAAGTCCGCGACAGCGCCGAGCGCGGAGCGAATCCCGGAAAGCAGCCGCAGGCGGTTCGCGCGCAACGCGGGATCGCCGGCGTTCACGGTGACTTTGTCGAAGAAGGTGTCGACGTACGGCCGCAGCCGTGCGAGCGCTGCCATCGCGCCGGCAAAGTCTTCCGCTGCCGCGTGCTCCGTAATCTCACGAGTTGCTCGCTTCAGCTCGGCGTCCAGCTGCATCTCTTCATGCTGCTGCAAGAGCTGAGGCGCGATCGGACCGTCGTAGCTTTGTTTGTCTTTGCGCTCTTCGACGCGCACGATGTTCGAGGCGCGCTTGTATGCGCTCAGCAAGTTCGCGCCGTCCGGGGTTGCGAGGAACGTGCCGAGCGCGTCGACGCGGGCGAGCAGCCGGACGAGATCGTCTTCGTCCCGCAGGCTGAACACGGCGGAGATGAGGTCGTGCCGCACTCCGCGCTCGCGCAGATACACCTTCAGCCTGTCGGCAAAGAAGTCGAGCAGCTCGGCGGCGAGCGGGCCGGGCTGCGGGCCCGCGTCCTGCATGAAGGCGGGCTGCTGCTTCGCGTAGAGGCCATGGGCGAATGCGATCTCGCCGGCAAGACCAGCGCGCAAGCGGTTCTCGACGATCAAACGAATGACGCCCAGCGCGGCCCGGCGCAGCGCAAACGGATCGCGCGAGCCCGTCGGCTTCTCGCCGGCGCCGAAAAAACCGACCAGCGTGTCCAGCTTGTCCGCGAGCGCGACCGCAACGGAGAACGGTGCGGACGGGCAGCGGTCGTTGGGTCCGAGCGGCGCGTAGTGCTCGCCGATCGCGTCGGCGACGCGCGGATCCTCGCCGTCCGCGAGCGCGTAGTAGCGCCCCATCTTTCCCTGGAGCTCGGGAAACTCACCGACCATCGCGCTGACGAGATCGGCCTTGCACAGCAGCGCCGCGCGCGCCACCAGCGGCAGCTCCGCGGAATCGGCCGGCGATTGCCGCGCCGGCCCGGAGCTGTTGGGTCGTACGTTCTGCGCGAGCTGGGGCGCGAGCAGCTCGAGACGCCGCGCCTTGTCGCCGATCGTCCCGAGCTTCGCGTGGAAGACGAGGTCGTTCAGCTTCGGCACGCGCGCGGCGAGCGGTGTCTTGAGGTCTTGCTCCCAGAAGAACTTCGCGTCGGACAGGCGCGCGCGCAGGACGCGCTCGTTCCCGGCGACGATGGCCGCGCCGCCATCCTTCGCTTCGATGTTCGCGACGACGATGAAGCGCGGCGCGAGCGCACCGGCCGCGGTTTCCAGCGCGAAGTACTTCTGGTTAGCGCGCATCGTCGTGGTGAGCACTTCGCGCGGGACGTCCATGAAGTGCTCGTCGATCGAGCCGATCAGCGGCACCGGCCATTCAACGAGCCCCGACACTTCGTCGAGCAGCCCGGAATCATCCGCGGCGGTCAGCCCTTCTCCGGCTGCGAGCGCGGCGATGCGACCGGCAACGATCGCTCTGCGCTCGGCGGCATCGAGCACGACGAACCCGTCGCGCAGCTTGCGCGCGTAGTCGTCGAACGACGACACCGTGATCGGCTCCGGCGCGGCGAAGCGGTGGCCGCGCGTGACGTTGTTCGCTCGCAGCCCGTGATCGCGCAACGCGACGTCCACCACGGCACCGTCGAGGACGCACAGCACGTTCTGAAGCGGCCGCACCCAGCGCATCGCACCGCTGCCCCAGCGCATCGACTTCGGCCATGCGAACGACTCGATGGCCGTGGTGACGGCGTCGCGCACCACGTCGGCAGTGCGACGGCCCGGAGACTTGCGAAGTACATAGTAGTAGTCGGCGCCGCCGACCGTGCGCACTTCGGCGCCTTCGAGCGACGTGAGCCCGGCCGACTTCACGAAACCGTCGAGCGCTTTCTGCGGCGCGCCGACGTGCGGGCCTTTGCGTTCTTCCTCGACGTCCGGCTGGCGCTCCGGCAAACCGTCCACGACGAGCGTCAGCCGGCGCGGCGTGACGAACGCCTGCGCGCGCGCGAACGCCAGCCGTTCTTCCGCCAATCGCGCGGTGATGCGTTCCCGCAGCTGCTCGGCGGCCGCGGCTTGCATGCGCGCGGGGATCTCTTCGGAGAACAGCTCCAGCAGCAGCTCGGCCATCGGGTCAGCGCGCCGCGGCGCTGCGCGCGAGCCAGCTCTCGCAGCACGCTTTCGCCAGCGCGCGGACGCGCCCGATGTACGCTTGCCGCTCTGTTACGCTGATGACGCCGCGCGCGTCGAGCAGGTTGAACGTATGGCTCGCGGTGATGCACTCGTCGTACGCCGGCAGCGGCAAGCCGTGCCCGAGCAGCGCGTTGCATTCAGCCTCGGCGTCGGCGAAACGGCGGAACAGCAGCTCCGTGTTCGCGTGCTCGAAGCTGTACGCGGAGAGCTCGCGCTCGTTTTCCAGGAACACGTCGCCGTAGGTCACGCGCTCGGTGCCCTCGCGGCCGTTGTAGTTCAAATCGTACACGTTCTCGACGCCCTGCACGTACATCGCGAGCCGCTCGAGCCCGTACGTGTACTCCACCGAGACCGGATCGCACTCGATCCCGCCAACCTGCTGGAAGTACGTGTACTGGCTGACCTCCATGCCGTCGCACCACACTTCCCAGCCCAAGCCCCACGCGCCGAGCGTCGGGCTCTCCCAGTCGTCCTCGACGAAGCGAATGTCGTGCACGAGCGGATCGATCCCGATTCGCCGCAGGCTCTCGAGATAGAGTTCCTGCGCGTTCGGCGGCGAGGGCTTGAGAATCGCCTGAAACTGGTAGTAATGGCCGAGCCGGTTCGGGTTCTCGCCATACCGCCCGTCGGTGGGCCGCCGCGACGGCTGCACGTACGCCGCGCGCCACGGATCGGGCCCCAGGCTTCGCAGCGTCGTCGCGGGATGAAACGTCCCGGCACCGACATGCGCGTCATAGGGCTGGAGCACGACACAGCCCTGCTCCGCCCAGTACTGCTGGAGCGTCATGATGAGCGACTGAAAATCCGCTGCGCGGCTGCCGGAGGCTGTCACGTCAAGCGACGGAGGTACGCCTCGCCGCCATCCCGAGCCTGTCGCAGGATGAGCTGTAGCCGGCAGGTCCCGCGCGGCACCTCAAGCGCCCAGCAGCGCGCCGAGGAGCGCTGCCGCGACGACGACGATCCACGGCGCGACTCGCCACATCGCGATCGCCGCAAAGGCGGCCACCGCGATCCCGATCCGCACCCAGCTCACCCCGAGCGAAAGCAGCACGGGGTCGTACAGCACCGCGCCAAGCAGTCCGACGACGCTCGCGTTTGCGCCGCGGACCGCGCCCGCCGCGCGCGGAGCGCCGGCAACGCGGTTCCACACCGGCGCGATCGCGAAGATCAGCGCGAACGAGGGCAGAAAGATGAGCACCGTCGCGACTAGCGCGCCCGGAATGCCGTGCAGCGGCGAAAGATTCGCGTAGCCCAGGAACGACGAGAACGTGTTAAGCGGCCCCGGCATCGCCTGCACGGCGCCGTAGCCCGCGAAGAAGTTCTCGGCGCTTATGAGGCGGTCGCGGATCATGCTCTGCAGCAGCGGCAGCACGACATGCCCGCCACCGAACACCAGCGAGCCCGCGCGAATCAGCGTCGCGATGAACGCCAGCGTGGGCGTCTTCGGCAGCGCCGTCACCGCGAGCGCGGCGACGAACACGATCCCCGCGCCGATCGCCACCGGCCGCGGCACGCGGATCGGCAGCGCGTCGTGCCGCAGCTCCGGCGCCCGCAGTGCGAGCGCGCCCGCCAGCGCGCCGAGCGCGATCGCAACCCACTGGAACCCGGGAAACGGCCGCAGCGCCAGCGTCGCCGCCATGCTCGCCACGGCGATCACTTTGGTCGGCACGTCGGTGCACAGCGACCCCGCCAACCCGACTACCGCCTGCGCCACCACCGCGGCGGCCGCCGCGAACAACCCCGCCAGCAGCCCGCCGAACCACGGCGGGGTCTGGTGCCGCTCCGCCCCGCCCAGTGCCGCCGCGATGGCGATCATGGCGATCGCCGACGGCGCCGTGAAACCCAGCCAGGCCAGAAAAGCCCCGAGCGGGCCGCCGCGCGTGAGGCCCACCAGCATCCCTACCTGGCTCGAGGTGGGTCCCGGCAGTACCGAGCAAAACGCGACGATCCGGGCGAAGGTCGCCTCGTCGAGCCACTGCCGCTCCTCCACGAAGGTCCGGCGGAAATAGGCCAGATGAGCAATCGGGCCGCCGAACGACGTGCATCCGAGGCGGAGGAACGTCGCGAACACCTCGCGCACGACGGCTGCTTACCACCGGAGGACCGCGACTTCATGCACCTGGGCGACCTGACGGTCTACGCCGACGGCCGCTTCGCACGCTACGACGATGCGAAGGTCGGCCTGCTCACCCACGGCCTCCAGTACGGCACGGGCTGTTTCGAAGGCGTGCGCGGTTTCTGGAACGCGCGCGACGAGGAGCTCTACCTGCTCCAGCTCGCCGACCACTACGACCGCCTCGCGCAGTCGGCGCGCATCCTGCTGATGGACCTCCCGCACACGACGGCGGAGCTGTGCGACCTGACGGTCGAGCTGTGCGCGCGCAACAACCTGCGCAGCGACGCCTACGTGCGCCCGTTCGCGTACAAGGCCGGCGAAGACATCGGCGTCCGCCTGCACGGCGTGCCGACCGCGTTCGCGATGGTCGCGATCCCGTTCGAGCGCTACTTCGACGCGCAGCGCGGGCTCAAAGTCGGCGTGAGCTCGTGGCGCCGCATCGACGACACGATGGCGCCCGCGCGCGGCAAGATCACGGGCACGTACGTGAACAGCGCGCTCGCGAAGAGCGAAGCGGTGATGAACGGCTTCGACGAGGCGATCATGCTGTCGGCCGAAGGCCATGTCTGCGAAGGCTCGGCCGAGAACGTCTTCATGGTGCGGCGCGGCGTGCTCTACACGCCCGACCCGTCGCAGAACATCCTCGAGGGCGTCACGCGCCGCGCGATCATTACGCTTGCGAAGAACGAGCTCGGTCTGGACGTGGTGGAGCGCCCGATCGACCGCAGCGAGCTGGTCGTCGCGGACGAGCTGTTCATCACCGGCAGCGCCGCGGGCATCCAGTGGATCGAGTCGGTCGACTATCGTCCCGTCGGCAACGGCGAGCGCGGCCCGATCGCGGGCGCGCTGATCGAGCTCTACGACCGCGCGATCCGCGGCGGGATGCCGCAATATGCTTCATGGCTCACGCCGACCTACGGCGTGCGCCGGGCCGCGGCGGCGAGCTGAGTTACGGCGCGGGCGACGGAACGGCGGCCGGTACTTCAGCCGGTGCGCCGGTCGTCGGAGCCGGGGCTGCGTTGGGTGGCGCCCACATCTTCTGATCCGGCATTTGCGGAGCGGCGTGCTCCGACTCGGCATTCGGGTTGAAGCTGCCGTCGTCCGGTAACGTCGCAAGCTTGTTCAGCGCGGTGTACGCCATCTTCGAGACGCCGCGGATGAAGCGGCGGCCGGACTCCAGCGTACGCAGGTCGGTCGTCATCACCGCGATCACGTAGCGGTCGTCACCACCGGGCCCGTAGACGATGCCGACGTCATTGAGCGTGTCGTGCAGCGTGCCGGTCTTGTGCGCGATGTCGGTGCCCACCGGCAGCGGTTGCGGGAGCAGCCCGTTGTGCCGCTGGTCGCGCAAAATATCGATCATCGCTCCTGAGGCCCATTCGTCGACGAGCTCTTTCTTCGCCATCTTGCCGAGCAGGTGCATCATGTCGGCGGGGCTCGAGCGCAGCGCCCAGCGGATGCCGTTGCCTTCGGAGCGGATGAAGTCGCGCAGCCGTGTGTGCGTCAGCCCGTACTCGGTCATCGAGTCGTTGATGTTCTGCCGGCCCACCAGGCGGATCAGCATGTTCGTCGCCGTGTTGTCGCTCACGTCGATCATGAGCGAGAGCAGCCGCTGCACCGTGTAGCTCGAGCCGACGCGCGCCCCGGCGAGATCGCCCGAGCCCCAGTCCTTGTCCGACCTGCGCAGCTTCAGCTTGGTGTTGAGGTCGAACTTGCCCGCCAGCAGTTGCTTGAACACTTCGACCATGACCGGAATCTTGATCGTCGAAGCGGCCGGCATCTCGGCGCCGGCGTTGATCCCGCTCGTCTCGCCGGTGCGCAGGTCTTGGATCGCGATCCCGATGTGCCCCGGCGCGCGCATCGAGTATGTGTTGAGCTGGGCCTGGAAGTCAGCCAGCGGCCCTGCCATACCGGTCGCGCCCGCGGGTGAAACACCGGCGAGCGGAACGGCGAGAAGAACGACGGCGGCAACGAGACGTCGTGGTACCCGCATAGTACATATATATGTCGGCAGGGTGCGACGAAAGTCAAGGTGCTTTCGGTAAACGGGTGCCTTTACTGGCGAACGTACGGAACGCCGTCGGCCGCGGGCGCGCGGACGCGGCCTGCGAAGCCCGCCAGCGCGACGAGCGCCGCGAGATACGGCAGCGCCTGCATAAGCTCGCTCGGGACGCCGGCGCGCTGCAGCGAGTACTGGAGCGCCGCGAAGAAGCCGAAGAACAGCGCCGCGCCCGTTGCGCCCAGCGGCGTCCAGCGGCCGAAGATCACCGCGGCGAGCGCGATGAAGCCGCGGCCGGCGGTCATGCCGTCGGAGTACAAGTCGAGCTCGGCGAGCGAGAGGTACACGCCGCCTAGCGAGCAGATCGCGCCGCCCACGACGACGGCCCAGAAGCGCGTCTTGAGCGCGTCGATCCCGGCCGACTCCGCGGCGCTCGGATCCTCGCCGCAGGCGCGCACGCGCAGGCCCCACGGCGTGCGCGTCAGCACGAGATGCAGCGCCGCCGCGGCGACGAACGCGAGCACGATCAGCACCGTCTCGCCGGTGCGCCCGAACGCGGGAACTTCGTGCGATGCGCCGGGCTGGTGGTACACGAGCACGAGCCCGAACGCCGCCGCGGCGAGCGCTGCGATGTTGAGCCCGGTGCCGGCGACGATCTGGTCGACCGCGAGCCGCGTGGACACGAAAGCAAGAATCGCAGCAAGCAGCATCCCGGCGAGAATGCCGGCGAACGCGCCGAGCAGCGGGCTCCCCGTCGCGCCGCTGACCACGACGGACGTGAACGCACCTGCGATCAGAATGCCTTCGAGCCCGATGTTCACCACGCCCGAGCGCTCGCTGAGCACGCCGCCCAGCGCGGCGTAGATGAGCGGCGTCGCCTTGACCAGCGTCAGCCCGAGCACGGCAAGGACGGCGGCAAGCGTGGCGTTCACGTCGGCCTCCGGTCGGCGGCGACTGTGGCGTTCATGTCGGCCTCCGCGCGGCGAACGCGTTCACGTCGACCTCCGGCTTGCGACGACGCGGCGTCCCGCGAGCGCGATGATGACCAAACCGGTGATGAGCGAGACGACCTCGCGCGGGACGCCCGCTTCGGCCTGCATCGCGATGCCGCCGCTCTGCAGCACGCCGAACGCGAACGCGGCGACGATGATCCAGAGCGGGTCGAGGTTGCCGACCAGCGCGACGGCGATTGCGATGAAGCCGTAGCCCGGCGACAACCCCGTGTTGAAGCGGTGGAGCACTCCGGTGACGACCGTTGCGCCGCCCAGGCCCGCGATCGCGCCCGACATTGCCATCGCCAACAGTGCTGTGCGCCCGAGATCGATGCCCGCGCGCTTGGCGGCTTCCGGTGCTTCGCCCGCCGCGCGCAGCTCGTAGCCGAACACCGTGCGCTGCAGGAGCCAGCGCAGCGCGAACGCGAGAACCAGCGCGATGATGAACGCCCACGTGAGCCGCGAGTCCGAGATGAGGTCGGGAAGCTGGGCCGCTTTCGGCAGCGCGGCCGTCTCCGACGCGCCGGCGCCGCCTTGCTGCAGCGGCCCGGTCACCAGATACGTGGTGAGCAGCACCGCGACGACGTTGAGCATCAGCGTCGCGATCACTTCATTCGCGCCGAAGCGCGCGCGCAGAAAGCCCGGGATCGCGCCCCACGCGCCGCCCGCCAGCGCGCCGCCCAGCAGCACCATCGGGACCGCGAAGTAGCCGGGCAGCGGGAACTGCGCGCCGAGCCAGCCGGCCGCGAAGCCGCCGAGGATCAGCTGTCCCTCCGCGCCGATGTTGAACAGTCCCGCGCGGAACGCGACCGCGATCCCGAGCGCCGGGAACAGCAGGCTCGTCGTCTGCACGAGCGTTTCCGCGAGCTCCGAGCGCGTGCCGAACGCGCCGTCGAACAGCGCGCCGAACCCGACGACCGGCGACACGTGGGCGAGCAGCATCGCGATCGAGCCGACGCCGAACACGAGCACCAGCACGACGATCAAATCGCGCACCGTGCGGCTGCTGCGCATCGCCGTGGCGTTCACGCGTGCCCCGCCATCAGCGCGCCGATGCGCCCGCGGTCGATGCTCGCACGGTCGAACGTGCCGACGAACTTGCCGTTCGCGATCACCAGCACGCGGTCGGCGCACGCGAAGATCTCGTCGAGCTCGAACGAGATCAGCAGGACGCCCGCGCCGCCGTTGCGCGCCTCGATCAGCCGCGACTGCACGAGCGCGGCGGCACCGATGTCGATGCCGCGCGTCGGCTGGTACGCGACGATGAGCTTGGGTGCGCTGGTGAGCGCACGGCCGACGACGATCTTCTGCTGGTTGCCGCCGGAGAGCTGCGCGACGACCGCGTCCGCGTCGGGCGGGCGCACGTCGAACCGCTCGATCACCTCGCGCGCCGCGTCGCCGAACTTCCCCAGCGCGAGCGTGCGCTGGCGGCCGAGCGCGACGTTGTCGCGCACGTTCCAGTCGAGCACGAGCGCCTCGCCGCGGCGGTCTTGCGGGATCACGCGAATCCCGCGCTGCAACCGCGCCGCCGGCGGATCGTCCGCGTGCAAATGGGCGCCGTCGAAGACCACGTCGCCGGCGAACGGCACGACGCCCGCGAGCGCGTCGGCGAGCGCGGATTGACCGTTGCCTTCGATGCCCGCGATGCCGACGATCTCCCCGGCGCGCACCTCGAACGACGCGTCCGTGATCGCGCTCGTCCCGGACCGTGCCGAGAGGCCGCGCGCTTCGAGCAGCAGCGAGCCGGCCATTGCCGCGCGCGCCGCCAGCGCGGGGACTTCGCCGCCGACCATCTCGCGCGCGATCTGATCGGCGTTCGTTTCGTTCGTCAGGTGCGTGGCGACCACGCGGCCCGCACGCATCACCGTGACGCGCTGCGAGTACGCGATCACCTCGCCGAGCTTGTGCGTCACCACGAGAACAGCCGTGCCGCGCTTGGCGAGATCGGCGATCGTGCTGAAGAACGACGCGATCTCGCTTGGCGCGAGCGCCGCCGTCGGCTCATCGAGCAGCAGCACGCTCGGCTCGCGGTCGAGCTCGCGCAGCAGCTCGACGCGCTGCTTGATGCCGACGGGCAGCGTCTCAACCAGCGCGTCCGGGTCGACCGCGAGTCCGTACGCCGACGACAGCGCGCGCACGCGCTCACGCGCGGCGGGGACGTCGATCGTCCAGCCGCGCTTGGGCTCGCGGTTGAGCAGCACGTTCTCCCACACGCGGAGCCGGTCGATCAGCTTGAAGTGCTGGTGCACGAGACCGACGACACCGTCCGCTTCGACGGTGCCTTCGTCCGCGCGAACCGCGCCGTACGCGATCGCGGCCAGCGTCGACTTGCCCGCGCCGTTCTCACCGACCAGCGCGTGGATCTCGCCCGGATAGAGCTCGAGGTCGACGCCGTCGACGGCCTGCACCGCGCCGAAGCGCTTGCGCACGCCGCGCGCGACTAGAGCGGAACGCGTTTGAACGATGCCAGTTCCTCCCGCGTGGACGGAGCAGCCAATTTTCCCGCGATGATCGCCGCTTTGAGCTTGTCGAGCACGGCGATCTTCTGCGGCGTCACGACGCTTTTGGTGTACTTGAAATCCGTCAGCCCGACCCCGCCTTCTTTCAGCCCGAGAATCAACCGGGGCGAGCGCGGCTGGTGCGCCACCGCCTGCTGGCTGACGCGAAACACGCCGATGTCGACCCGCTTGATCATGCTGGTGAGAATCTTGCCGGGCGCGATCGCGTCTTGGTCGGAATCCACGCCGATCACGAACGCGCCGTCGCGCCGCTTCACCTGATCGATCGCTCCGAGTCCCGCCTTGCCCGCGGCAACGTAGATGATGTCGGCGCCCTGGTCGAACTGCACGCCCGCGAGCTCTTTGCCGGCCGCGACGTCCTCGAACGAGCCGACGTACTTCACCAGCACCGTCACCGACGGGTCGATCTCGCGCGCGCCGGCGGCGAAGCCGGCTTCGAACTTGCGCAGCAGCGGGATGTCGAGCCCGCCCAGAAACGCGATCTTCTTCGTCTTGGTCGTCATCGCGGCGAGCGCGCCGGCGAGGAACGAGCCTTCTTCCTCTTTGAACGTCACCGACGTCACGTTGGGCCGGTCGACCACCGCGTCGATGATCGCGAAGTGCCGCTTGGCGTAGCGTTCCGCGACCTCGTCGACGTCTTTTGCCATCAGGAACCCGATCGCGAAGATCTCGTCGTACTCTTTGTTCGCGAGCACCGTCATGTTGATCTGGTAGTCCGCCGCCGAGTGCGACTGCAGTACCGTCGTGGTAGCGTGCAGGTCGGTCTTCGCGCGCACGAGCCCCGCGTACGCGGAGTCGTTGAACGAGCGGTCTCCGAGGCCGCCGACGTCCGTCACCATCCCGATGCGCACGGCGCCGGACGCGGCCTGCTTCGGGGCGCACCCGGCCGCGCACATCGATACGACCGCGGCGATGAGCGCCGCACGCCGAGTGAACCGCATCGCGCCCTCCCTACGACATATGTGCGGGGCGGCCTCTCGCTCGTGGGGAAAGAAGGCAGGGTGAATCCCGCCGTCCGGCCGCCCGACGTACCACGACCGCGCCCCCGCATGTCGCGCGCCGAACGGCGCGTGACGTTCTGGCTCAAGACGCTGGCGCTCATCGCGGTCGCAATCTACCTGCTCGTCGGCTTCCTGCAGTTTCTCGGCAACGTGCGGGCGACGGCGCTGCTGTTCGTCATCGCGCTGTTCTTCGCGTATCTGGTCTACCCGCTGGTCCGGCGCCTGAACGAACGGCTGCCGCTGGTCGTGGCGATCCTGCTCGTGTACGTGCTGATCGCGATCGTCGGCGCGGCGATCCTGCAGCTGCTGATCCCGCCGCTGCTCGCGGACATTCAGGGCGCGGCCAAAGCGGTTCCGGGGATCCTCAGCCAATTCCTCAAGGGGGCTAGCGATCCGAACAACCCGCTGGTGAAACGGCTGCCGGTCGAGGAACAGCGGTACCTCGCGTCGCTCCCGATGCAGATCGGGAAGTTTCTGCAGACCAACGCGTTCGACACGGCATCCAAGACGCTCACCGTGCTGATGTCGACGGTCTCCGTGCTCGCGACGGCGATCGTCGTGCCGGTGCTGGCGGCGTACATGCTGCTCGACGCCGAGAACATCAAGGCCGGCTTTCTCGGGCTCATCCCGGCGAAGAACCGGCTCAAAGCCGAAGCGATCATCGCGGATCTCGACAACGTCGTCGGCGGGTTCATCCGCGGTCAGCTGATCGACGGCTCGATCCTCGGCGCGATGCTCACCGTGATGCTGTGGGCCACCGGCGTTCCGTACGCGCTGCTCATCGGCGTCGTGTCGGGCGCGCTCAACTTCATCCCGTACGCCGGCGCGCTGATCGCGTTCATCCCCGCGGTGATCCTCGCGTTCACCACCTACGGCTTGGGCAAAGCGGTGCTCGTCGCCGTCCTGATCTTCGTGATCCACCAGATCGACGGCAATTTCGTGGCGCCGCGCGTGCTCAAGGAGAACGTCGGGCTGTCGCCCTTCTGGATCATCATCGCGATCTTGGGCGGCAGCGAGCTGTTCGGTCTCGTCGGCACCTTCTTGGCCGTGCCGGTCGCCGCGATGATCCGCGTGCTGCGCGAGCAGCTGATGCCGCCGCCGGTGCCGATTGCCGTGGCCGCGCCCGCGCTCACGAAGGCGCCGCTGGACGAGACGCGTCCGCCGGTGGCGACGCCGGATTCAGGCTGACGCGTTCGAGATCTTCGACCAGCCGCGCGGTGATCAGCCGCACGAGGTAGATGCCGAAGCCCGGGTCGCGCCGGTACAGCGCGAGCACCTCGTCGCGCCGCAGCTCGTACATCATCACGTCGTCGAGCGCGCGCACGGTCTGCGTGCGCTTTCCGTGCGGCGAGAAGATCCCGATCTCGCCCAACAGCGCGCCGGGTGCGAGCTCGACGCCGAGCTCCTCGAGGACGAGTCGCCCATCAGCGAGGAAGTAGAGGCGGTCCGCGGGATCGCCGCGCCGGAAGAGCACCGTGCCGGCGGCGAAGCGGCGGCGGTCCATGAACGGCGTCAGCCAGGCGGGCGATACCTCGCTGGCCTCGAGCGCGCGCTGGATCAGCCGGCGCTCGCGCAGGAGCTGCGCGAGGCGGAAGACGTTGAGCGGGATCAGCGCCAGGTTCAGCAGCAGCGTCGGGTAGAGGTGCATGTCGATCGCGAACAGCGCATACGCGACGTTGCTTCCGAGCGCGAGCTGGCGCAGCCGAACGGTGTCCTTCATGAAGAACGCGGCCAGCGTCAGGAGCGCGGCGACGTAGCCTGCCGCGTAGAGGACGGTGCCCCAGTCCCACGCCACGCGCCGCGCCTTCGTCACGGGACCGGGCGGGTCCGTGCGGCGAAGTGGTCCGGGTGATAACCGAACCGACGCCCGGCGTCTTTCCAGGCCGCAAGCAGATCGCGCGCGTCGACGTCATCGGCGTTCCGATGGACCTGGGCGCCGACCGCCGCGGCGTCGACATGGGCCCGTCCGCGATCCGCTACGCGCGGCTCAAAGAGTCGCTCGAAAAGCTCGGGATCGACGTGACCGACCACGGCAACCTGCGCGTGCCGGTGCCCGAGTCGGCGACGATCGCCGAGCAGAACGCGAAGTACTACCCGATCATCAAGGCCGTGTGCGACGAGCTCGCCGGCGTCGTGCACGACGTCATCGGCTTAGGCGGCTTCCCGCTCGTGCTGGGCGGCGACCACTCGATCGCGATGGGCACCATCGCCGGCGTCGCACGTGCGCGCGGCAGAGCGCCCGGCGTGATCTGGGTCGACGCGCACGGCGACATCAATACGCCGCTGACCTCGCCGACGGGTAACGTGCACGGGATGCCGGTGCACTTCGCGCTGCAGGAGCACGCCGTCGACCCGCAGCGCATGGTGTTCATCGGCTTGCGCGACGTGGACGAGGGCGAGAAGAAAGTCATCCGCGAGCTCGGCGTGAAAGCGTTCGCGATGGCCGATGTCGACCGCCTCGGCATGAGCCGCGTGATCGACGAAGCGCTCACGATCGTCGCGGACGGCGAGAACTCGGTGCACATCAGCTTCGACATGGACGGCGTCGACCCGCAAGAAGCGCCGGGCGTGGGAACGCCGGTCCCGGGCGGCATCACCTACCGCGAAGCGCACCTGCTGATGGAAGCGGTCGCGGAAAGCGGCACGCTGGGCTCGCTGGAGATCACGGAAACGAACCCGATCCTGGACCGCGAGAACCGCACGGCGATCCTGGCAGTGGAACTGATCCTGAGCGCGCTCGGAAAGACGACGTTGTAATTTTCGACCGCGCCGGTTGAGAGTTCGAGATTACGGCCGTTCCGCGAGCTCCGTTGCGCGCAAGGCGTTGCGGCCGAGGACGCAGATCGGGACGTCGCGCCAGTGCGTCTCGAGGCGCTCGATCCAAGCGTCGGCGAACGTGATGCCGTCGAGACCGCCGTACAGGCAGATCTCATTGTCGCCGTCGCCGTAGCGGAACTCGTAGTCGACCTCGGCGAGGTCGGGGACCTCGATGCCGTCGAGCGGGGCGCCGACGCGTGAGAGGGCGCGGTAGACGCGTGCCGCGTTGGCGTCGTCGGCGTCGTACCACAAGCAATGGTCGTACGCGTCGGTGATCTCACCGTGCAGCCGCTTCGCGAGGCCGCCGATGACGAGCGTGCGAGCGTGCTCTCGCGCGAGTGCGCACAACAGTTCGGCGAATGCGGCATGGTCGGCCATCGGGACCTCCGAGAAGTCGGACGACGAGGCTACTCCGGCGGGGTCGCCGGGTCCCTCTCGGCCGCCGCTATTCGTGGAGGCCCGATTTTGCCATGACTGTGGTGATGTAGCCGGCCAGCATCTGAGCGTGGTGAAAGCCCTGGAGCGGATGCTCGGTCCACTCACCGTTGAACTTGTTGAGGTAAGTGGTGAGCTCGGCATCGCATCGTTCGACCATTGCTTCGATCTTCGGACCGGGCGTCTTCTTCAGCGTCGCCTCAACCGAAATCAGACCGCCCAGCGTTCCGTCGAACTCGTCTTGGCTGATGCTTCCATTCGTTACGATCGATTGGTAGAATGGCATCTTCAAGCGTGCGATAACGCCGTTGAGCACGGCTGTCAAACCCGCTGCATTCACAAAGCTGCTCCTGTGACCTGGTGGGACCCGTGCGTACCCCTACGTCAAACGAATCTGTCGCTCCCCCGCCTGGGCGCCGTCACACGATCGAAAGCGGCGAGCTGCGCCTCGATCCAGCCATGATCCAATCCTAGCTCGGCGGCGATCAGCGATGCGGCGCGCGGTGCGCAGGCGCGCGCAGCTTCGGCGTCGAGGAAGAGCGCTCGCGTGCGGCGGGCGAGCACGTCTTCCACGGTGCGCGCCATTTCGGCGCGGACTCCGTACACGACGTGCGCGCCGGTGTACGGCAGACGAGAATCCAGCCGCGTGCCCAGCGACGCGTCGCCGGCGGTGACCTCCGAAACAGCGGCTGCGTCGGAGCCATAGACGCGCAACGTCTCATCGGCCGCTACCGGTGCGAGCGCTCCGTGAAGCGGCAGATACTCCGTTTGGGATGGTGCCGGTATGAGGCGTGCCGTGCGCGCGGCGGCGTCGACGGCGTCGCGCGCCATGATGCGGTACGTCGTCCATTTTCCGCCGGTGATCGTGACGAGCCCCGAGCGCGAGACCTCGACGATATGCTCGCGCGACAGCTTCGCCGTGGTCGTCGCTGAACCTGAGATCAGTGGGCGCAAGCCGGCGAACACGGCCAGGATGTCGCGCCGCACGAGCGGCGTGGCGAGATAGCTGTTCACCGTCGCTAGGATGTACGCGATCTCGTCTTCGCTGGGATGTGGGTTGTGACCGGGTTCGAGCACCGGGATGTCCGTGGTGCCGATGAGGACGTGCTCGTGCCACGGAATCGCGAACAGCACGCGGCCGTCCGCGGTTTTTGGAACGAGCAGCGCAGCTGTCGCAGCCCGGAGTGCATCACCGCGAACGACGATATGCGAACCGCGGCTGTGCGCGAGCAGTGGCGGTGCCGCCGGCTCGTCCAGCGCGCGCACGGCGTCGGCGAACGGGCCGCAGGCATTGATCGTCGCGCGCGCGCGAACCGTGAGCTGGGCGCCCGATTCATGCTCGACAGCCAGTGCGCCGCTGATGTGCCCATTCGTGTCGTATGTAAAGCCGGCGGCGCGCACGTAGTTCGCGACCGCCGCGCCCTGCGCGGTCGCCGTGCGCGCGAGCGCGATCGCGAGGCGGGCATCGTCGAACTGACCGTCGTGGTAAACTACTGCGCCGCGCAAACCGACCTGCGAGAGTTCCGGAACGAGTGTACGTGCGCGCACAGACCCGACGACGCGGCTGCGCGGGAAATCGCTCGCGTCCGCCAGCAGGTCGTATGCCGCCAGCCCCGCGCCATAGTATGCGAGCTCGAGCGGGTGGTACGCGGGAACGACGAATGCGATGTCGCTCACGAGATGCGGAGCGTTGCGCCGCAGCACCGTGCGTTCGTGCAGCGCCTCGCGCACGAGCCCGATGTTACCGCGCTGCAGATACCGGACGCCGCCATGAATCAGCTTCGTCGAACGGCTGGACGTTCCGGAGGCGAAGTCCTCCGCCTCGATCAGCGCCGTGCGGTACCCGCGCGCAGCGGCGTCGACCGCGGCGCCCAGCCCCGTCGCGCCGCCGCCGACGATCAGCACGTCGAACGTCTCGTCCGCGAGCCGCGCGAGCGAACGGGCTCGGTTCAATCGCGCGCCCAGTCGCGGCTCCGCTCGACGGCACGGCGCCAGCGCGCCAGCAGCGACGTGCGCCGCGCATCATCCATCACCGGAGTGAACCGTCTGCCTTCGCGCCACTGCCGCGCGACCGTGTCGACGTCGCTCCAAAATCCGGTCTGCAGTCCGGCGAGGTATGCGGCGCCGAGCGCCGTCGTCTCGATGCACGCCGGACGCACGACCGGCACGCCCAGCACGTCGGCTTGAAACTGCATCGCAAGATCGTTCGCGGACGCGCCGCCGTCCACGCGCAGCTCCGTCAGCCGGACGCCCGCGTCGCGTTCCATCGCCGACACGACGTCGGCCGTTTGATATGCCATCGCATCCAGCACGGCGCGCGCGATATGGGCGCGCGTCGTGCCGCGCGTGATCCCGACGAGCGCGCCACGCGCATACGGGTCCCAGTACGGGGCGCCGAGCCCGGCGAACGCCGGCACGAAGAAACAGTCGCCGCTGTCGTCCACCTCGCGCGCCAGCCGCTCGACGTCGGACGAGCGCTCGATGATGCCGAGGCCGTCGCGAAGCCATTGCACGGCAGCGCCCGTGACAAAGATCGATCCCTCCAACGCATACGTCGCGCGCGCCGACTCGAACGCGAACGCAATCGTGGAGAGCAGTCCCTGCTCGCTACGCACGACGCGATCACCGGTGTTCAATACGACGAACGAACCCGTTCCATACGTGTTCTTCGCGAGCCCCGGCGCGAAGCCGGCTTGTCCGACGAGCGCGGCTTGCTGATCACCGGCAACGCCGCCAATGCGGATCGCGCCGCCGAAGTGTTCGACCGCGGCCTTTCCAAAGTCCGCGGTGCAAGGCAGCACCTCCGGCAGAATCGCGCCGGGAATGCCGAACGCGCGCAACAGCTCGTCACTCCACTGTAAGCGGTGAATGTCGAACAGCATCGTGCGCGACGCGTTCGTGACGTCCGTGACGTGCCGCGCGCCGCCGGTGAGATTCCAGATAAGCCAGCTGTCCACCGTGCCGAACGCGATCTCGCTGCGCTCCGCTCGCGCGCGCAAGCCGCCGACATGATCCAGAAGCCATCCGATCTTCGTCGCGGAAAAATACGGATCGAGGACCAGCCCGGTCCGCGCCGCGACGAGCTCGCCGACGCCGCGCTCGCGAAGCGCATCGCAAACCGCGGCCGTACGCCGGTCCTGCCACACGATCGCGTTGGCGACAGGCTTGCCGGTGGCGCGCTCCCACAGAATCGTCGTCTCGCGCTGGTTCGTGATCCCGATCGCGGCGATGTCCGCGGCCGACGCGTGCGCGTTCCGCAGCGCGCCGCGCGCCGTCTCCAGCTGCGACTCCCAGATCGCGAGCGGATCGTGCTCCACCCATCCGGGCTGCGGAAAATGCTGCGGGAACTCGCGCTGGTCGAACGCGATCACCGAGCCGCGCGCGTCGAAGACCACCGCGCGCGAGCTCGTCGTCCCTTGATCGAGCGCCAGAATCACGGCGTTCCGCCGGTTTTCCGCTGCTCGAGCGCTTCGAGTAGACGCCTGCCCCGCGCCCGCATCGCTGCCGTTCCCGTCTCCGTCGCTTTTCGCAGCAGGGGCAAGATGCTGCGGCGCAGGGACGGTTCGGCCATCGCAACTTCCGCGAGTCCCTGCATCGCGCACGTCTTCACGATCGCGCTCCGATCCGCGAGGTAGCGCTTCAGAATTGCCACGGCTTGCTTGTGTTCCGACGCGTCGAGGCGCAGCCGCGGCAGCATTTGCGCGTGATGCCAACGCAGCGACGGCTGCTCGGCGTTCGCCGCGGTGTTCAGCACGCGGCCCTTGTACGGTTCGAGGTACTCCGGATTCGTCCGGGTGATCTTTTCCGCCGCGTCGGCGGCGCGCATTCGCACGATCGGGTCGTCGTGCTCCATCGCCTGGACGAGACCGGCGAAAAGCGCCGGATCGTGCAGCACGTCGTCGACCGCGCGCGTCACGCCCTTGAGCGAGCGCGGATCGCCGCCTTGCAGCACGCCGGCGATTTTGTTCACAGCCGGAACGCGTCCGCGCCGCCCGGATCGGGGAAGACCTTGCCGGGGTTCATGATGGCGAGCGGATCGAGGGCGTCCTTGATCTTGCGCATCACCGCAAGCGTGTCCGCGCCGACGTCCAGCTCCATGAACTGCTTCTTCAAGAGCCCGATGCCGTGCTCGCCGGACAGTGTCCCGCCCAGCTCCACCGTCGCTTCGAATATTTCGCGCGCGGCGCCCGCGACACGCGCCATTTCCTCGCGGTTTGTCTTGTCGCACAGGATGTTCGGGTGCAAGTTCCCGTCGCCGATGTGGCCGAAGATCGGGATCTCCAGCGCATACTTCGCCGCGATGCCGCGCACGCGGCGGATCAGCTCCGTCAACGCGCGCGGCGGAATGCAGACATCCTCGCCGAGCTTGTTCGGACGGCGCCGCGCGAGCGCCGGCGAGATCGACCGCCGCGCCGCCCAGAGCCTCTCCGACTCGGCATCGCTCGCCGCAACGCTGACGTCACGTGCGCCGTGTGCGCGCACGACGCGCTCGATCGCCGCCAGCTCGTCCGCGAGGACGCTCTCGTAATTCCCGTCCACGCCGAAGATCAAGATCGCATCCGCGTCCAGCGGCAGCCCGATCGGGTTGTTCGCTTCCACGCAGCGCATCGTCAGGTTGTCGACCAGCTCGATCGCCGCCGGCAGCACGCCGCTCGCCATCACGGCCGTCGTCGCGTTCGCCGCGTCCTCGATGCGGTCGAACACCGCCAGCGCGGCGCGCGCGAACTTCGGTTTCGACAGCAGCCGCAGCGTAATCTCCGTGATCGTGCCGAGCGTGCCTTCCGCGCCGGTGAACAAGCGCCGTAGATCGTAGCCCGTCACGTTCTTCACCGTGCGACCGCCCGTGCGGATCACCGTGCCGTCGGGCAGCACGACTTCCAGCGCGAGCACGTAGTCGCCGGTCACGCCGTATTTCAAACAACGCGCGCCGCCCGCGTTCTCCGCCACGTTCCCGCCGATCGCGCTCTGCTTCAACGACGACGGATCGGGCGGATAGAACAGCCCGCGCTTTTCCACCTCCGCTTGGAGGCGCGCGTTGATGACGCCGGCCTGCACCACCGCCACGCGGTCGATCTCGTCGATCTCGATGATGCGGTCCATCCGCGCTACGCCGAGCACGATGCTGCCGCCCAGCGGAACCGCGCCGCCCGACAGGCCGCTGCCCATCGCGCGCGGCGTGAGCGGGATGCGGCGTTCGGTCGCGATGCGGTGGACCGCGCTCACCTGGGCCGTCGTCGTGGGCAGCACGACGAGCGGCGGCGTGCGCTCGTAGAACGTCCCGTCGAAGCCGTACGCGATCAAGTCCTCGGCCTGGGTGAGAACCCCGTCCGGAACCGCGGCGCGGAGCGCGTCGATCAGTCCAGGCGCCGGCTCGACCATGGGTTCGCGCTTCGGCGGAACAGCCGTGGCTCACCCTTCGACAAGCTCAGGATGACATCAAGGCGGTCGAGCGCGGGCATGCGGCAGGCGGCTCCGACGACGGTCCTACAGGGGCTTGGACCGGACCGGGTATACTCATGCGGTTATGGCCGACGTGATCACCACCGAGTACCGGCTCGCGACCGAGCCGGCGCTGAAGAGCTTCGTCTCGACCGTTCTCGCCAAGGTCGGGGTCGCTCCCGAGGACGCCGCGATCGTCGCCGACGTGCTCGTCGCGGCCGACCTGCGCGGGATCGAGTCTCACGGCGTCGCGCGCCTGGAGTCGTACTACGTCAACCGCATCCGCGAGGGCCAGCTCGTGGCCAAGCCGGACGTGCAGACGGTCCGCGAGACCCCGACCTCGCTGCTGGTCGACGCGGGCAACGGCCTCGGCCATCCCACCGCGAAGCGCACGATGGAGCGCATCCTGCAAAAGGCGGATACCAGCGGCGCGGCGTTCGGCGCGGTCCGCAACTCGAACCACTACGGGATCGCCGGCTACTACGCGATGATGGCGCTCGACCGCGACACGATCGGCATCGCGTCGACCAACAGCGTGCGCTACGGCGCGCCCACGTTCGGCAAGGACGTGCTGCTCGGAACGAACCCGCTCGCGTTCGCGATCCCCGCGAAGAACGAGCCCGCGTTCGTGCTCGACTTCGCGACGACGACCGTGCCCAAGGGCAAGCTCGAAGTCTACAACCGCAAGGAAAAGAAGCTCAATCCCGGCTGGGCGATCGACGCGCAAGGAAACGAGACGCTCGACCCGCAGGTCGCGCTCAAAGGCGCGCTGCTTCCGCTCGGCGGCTACGGCACCGACAACGGCGGCCACAAGGGCTATGGCCTCGGGCTGCTCGTCGACATCCTATGCGGCGTGCTGTCCGGCGGCGCGTCCGGCAACGATCTGCCGCTCCCGAGCGATCCGCCGCTGCCGGGCAAGATCTCGCACTTCTTCGCGGCGTTCAAGATCGACGGGTTCCGCGATCCCGAGCAGTTCAAAGCCGACATGGACACCGAGCTGCGCGCGTTCAAGGACTCGCAGAAAGCGCCGGGCCACGACCGCATCTACGTCGCGGGCGAAGTCGAGTACGAGAAGACGCTGTACAACCGCGAGCACGGCGTCCCTGTGCACGTGAAGGTGTGGAGCGGGCTGGAGAAGCTCGCGGGCGAGCTCGGCATCCCGTTCGAGATCGAGAAGTAGCGTCAGCGCACGCAGCCCTGACGCGCACGGTCTAGTTCTTGAGATCCACCGTGCCGGCGCAGCGCAGGCCGTTGCACGCGGCGGGGATGAAGTGGGCGGCGAGAAGCCGGCTGCGCAGCTCTTCGCGCAGCGCCGCGTCGGACGGCGGGCGCAGGAATTCGATCGACGTCGCGCGGCCGTTCTCGTCCACGGTGATCCGCACGACGACGCCGTTCACGCCGGCGAAAAGCGGCGCGCGCGCCGACGGCTCGATCGACGCCGGATAGGTCTCGCCGAAGTTGCCGATCCCTTCCTCACGCTGCGCCGCGACGGGGCTCGGTGCCGGCGATGCTACGGGCGCGGTCGTCGGCCCGGCATCGGCAACGGCGGCGACCGGCTTCTGCGCGACCAACGCGAGATGCGTCACGGGCGCCGGGTTGGGTTCGTGTTTGACCGCCGTCGGGGACGGCGCGTACGCCGCGCGGTGCTCGCTGGCGACGACCAGCTTGCGCGACGCGTGCTCGACCGTCACCGCCGCATGGATTACCGGCGTCATGCGGTTCTCCACCGGCACGACCGCGACGACCGGCCGCTGCTGCACGACGACGTGCAGCGGGGGCGGCGTCGGGCGGTGCTCGATCTGAATGATGCTCGAAAGGAGCGTTCGTTCGTCCGGGTCGTCTACCGGAAACGACGGCCTCGGGAACGCGACCAGCGACGCAAGGACGCACAGATGAAGAGCGATCGAGCTTCCGATCGCGATGCGGTCACGCCCTGGGGTCCGAGCGGTGGTCACCATCGCCGTGGCTGCGGGAACTCCGACGCGGGCGGGCGCGCAACCTTTTTCGCCACGAATTGTCCTGGAGTAGCGATGGGTCGAGAAACCGACATGGTCCTGTATCAAGCCGAGTGGTGTCCGTACTGCGCGCGCGTGCGCAAGAAGCTCACCGATCTGCTGCTGGACTACAAGAACGTCAACGTGCCGCACTCGCACGCCCAGCGGGACGAGGTCAAGCGCGTATCCGGGCAGACGTCGATCCCGGTCCTCGTCGACGGGGACGTCGTCCTGGACGACGACGACGACATCATCCCGTACCTCGATAAAAAATACGGAGCCTCAGCGAAAGCGAGCTAGCCGCAAGGCAACAGCGCGGCTCGTAGGATTCGTCCGAAGGACGACGGGTTCGGCGGAAGCCGAACCCTATTCTGCGGGGATCTCCACCGGCGCTGCCGCGCCCTTGCGGCGTTTCGGCAGCACGAACACGAGCGGCAGCAGGAAGAACGTCAGTGCGCCGAGCGCAAACTGCGCGTCCGCGTACGCCATCACGCTGGCCTGTGTCTGGATTTGCTGGTAGAGGTTCCCGATCGCCGCGCTCGTGCTGTGCGTGTGCTCGATGAGCACTCGGAGCGCGATGTTGTCCGGCGTCGCGCTCTCGGCGAGCACCGATTGGTGGAACGCGTTGCGCCGCGCGAGCAGCGTGATGAGCGCCGCCGTCGAGAACGAGCCGCCGAGCTGCAGTGAGAGCGACTGAAACGCGGCCGCTTTCGGCACCACTTCGGGCGGGATCGCGCTGAGCACCGCGATGGAGATCGGCACGAACAGCATCGCCAAGCCGACCCCGGCCATGATCGCGGGACCGAGCAGCGAGTTGAAGTCGTTCTGTGACGTCGTGATGTAGCCGAGCCAGATCTGGCTCGCGCCGATTAGCGTGAACCCCACGACGAGCAGGATGCGCGTATCGATGCGCCCGCTGCCGGCGAGGCGCGCGATGAACGGCGTGAGCAGCGCGATGAACGCGGCGCGCACGAAGATGAGCTCGCCCGACAGCGTGGCCGTGAAGCCGAGAATGCCTTGCACGTACTGCGGCAAGATGACGGTCGCGCCGAACAGCACCGAACCGATCGCAAAGCCGAGCGCAGCTCCCGCGGCGATCGCGCGGTACTTGAACGCGCGCAGATCGACGATCGGCCGCTGCGTCCCCCAAAGCTCCCAGCAGACGAACGCCGCGATCCCGAACACCGTCGTGACGCCGAAGAGCCGGATCACCGGATCGGAGAACCAGTCGTTGCGCTGCCCTTCGTCGAGAATGTATTGCAGCGATCCAAGCCCCGTCGCGAGCAGCGCGAGACCGATCGCGTCGACCGGAATCGGCCTCGGATCGGAGGGATTGCGCATCATCGTGAGCACGACGATCGTCGCGAAGATTCCCGGCACGAGGTTGATGAAGAACACCCAGTTCCATGAGAAGTTGTCGGTGAGCCAGCCGCCGACCGTGGGCCCGACGGACGGCCCGACGATCGCGCCGAGCGCGAACACCGCTTGCGACGCGCCGAGCAGATGGCGCGGAAACGTGTCGCGCAGCGCCGCCTGTCCCGTCGCGACGAGCCCGCCGCCGAACAAGCCCTGAATGATGCGGAACAGGATCAGCTGCTGGATCGAGCCGGCGATTCCGCACAGCATCGACGCGATCGTGAATCCGACGATCGCCACCGAGTAGTACTGCCGCCGGCCGAAGCGCGCTTGCAGCCACGGCGTGAGCGGGATGACGATGACCGCCGAGATGATGTAGCCCGTAACGACCCAGGCGCCTTCCTCCTGCGTCGCGCCGAGGTTGCCTTGAATCGTGGGAAGCGCGACGTTGACGATCGTCGCGTCGAGCGTCTGCATCAGCGTCGCGGCCATGATCCCCAAGGTGATGAGGATCAGCCGGGGGCCGCTCTCGCTGACGTCGCGGTCTTTTGTAAGTTCGGTGGCCATGATGGTATCGTGCGGCGAATCGTCGCACGAAGCGTTGGACTCCGC
Organism: Vulcanimicrobiota bacterium; assembly: GCA_028287565.1. Classification (GTDB taxonomy): domain Bacteria; phylum Vulcanimicrobiota; class Vulcanimicrobiia; order Vulcanimicrobiales; family Vulcanimicrobiaceae; genus Vulcanimicrobium. Next base: position 32,301 of record JAQBPK010000172.1, read on the forward strand.
CCCGACGGAGGTCGGTTTCGGCACTTGCAGTTGCCTGCGACCGGCGCGAGCGGGCCCCTACGCCAGGACGAACGCGACCGCGGCGCCGGCGGCGGTCGCGAGCAGGTTGACGACATCGTTCGAGAAGCCGCCCACCCCGCGGATCAGCCGGGTCGGGTTGCCGCAGGCATGCGGATCAGTCTCGCAGGCGCGGTCGCAGACGTCGCAGCGCCGCAGCTCCTGACCAGTGGCGCCCAGGACGGAGTCCAGCGTCGCGCCCAGCACCCCGGCGAACGCGACGCCAAGCGCGCTACGAAGACCCCCGTGCCAGTGCTCGAACGGCGTCAGCGCGAGAGCCGCCCGCAGAGCGTTGATATCCACGGTGTGCAGCGGCGCGTACGGCTCCAGCAGGAAGACGCGAATAGCAACTGCGGCGACGGCGGCGAGCCACACGGCGCCGACGATCTCGGCCAAGGTGCCGGGGAGCGTGATCCCCCCGGACATCCCCGTCGCGACCGGCCGCAACGTGAGGATGGAGCGCGGCGGGCGGCGTGCCAGCGTACCGATCTCGGTCGCCCACGTGTCTGCGGTGGCGGCCGCATACGCCCCCGCGAACGCAACCGCCCATCGCACGTCGTGCGTCACGGCCCACCCAATCGCGCAGACCGTGGCGACGCCACCGTTCGCGAGCACCTGCATCGCGTCGCGCGCGTCGTGCTTGCCGACGTCGGCGAGCCCGCGCTTACGCGCCCGCCCGAACCGCGACAACACCACCGACGGCACGAAGAACGCGAGCAGCACCAGCGTAAAGGCAATCGTCCCCGTCGCATACGTCAGCGTCCCGACGACGAACGCCGCTACCGCACCGCCCGGCGTCAACGCCCGAACACGCCATGCAATCCACGCGATCGCACCCGCGAACACCGCCCCGATCAGGACGTCGTGCCGGCTCACGGTCCGAGCGCTTCTCGAGCGGCCCTTGCCGGAAGCACGTGTCCGCGTGATGGACAGATGTGCTGGCCTTTTATGCCGACGAGTCGGGTTCGTTCGACGCCGGAAGGATGATGAGTCCGGGTCGGATTGGGTACCGCCCGGCTCTCGCGCGTTATGATAAGCGATTCAGGCACTTGCAGCCAATGTACCGTCCGGCCAACTTGTGTCGGTCAGGCTACGGCAGCCGTTGCTAGCGCGCGCATAAGGCCATCCACGGTGAACTCATCTGCGACCACGCCGACACGGAAGCCCGCATCACGGGCCGTTTTTGCAGTGATCGGACCGATTGCGGCTACGGTTTTTGATGCGAGCAAGGCGGATGCGTGCGGAACGTTGTGCACGAAGCCCGCTACCGTGCTCGAGCTCGTGAACGTGACGATGTCGGCGCGTTCGGTCTTCTCCGCCAAGTCCGGGTCATCCACGAAGCGCGTTGCATAGGCAGCCACGACGTCCGCCACGCGGCCGTTTTCGCGCAGCGTTTCCGGGAGAACTTCGCGCGCTTCTTGCGCGCGGTAGATCAGGATACGGTCGCCCGGCACTGTTCGTGCGAGCAGTTCTGTCGCAACCGCTTCGTTGACGAACTCGGGTGGAATCAGATCGACGCGGATGCCCCGCATTGCCAATGCTTCGGCGGTTTTCGGCCCGATCGCTGCGATGCGCACGTCGCCGAAGGCGCGCGCGTCACGGCCGAGCTCGCCGAGCGCGTCGAAGAACGCATCCACGCCGTTGCGGCTCGTGAACACCACCCAGTCGTACTCGCGCACGCACGCCGCGGCGTCGCGTGCAGGCGCCGGATCGCGCGGCGGGCCGATCGCGATTGTCGGTGCGAGGATCGGTTCCGCGCCTGCTTCCCACAGGCGGGTCGCGAAGTCGTCGGCCTGGTGCGCCGGGCGTGTCACGAGAACGCGTTTGCCGAACAGCGGCTGCGCGTCGAACCAGCGAATGCGCTCGCGCTCGCGCACGACGTCGCCGATCACCACGATCGCCGGCGCCGTGATCCCGGTCCGCGCGACTTCATCGATCACGGTATCGATCGTCGCCGTCAGCACTTCTTGCGTCGGTTTCGTCCCCTCGTGCACGATTCCGACGGGCGTGTCGCCTTCGAGCCCGTTCTCACGCAGCTTCGCGACGATGCCCGCGAGATTACCCATCGCCATCAGGAAGATCGTCGTCGCTTTGCGGTTCGCGAGCTTCGCGAAATCCAGCGACGAGTAGCCTTTCGTCGGATCTTCGTGGCCGGTGGCGATCGTGAACGACGTGTTGTGGTCGCGGTGCGTCACGGGGATGCCTGCGTACGCGGGCGCGGCGATCGCGGACGTGATGCCGGGGACGATCTCGAACGGCACGCCGGCCTGCGCCAGCGCGTGCGCTTCCTCGCCGCCGCGCGCGAACACGAACACGTCGCCGCCCTTCAGCCGCACGACCTTCTTTCCGTCGCGGCCGAGCTGCACGATCAGCGCGGTGATCTGGTCTTGCGTGAGCGTGTGCTGTCCGGCTTTCTTGCCGACGTAGATCTTCTCGCAGTCCGGCGGCGCTAGGCTCACGATCGCCGGCGACGCGAGGTAGTCGTACACCAGCGTGTCGCACTGCGCCAGAGCGCGCGCTCCCTTGAGCGTCAAAAGCCCCGGATCACCGGGGCCCGCGCCGACCAGCCACACCTTGCCGGCTGCGCGTCCGGCGGAAGAGCCCACTACTCCTCGATCTGCTCCGGCAACACGGCGGGCGCGAACGCTGGGTCGCCGGTCAGCGCGCGCAGCTCGAACAGCTCGTCGATGATCTTCGCGTGCGTCACGGCTTCGGCGCGGTTCTCCACCGCTTTGTCGCGGATGCGCACGATCGCGCTGTGCAGCAGCTTCGACACGATCGTCAGCGACATCCCCGTGATCAAGCTGCGCTCGCGTTCGGTGAGATCGGGCAGGCGCGCGAAGAGCCGCTCGAGCTCCGCCTCGCGGATCGACTCCGCCTTCTTTGTGAGCGACGCGATCACCGGAACCGCGACGCGCGACTGGTACCACTGCTGGAAGCGCTCGACGTGCCCCGCGATGATCTCCTCGACCAGCGGGATCGCTTCGCGGCGCTTCTCGAGCGTCACGTCGATGGCGTCTTTGAGCGCATCGACGTCCACCACCCCGACGCCGGGGATGCGCATCACCTCGGGATCGACGTCCCGTGGCACGGCGATGTCCACGATGAACATCGGCCGCTCCGGGCGCGCCAGCATGGCTTCCGCGACGTTGCCGGGCGTGACGATGAAGTGCGACGCGCCGGTCGACGTCACGACGACGTCTGCTTGTTTGAGCGCGTTCACGAGGCCGGGCATGTCCGCCGCGCGTGCGATGTCGCCGAGCTCGCTCGCGACCTCGTGCGCGCGCTTGTGCGTCCGGTTCAGCACGACGATGTCGCCCGCGCCTTCCGCTTTGAGCCGGCGTGCGGCCAGCGCACCCATCTTGCCGGCGCCGATGATGAGCGCCGCCTTGCCGCGGAGCTCCCCGACGTGCTCCTTCGCGCACAGCACCGCCGCCGTCGCGAGCGAGACGGAGTCGCCCGCGATCGCGGTATGCGTGCGCGCGGCTTTGCCCGCTTCGAGCGCAGCGCGGAACAGGGTGTGCAGCGTCTTGCCGAGCGACCGCGCGCGCTGGGCCTGCACGTACGCGTCCTTGACCTGGCCGAGGATCTCCGCCTCGCCGATCAGCATCGAGTCGATGCCCGTGCTCACGCGGAAGAGATGATCGATCGCCTGCGTGCCCAGCAGCGTGTACATGTACGAGTCCATGTCGGACACGTCGCCGTGGCGGAAGTTGCCCAGGAACGACTTGAGCTGGCCGACGCCGATCTCGTAGTCCTCGAGCTCGGCATAGATCTCCAGCCGCCCGCAGGTCTGCAGCATCAGCGCTTCCCGGACCGCCTCGTAGTCGCGCAGCGCGATCAGCGCCTCGCCCATCTTCTGCGGCGGGAACGCGTGCCGTTCGCGCACCTCGACGGGTGCGGTGTTGTGAGAGAGGCCCAGGCAGACTAGCGGCACGCGTACACCTCGTCGAGCGCCGCGTCGGCGGCGGCGATCGTGCGGTCGATGTCCGCCTCGTTGTGCGCGAGCGACAGGAAGCCTGCCTCGAACTGCGAGGGAGCCAAGTACACCCCGCGATCGAGCATCGCGTGGAAGAACCGGCCGTACAGGGCCGTGTCGGAGCGCTTCGCGCCGGCCAGATCCGTCACCGGACCGTCCGCGAAAAAGAACCCCATCATCGAACCGGCCGCGGCGACCGTGTGCGGCACGCCGCGCCGGCGGAAGACCTCCGCCATGCCATCGATGAGACGCTTTGCAAGCCGCTCCAGATGCACGTAGGTATCATCGTTCAGCAGCCGCAGGGTCGCGATCCCGGCCGCCATCGCGAGCGGGTTGCCCGAAAGCGTCCCGGCCTGGAACACGTCGCCGTCCGGCGTCAGGCGGTCCATGATCTCCGCGGCGCCGCCGAACGCGCCGACCGGCAGGCCGCCGCCGATGACCTTGCCCAGCGTCGTGACATCGGGCAGGACGCGCTCACGGGCCTGCACTCCGCCGAGCGCGACGCGAAAGCCCGTCATCACCTCGTCGAACACCAGCAGCGCGCCGTGCTCGCGCGTCAGCGCGCGCAGCTCTTGCAGAAAGCCGGGAACGGGCAGCACCAGACCCATGTTCCCGACATACGGCTCGACGATCACCGCCGCGATCTCGCCGGGATTCGCCTCAAAGGCCGCGCGGACCGCGGCCGCGTCGTTGTACGGCACGATGATCGTGTCGCGCGCGGTGCCTGCGGGGACGCCCTTGGAGTTCGGGACGCCCATCGTCAGCGCGCTCGAGCCGGCCGCGATCAGGAACGGGTCGGCCGACCCATGGTAGCAGCCCTCGAACTTGATGAACTTGTCGCGGCCGGTGTAGCCGCGGGCGAGCCGAATCGCGTTCGCCGTCGCCTCGGTCCCCGACGAGCAGAAGCGAACCTTCTCGACGGACGGCACCGCATCGACTATCAGCTGCGCCAGCTCGGTCTCGTACTCGGTCGGCGTGCCGTACGACGTGCCGCGCTCCGCCGCGCGCTGCACCGCCTCGACGACGGCCGGGTGCGCGTGCCCCGCGATCATCGGCCCCCACGAGAGCACGTAGTCGAGATAGCGGTTTCCGTCGACGTCGGTGAGATACGCGCCCTTCGCCTCGCGCACGAACACCGGCGTTCCGCCGACGGCCTTGAACGCGCGCACCGTCGAGTTCACACCGCCCGGAATGACGCGCTTCGCCGCCGCGAACGCGGCCTCGCTGCCGGCTCTCGTCACGCGATCGCTCCGGCGCACGGCACGATCACGACAGCACCTCGCGCAGCTTCGCGTAGTCGGCGGGCGTGTTGACGTTCGCGAACGCGCGCTCGTCCTTCACCGGAATGAAGCGCGTGCGCAGGCGGTCGATCACGAGGCGCATCTTCCCTTCGCCGCCGAGCAGCACCGGGAGGCCTTCGCGCAAGAACGCGTCGCGCCGGTACAGCGCCGCGAGCGGCTCGATGCGCTTGGCATCGTCGCCGTGCATCGGGACGATCGCGTCGTACTGCGGCGACACGTGCGCCTCGAGCCCGTCGATGAACGAGCCGTCCACGAACGGCGCGTCGCCCGCGACCGCGAACACCCACTCCGTGCGCATCTCGCTCAGCGTCGAGAGCAATCCCGAGAGCGGCCCGCGCAGCGGCCAGCGGTCGACCACCTGCGGCGCATCGACGAGCGCGGCGATCGCGTCGGGCAGCGGGCCTTTCGTCGACAGCCACGTCTCGCGCCCCGCCGACACGTTGCGGTAAACGCGCACGAGCATCGGCACGTCGCCGGCGTCGAGCGCGAGCTTTCCCGGCAGCCGCGTCGCCTCACCGCCGGCGAGAATGCACACGCCCGCGCGCGCGCGTTGCACGGCACCGCTGCGGTTGCCGCCGAGATCGTGCTGCGCTCGACCGGTCACCGGTGCCTCGTGAGATAGTCTTTGGCGAAGTACGTGATGATCACGTCCGCGCCCGCGCGCGCCATCGCGGTGAGCGTTTCGTCGACGGCGCGGTCTTCGTCGATCCAGCCGCGCTCGGCCGCCGCTTTGAGCATCGCGTACTCGCCGCTGACGTGGTACACCGCAACGGGAAGATCGGTCATCTCGCGCACCGCGCGCACGACGTCGAGGTACGCCATCGCGGGCTTGACCATCACGACGTCGGCGCCTTCTTCAATGTCGAGCCGGACTTCTTTGAGCGCCTCGCGCACGTTCGGCGGATCCATCTGGTACGTGCGCCGGTCGCCGAACGACGGAGTCGATTCGGCTGCTTCGCGGAACGGTCCGTAGAACGCCGACGCGTACTTCGCGGCGTACGACATGATCGCGATCTTGGTGAAGCCTTCGTCGTCGAGCGCGTGCCGGATCGCGGCGACGCGGCCGTCCATCATGTCGGACGGCGCGACGATGTCGACCCCGGCGCGCGCGTACGACAGCGCGGTCTTCGCGAGCACGTCGAGCGTCGCGTCGTTGTCGACGTCGCCCGATGCATCGAGAATGCCGCAGTGGCCGTGATCGGTGTACTCGCAGTTGCACAGGTCCGCGATCACCAGCATCGCCGGCAGCGCGTCCTTGATCGCGCGCGCCGCGCGCTGCACGATGCCGCTCGGATCGTAGTTGATCGTCGCGTACGCGTCTTTCTGCGCGGCGTCCGGGATGCCGAACAGCAGCACCGCGCGCACGCCGACCGCGTCGAGCCCGCGGCACTCGCGCACGACGGCGTCGACCGAGTAGCGCGAAACGCCGGGCATCGAGCCGATCGGCTGGACGACGCCTTCTCCTTCGACCACGAACAGCGGCTGCACCAAACCGTCCGGGTTGATCTGGGTCTCGCGCACGAGGGCGCGCATCGCCGCGCTCGTGCGCAGGCGCCGGGGGCGGGTAACGATGCGGGTGCGCTCTGCGACGTTCATGCGCCGTTCTCCAGGACGAAACGAGTCACGGTCTGTACGAACGCTCCTACTTCGGCAGAGGGTGCGACGACGTCCGGCGGCCAGCCGTGCGCCCCCGCGGTTTCCGAGGACGACGACCCCATCGCAGCGACCACGGGACGGTGTCCGTCGTGCCGCAGGCGGCCCAGGTACTCGGTGATCGCGCCGACCGACCCGGATGACGGGAACAGGATCACGCTCGGGACCCGGCCGGCCAGGGCCGCATCGGCGGCGTCGCTCGTCCCGGCCTCGACCACTTCGGCGCCGGCGTCGCGCAGCGCGGGCGCGATCCGGCTGGGCCGGTCCTGGGTGCGCGGCAGCAAAAAGACGCGGCCCGACAGCGGCCCACGCCCGAGCTGCGACGCATCGTCTTGAGCGAGCAGCGAAGCCCCGGTGCCCGCCGGCGGCGACGAGCCGCCGTCCGCCGGTAGCGACGCGCCGCCGTCCGCCAAAAGCGACGCGCCGCCTTCGGCAAGCAGCTCGCGCGCGAGAACCGCGCCGACCGCTTCGGCGGACTCCACGTCTCGAACGTCGATCACGGCGTCTCGCGAGGACCGGACCACCCGGCTGCCGTCCACCGCGGCGATCGCCCCGGTCATTCGAAAACGACCCGCCGCCCAGGTGGCGTGGCATCCGATCGGCGCTTGGCAGCCGCCGCGCAGCGTGCGCAGAAACGCGCGCTCGGCCCGCACGGCGATCGACGTCTGGGGATCGTCGAGGATGGCCGCGAGCCGATGAGCGGCCGGATCGCCGGCGCGCGTCTCGACGCCAAGCGCGCCCTGGCCGACGGCCGGCGTCACGACATCGGGTTCGAACGGGACGGTGTGCGTCGCGCGCATGCCGAGCCGGTTCAGTCCGGCGCAGGCGAGCACGATAGCGTCGTAGTGCCCCTCGCGCAGCTTGCGCAGCCGGGTGTCGACGTTGCCCCGCACGTCGTCATAGACCAGATCCGGTCGCAGCGCGAGAAGCTGCGCGCGCCGCCGCGGCGATGACGTGCCGACCCGCGCGCCCGCCGGGAGCTCGGCGAACGCCGCGTACCGCTCCGAGCAGTACGCATCGCGCGCGTCCTCGCGCACGGTGACCGCCGCGAGCGTCATGTCCTCGGGAAGCGTGCTCGGCAGATCCTTGCACGAGTGGACCGCATAGTCGGCGCGCCGCTCGCGCAGCGCAAGCTCGAGCTCCTTGACGAACACGTTCTCGCCGACCGCCGCGATCGAGCGGTCCTGGACCGCGTCGCCGCGCGTCGTTACCTCAAGCACGGTTGACGGCAGCCCGGCCTTCGCCAGCGACGCCATCACCGCGCGGGCTTGTATCATTGCGAGCGCGCTCGCGCGGGTCGCGCACACCAGCGAGGTGGTCGTCGAAGGGACGACGCCTGCCAGCGTCTCGGCGGCCCGCTCCACCTCGTGCTCGACCGCGCCGGGCGTCATCGCGGCGAGCTCCTCGATGTCGCGCTCGGCAAAGTGCTTCATCACGGCGGCGCGCTGCTCAGGCGGCACGACGGCCTGCACGCGCTCGCGCAGCGCTCCCAGCGTCGCCGCCGCGCGGGCGTAGCGCGCGCCGAACTGCACCGCCAGCTCGTCGCGGATGCGCTTGGTGAACGAGGGCGAGAGGCCACCGGAATCCACGGTGACGGTCAAAGGCCCGGACCGGTGAACGGCCGGCGTGGCGAAGTCGCCGCGCTCGGCATCGGAGGCATCGTTCACAAGGATTTCCGCCGCTTTCGCCTCAGCGGCGACCGACGCGTTGGTTGCGTCGTCGTCGGTGGCGGCGAACGCGATGAACGCCCCCGCCAGATCGCCTTGCGCATAGCGCCGCGGCTCCCACCCGATCGCGCCCACCTCGGCAAGCGCCGCGAGCGGTGGCGTGAGCGTCGGCGCAACCACGCGGACGTCCGCGTGCGCGTCGATCAGGCCGCGAACCTTGCGCTCGGCGACCGCGCCGCCGCCGACGACGATGGCGCGGCGGCCGCGAACCGAGAGGGCGACGGGATACACAAGCCCTATCTTCCAGCAGATGCGATCCGTCCCCGCGCGCGCGGCTCTGCTCGGTGCGCTGTTCGCCGCGCTCGT
>JAQBPK010000176.1 GCA_028287565.1 Vulcanimicrobiota bacterium
CGAGCCGTCGGCGCGCGGCGCGCTGCGCAACCGGACCATTCGCGCGCTCGTGGCGCCTCCGGAGGTCTCGCCCGCACTGCGCGCGGCCGCGGCCGCGCAGGGCATCCCGGTGCTCACCGTGACCTTCGACGACCGCGGGCTCGTGCTCGTGGACGGCGAGCACGTCTACGACGCCCACGCCCGGATCGCCGAGCCGCAGGACGTCGCGTTCGTGCCGGTTCAGGGCGAGCCGCTGACGCAAGAAGCGCTCGTGGCGGCGGCCGGTGACCGAGGGCTCGAGGGGCTGCTCGACGCCCTGGCCGAGGCGGGCGCGCCGGCCCAACGTGCCGCCTAGCGGCGTCACACTATCTTCTTAAAACCTTAGTTGACACGAGGGCGAGCGGCGTGATAGCGTCGGCGTATGCCCCGCAAGAAGTCGCCGACCCTCACGGAGGCGGAGTACCGCCTCATGCAAGTCCTTTGGGAACGTGACGAGTCGAGCGTCGCCGATGTCGTCGAAGCGATCGGCGATCCGCCGCTCGCGTACAACACGGTGCTCACGACGATGCGGATCCTCGAGCAGAAAGGCTACGTCCGCCACAAAGCGGTCGGACGCGCCTTCATCTATCGTCCCATCGTCGCGCGCGATGAAGCGCAGCGCAGCGTCGTCACGCACGTGCTGTCCCGCTTCTTCGACGGCTCGCCGCGCGAGCTCGTCCTGAACCTGCTGGAAACCGAATCCGTGGACGACGCGGAGCTGGACCGGCTGCGCGAGCTGCTCGACAAGGCCAAAGGACAGCAGTAGTGCTCGAGGCGATCGTCGGCGTCGCGCTGCGCGCGATCCTCGCGAGCGTCCTCCTCGGCGGCGTTCTCGCCGTTCTCGTCCTCCTGGCAACGCGCATGCTCGCGCTCACCGCGGCGACGCGCCACGCACTCTGGACGATGGCGCTGATCGCAACCGCGGTGATGCCGCTCGCCGGCGTGGGCGTGAGCGTGTGGAAAGCGACCGCGCCGCAATTCGCACCGCAGCGGACGGTTGCCGTGACGAACGGCAGCATGTCATCTCCCGTGCACACGGTGACGCAGCGCTCGTCGCAGCCCGCGCCGGCGCACGGCGCCCAGCACGCTGCGGCCGGCACCGCATCGCACGATCGTTCCACGCGAACCGCAGCGACCGGCGACAAGACCGCGAACACATTGACGGCGCCGGCGGACAGCAAGGCGTCGGCGGCAACGAGCGCGCCCGCGGCGGCGCTTGCATCCATCGACCGGTTCGCGTTCGCGCGCTGGACGCCGCGCATGTCGCGCAACCTCGCGATGGGCGTGGCCGGTATCTGGGCACTCGGCGCGCTCGCCGGATTGATCGGCCTTGCCGGGAGCATCGTGCGCGTGCGCGGTCTCAAGCGGCGCTCGAGCCCGCTCGACGGCGCGCTCGCCGACGAGCTGCCGTGGCTTACCGAAGTCGGGCCGGGCCGCGAGATCTACCTGCGTCTTTCCTATGAGACCGAAACGCCGGTCGCGATCGGTTTCCGCCGTCCCGTCATCTTGATCCCGACCGAGCTCGCGACCGCGGACGGTCTCGCGGCGATCGAGCAGCTCATCCTGCACGAGCACGCGCATCTGCGGCGCCACGACGACTGGACGAACCTCCTGCAGCGCGCGATCGAGCGCATCTTCTGGTTCAATCCCGTGGTGTGGCTTGTCGGGCGGCGCATCGCGCTCGAGCGCGAGATCGCATCCGACGACGCGGTCGTCGAGAAGACCGGCGAAGCGCACGCGTACGCGACGTCGCTGTGGAAGCTCGCGCGCGAGATGCGCATGCCCGAGCACGCCGTCGTCGCGCCCGGCGCGCTGCTCACGCGCAAGCAGATCGCCGTGCGCATCGAGCAGTTGCTCGACAAGAAACGCGCGCGGCTGCACCGCTCGCCCGGCGCGGCATTGGGCGTCGTGCTCGCGAGCGTGCTCGCCGTGGGGTTCGTCGCGAGCAGCGCGCCCGCGGTGGAGCTGCCCGCATCCGCTGCCGAGCCGCCGGCCGCACCCGCAACGGCGTGGCACGCGGAACGCGCGCACAAGCACGACGCCCCGGTGCGCGTCGTCGCCGTGGTGAAGCCCGTCAACCCGAAGGACGCCCGCGGTGTGCTCGCGCCCGCGGCGAAGCCGGCCCCGGCCGCGATGCCGCAGTTCCGCAAGACCGTCGTCGCGGACACACAGCACCAGGCGGTCAAGTACGAGATATTTTCCAAGCGCATCACGTCGACCGGAGCATCGTCACCGAGCAAAGCCGGTGCGGCGCTGCGCGAGCGCGTCGTCACGGTGTACGTGCACGATTCGCCGGCGCCGCACGTTGCGCACGACCAAGCGCTGCCGCCCGTTTCCGTGCCGGCGGTGCCGCCGATGCCCGTCATGCCTGCGATGCCGGTGGTGCCGGCCATGCCGGCGATCAAGCCGGACGCGACGCATGCCTTGCGCTTGGCGAAAGCCACCGAGACCAAAGTGCGTCTCGCGCAAGCACGCGACCGAATCCGACTGCAAGCGCACGCGCAGAATCTCGCGGACGTCGGGCCGGAGATCGGGCGCGTGCTGCAGGAAGCGATGGCATCCATCCCGCGCGAGATCGCGCAAGAGGAGCAGGGCTCTACCTCGGGCACGAAGCGCGCTCGTTTGGACGGCGTGAAGCTCTCGCGCGAGCTGATCGCGTCGTGCGTCGGCTGCTCGTTCCGCAACGCCGACATCCGCGGCGTCGACCTGCACGGTCTGAAGATCAGCGCGAACAACTTCGCGGGCGCGGACATGCGCGGCGTGAACCTTTCCGGCGCGAAGCTCACGGGCGTGTCGCTGCGGGGCGCGAACCTCTCGAACGCCGATCTGCGCAATGCCGAGCTGGCCGGCGTGGAGCTGCGCGGCGCGAACTTCGACAGCGTACAGTTCGAGGGGATCAAGCTGGTCGGCGTGTCGTTCCAAGGCGTGAGCCTGCGCGGCACCGCGCTGCGCAGCGTGATTGCGAACTGCACAGGCTGCGACTTCTCGCGCATGGACCTGCACGGGCAAGATCTTCACGACATCACCTTGACCGGCGCGAACCTCGCGCATGCCGACCTGCACAATGCGAACCTGAGCGGCGTGCGCTTCAGCGGCGTCGAGCTCTCCCATGCCAACCTGACCGGCGCCGATCTGACGAACGCGCGCCTGGACGGCTGCAGCCTGTCCGGCACGGAGTTGCGCGGTGCGCGGCTCACCGGACTGACGATGACCGGCACCAGCGGGCTCGACGGCTGACGCTGCAGACCCGCTTTCTTTTTGCGCTCAACTCTTATTTCAATAGTTAAACCAGGAGGCCGCCCGTGATCCGATTCATCGCCCTCACCGTCCTCGCGCTCGCCGTCGCAGTGCCGGCCGCGCCCGCGCTCGCCGAGGACGACCTCGCGCGGCAGCTCATCAGCTCGTGCGTCGGCTGCCGGCTGCCCAAGGATCTGCACGGCCGCGACCTGCACGGACTGCGCTTCGTCGGCAGCGACCTGCGCGACGTCGACCTCACGCACGCGAACTTGCGCGACGCCGAGTTCACCGGATCGAATCTGGACGGGACGCGCTTCGACGACGCGGACCTGCGCAACGCGCGCTTCACCGGCGTGCGCCTGCGCCGCACGTCCTTCGCGCGCGCGAACGTCGAGGGCGTGCGCTTCGTCGGCGCAAGCGTCGGGCAAGGCGACGTCGACGGGGCCGCTGGGCGCATCATCCTGCGCGACTGCACGGGATGCTCGCTCAAAGGGCTCGACATGCACGACGCCGATCTGCGCGGCAGCAGGCTCGTCGGCGCTAGCCTCAACGACGCGAAGCTGGCCGGCGCGCGGCTGAACGACGCGCGGCTCGTCGGCGTGAGCGCGCGCGACGCGGATCTGTCGCGCACCGACCTTCGCGGCGCGAACCTGATCGGCGCGAGCCTGCGCAACGCCCGCTTGAGCGGCGCGACGATCGGCGATGCGGTCCTGTGCGCGGAGAACCACGGCTCGTACTACCGCGACGGCGCCGAGCCGCGCACCGTCTGCGCCGATCTGCGCGGCGTGGACCTGCACGGGCTCGACTTGCGCGCGGCACGCTATTGCACCAGCAACGACCGCGAGAACCGCGACGACCGCGACAACGCGAGCTCGCGCACGTGCCGCACCGTGACGCGCCAAGAGCTCGTCGAGTTCGCTCACGCTGATCTCACCGGCGCGCAGGCGCCCGCGTAAGGAAGGCCTCATCATGATGCTTCGCCGTCTCGTTCTCACGGCGCTCGTGCTCGCCGTCGCCATGCCGGCGACCGTGACCGCGCCCGCGTCCGCCGAGGACGATCTCGTTCGCCAGCTCGTGAACGCGTGCACGGGCTGCCGCTTCCCGAAGGACCTGCACGGCCGTGATCTGCACGGCCTGCACTTCACGGGCGCCGACCTGCGCGGCGTGGACTTCTCGCGCGCGAACCTGAGCGGTGCGGCGTTCATCGGCGCGGACTTGGCCGATGCGCGCTTCGACGACGCCGATCTGCGCAACGCGCGCTTCACCGGCGTGCGCTTCCGCAACACGTCGTTCGCGCGCGCGAAGACGGACGGCGTCGAGATGGAAGGCGTGCGGCTCGACGGGCGCAGCATCGTCGGCGCCGACTATCGTACCTTCATTCGCGGCTGCACAGGCTGTGATCTGCGCGAGATGCCGCTCTCGAACACCCCGCGCAGGCTGCGCAACTTGTCGATGAGCCCGCCCGGGCTGTCACCGGAAGCCGAACGGGAATTGCGCAATGTCGAGCGCGACATGCGCGCGATGGAGCGCGAAATCCGCCTGCACCCGCCGGTGATTCCGCCGGACCTCCAGCGCAGGCTGCGCGAGATGTCGATGCATCCGCCCGTGTTATCGCCCGAGTTCCGGCGCCGGTTGCGCGAGCTCGAGCTGCACCCGCCGCGGTTCTCCCCGCGCACCGAGCGCGAGCTGCGCCGGCTGGAAGAGCACCCGCCGGTGATCCCGCCGATGCCGGCGATGCCCGTTATTCCGCCGATACCGCCGATCCCGGCCATGCCCGCGATGCCGGCTTTTCCGAGGCATCCGCTAACGTCACCGGCTTCGGCGCCGCCCGCCGTACCGCAGGCGCCGCCCGCTCCGCCACCCGCGCCGCCCGTTCCGCCGTCGCCGGGAACGAGCGCGCTTGAGCGTTAGTGGCGGATCGTGCCGAGGATCTGGATCGCGGCGCTTGCCGCGGGAGCGAACCGCGGCGCGCCCGCCGAGGACGCGTCGTACGCGATGAGCGCCGCGACGCGGGCGCGCTGCGCCTGGTACCGCGGGAGCCAGTTGTCGCGCGGGTAGTGCGCGCGCCAGTCGCGCATGGCGTCGTCGACGAACGCGAGCTTGCCGCTCATCGCGGCGACGTTGCGGTCGCCGCTCGTCGCGCGCCGCTCGAGCGCGCTGAGCTCGTTGCGGATGCCGAGCACGCTCATCTTGAGCTGCCCGAAATACTCGTCGGCGGGCGCGAGATCGCGCATACCCGCCGCGTGCGCCGCCGGAGCGAGGCACGCCAGGAACATCACCGCAAGCGCGGCGATCTTAGTCACGCGGAAGTTGTGCATACTCCGACTCCGGGAACGTCGCGATCAGCCAGTCCAGCGTATCGTTCTTGCGAACCCGAGCGTCATCGTAGTCGAGCTTGCCGAAGAGCTGCGCGAGGCTGTACGCGTACTTGGGGATCCAGGGATCGCGGGGGAAGTGCTTGTGCCAGTCGCGCAGCGCGTCTTCGACGAGAACCGCTTTGTCGTAGATGTGCTCCGCGTCTTCCGGATGCGCGTCGGCGCGCAGCGCGAGATCTTTGATCTGATTGCGCACGCCGAGGATGCTCATCTTGAGCCGGCCGAAATAGCGGTCGGCGGGGGCGAG
>JAQBPK010000255.1 GCA_028287565.1 Vulcanimicrobiota bacterium
CTCATGGCGAGCACCGGCGCCGACGGCGTCGCGCTGGCGCGCCAGTTCGTCCCCGACGCGATCACGCTCGACATCGGTCTCCCCGACGTCGACGGCTGGTCGCTGCTCGACCAGCTCAAGAAAGATCCCGCCACCCGCGCAATCCCCGTGCACGTGATCTCCGGCGAAGAGCAGTGGCAAAAGGCGCTCGACTCCGGCGCGTTCGCGCACCTCAAGAAGCCGGCGAGCGAGGATGCGCTCACGCAAGCGTTCGACAACCTGCTCGGCTTCGCGGACGCCGCCTCGCGCAACGTCCTCGTGGTCGAGGACGACGTCACGCAGCTCTCGGCGATGGCGAACCTGATCCAGTCCGGCGAAGTCACCGTCACCGCGGTCTCCACCGGATCGCAGGCGCTCGCGGCGCTGGACGAGTCGCACTTCGACTGCGTGATCGTCGATCTCGGCCTGCCCGACATCGAGGGCCTCGAGCTCATCGAGAAGATCAAGCAGCACACGGCTCACGTGCGGGTGCCGGTGATCGTCTACACCGGCCGCGAATTGACCGAGCAGGAAGACGCCGCGCTGCGCCGCCTCTCCGAGTCGGTCATCGTCAAGGACGCGATGTCGCCCGAGCGCCTGATCGAGGAAACGTCGTACTTCCTCAACCAGGTGGAAGCGCGGCTGCCCGAGGTCAAGCGGCCCACGCACACGGCGTCGAGCAACGGCAACTCGCTCGAAGGACGCACGATACTCATCACGGACGACGACACGCGCAACATCTACGCGCTGCGCAGCGCGCTCGAGGACTTCAAGATGCACGTCCTCAGCTCGGAGTCCGGCGCGGAAGCGATCGGGCTGCTGCGCACGCACGCGGAGATCGACGTCGTCCTGATGGACATCATGATGCCGGAGATGGACGGGTACGAGACGATCCGGCGCATCCGCGCGCGCGACGAGTGGAAGAACCTTCCGATCATCGCGCTCACGGCCAAGGCCATGAAGGGCGACCGCGAGCAGTGCCTCGCGGCCGGCGCATCGGAGTACATCTCGAAACCCGTCGACATCGACCAGCTCGTCGCTCTGATCCGCGTCTGGTTGAACGTCGCCGCGTGATCGCCGAACGCGAGCCGTCGCCGGAGCACATTCCGGCGACGGCGACCCCTCCCGGCGTCGCGGACCTCGAGCTGCACTTGCTGCTCGAGGCGGTATACCGCGTCTCGGGATATGATTTCCGCGAGTACGCGCCGGCGACGCTCAAGCGCCGTGTCACGGAGCGGGTTCGGGCGGAAGGCCTCGCAACGATCACCGGACTGCTCGACCGCATTCTGCACGACCCGCCCGCCATGTCGCGCTTCATCGACGCGCTCACCCACAACGCGAGCTCGCCGTTTCGCGAGCCGCAGTTCTTCACCGCGTTCCGCGAGCGCGTGCTCCCGCGCCTGCGCACGTTCCCGCACGTCCGCATCTGGGTGATCGGCGCCGGCGAAGACGCCTATTCCCTCGCCATCCTGCTGCGCGAAGCGGAATTCTACCACCGCACCCGGATCTATGCCACGGACGCGAGCGAGGGAGCCGTCGACCGCGCCAAAGCCGGCACGTTCCCGGCCGAGCTGATCGACGAGTACTCCGAACGCTACGCCGAAGCCGGCGGAACGCGCCGCTTCTCCGACTACGTCGACGTCGTCGGCACGCAAGCGGTCTTCAAAGCGGGCGTGCGCGAGCAGATCATCCTCGCCCAGCACAACCTCGCCAGCGACGGCTCCTTCAACGAGTTCCACCTCGTCGTCGCCCGCAACGTGATCACGCACTTCAACCGCACGCTCTCGTATCGTGCGCATCAGGTGATTTACGAGAGCCTCATCCGGCTTGGGTTTCTTGGGGTTTCCTCGAAAGAGACGTTGCGCTATACGCCCCATGAGCGGGCGTACGATGAGATCGAGACCACGGAGCGGTTCTACCGGCGCTTGCGGTAACGCCGCTTTTTTGAGGATGGTGGCAGCGTGGCGGGGAGCGACATTGCTGCTCCCGGGACGCTCCCTGCGCGCTTCCTGCGCTCCGGTCGCTCGGTGCTGCGTTGCTCTCGCCCATCCTGGGCTTCGCGCCGCAGCAACGCCCGTGCGCAGCAACGTCGCTCCCCGCCACGCAAGCACGATGTTCGCATGCCGTTCGCACGCAGTCACGTTGGTGCGTCCGGGGTCGTTCGTGCACTGATTCCTATCGTGCCGGGGTGGGTGGCGGACGTTGCTGTGGCGGGTACTCGCGGAGTTCGCGGAGCGCTGGAGGCGCGGGAGCGAACGCAGCGGTAGTGACCGGAGCGCAGGATGCGCGCAGGGAGCGTGCCCGCCACAGCAATGTCCGCCACCCGCCCAACCACCATGCCTTCCAGACAGCGCCACCGAACAGCCCGGCATGAACGCACCGACCTCCGCGCTGCCTGAAATCCCGTACGAGGCGTGGGAACCGACGAAGACGACGATCCATCTGTACTCGCAGATCGTCGGGAAGATCGCGCTGCGCTCGAGCTCGCTACGAAACCACTGGTGGAACTGCACGCTCAAGCCGACAGCTCGTGGGGTTCGGACCGACCGGCTTTTGTCGGGTGCGACATCGTTCGACATCGAGCTCGACTTCGTCGATCATCGGGTGATCGTGCGGGCCAGCGAGCACGACGAAGTCACGTTCCGGATGCGCGACGGGCTCAGCGTCGCGGACTTCTATTCCTCGTTGCGGGACGTGCTGAGCGCGCTTGGAATCAGCGTTCGCATTCTCGCCAAACCGTACGGCGTGCCGGGCCTTACGACGCCGTTTGCGGAGGATCGTGAGCACGCTTCCTACGATGCGGCTGCGGTCCGGCGGTGGTGGGACGTGATGCGGTGGAGCTCGGACGTGTTCGAACGCTTCGTGAGCGAGTTCGCCGGAAAGCAAGGGCCGGTGCAGCTCTTCTGGCACGGCTTCGATCTCGCGCTCGGGCGATATTCGGGACGGCTCGCCGGCGGGCCGCGACCGGATGATCCCGTGGCTCGCGAAGCGTATTCGCACGAGGTGATCGCGTTCGGGTTTTGGGCCGGCGATGCGAACGTTCCCGCGCCGACGTACTATACGTACACGGCTCCGGAACCCGCTACGCTTACGACCTTCGCGCTGCGTCCCGAAGGCGCCGCTTGGGGTCCCGCCGGGAACGGTCACATGGGCACGGTTCCTTACGACCGCATTCGCACGAGCGCCGATCCGCGCGCGGCGTTGCTGGAGTTTCTGCACAGCGCGTATGACGCCGGAGCGGGCGCGGCGGGATGGGACGTCGCTGCGTTAGCGCACGCTCAGAAGTAAAAGCTGGCGCCGAAACCCACGGCGTGGTACCGGCCCGTTGCGGCGGTCGGCGAGAACGCGTAGGATGCGTCGAGCTGGATGCGCTGGCCGAGGTCGCGGTACACGCTTGCGAGATATTGCGTGCGGGTGGGCGTGCCCGGTCCGTTCGCGTGCGTGAACTGCGCGATCTCCGCGCCTACGCCGGTTGCGTTCGGCAGCGACGCGCCGAGCACGAGTGACGGAACCAGCGCCTGCCAGCGCTGTGCGCCGTTCGTGAGCGATTGCGCCGTGACGGTCGCGGCGAGCGAGAACACCGGGCTTAGCGTGTAGCCTGCGTTGAGCGCGTAGCTCGACGTGCCGCCCTCGGCGGAGAATCCGTTCAGGCCCGTGGGTGCGGTGAAGAACGCTTGGCCGCCGTAGTTGAACTTCGGCGTGTAACCGAAGACGTATTTCAGCCCTGCCCCTACGTCGGTCGTTCCGGTTATCATGCCGCCTGCGTTCGTGCGCGAGATGCCCGGTGGTGCGATGTCGAGTTCCAGCGCGGGGATTTTCGTGCCCATGCGGATCAGGGGCTGCGGGTACGTCACCGCGTTGCCGCCGCCTTGGAACGACGTGTTCTGATAGCCCGTCTCGATCAAGACGTGGTTCGGGCGCACCGTGCAGACGGAGTTCGTTACGCTCGGGCGCGTGACGATCGCGGCGATCGTCGTGCACGGGTCGTTCGCGCCGAGCGCGGGGCCGATCGCGTTCGGCGTGGATTCCGGTGAGGGGGCGGGCGACGGGGATACGGCGGACGGAGCTGGGCCAGATTGCGCCGCCGCGGCGAGCGGGATCACCGCCATCGCTGCGAGCGCGATTGCGGCCCACGCCGCACGCACCGATGCGGTCAGCAGACGTCGTCCGGGAGGGACCAGTCTCCGAAGCGCGTGCCGGTGCGGCGGTAGGTGTCCAGGCGGATCGGCTCCGCGTGCAGGCGCAGCGCTTGGTCGCGGATCTCGAGCAGCAGCTCGGCCTGGCGCTCGCGCGCGCCGTCGGCGATCTCTTGGGCGCGACGAAGACGCTGCTCGTCGCGGCGACGTCGGACATCGATCATACGGCCCTGTTACCCCGCCGAGCGCGCGCTCGTGCAAGCGAGCGCCCGCGGTCAGCGCGCGAGTGCCGTCAGGCGTACTTCTGTGCGCGGCGGCGCGTCACGGGCAGCGTGACGGTGGTGGTCGTGCGGCCGCCCTGCCGCCGCACGGCGAGATCGCGGCCGAAGGACGACACGAGGAACAAGCCGCGGGCCGACTCGGCGTAGTCGCCCGGCAGGTGCACGTCGTCGACCGCGTAGCCCGGGCCGTGGTCGGCCACCTCGAGGATCGCGATCGGGCCGTTCCAGCGCAGCTTCACGTCGATCGCGCCGGGCGCGTGGCGCGCGACGTTGCCGAGCAACTCGCCGAAGATCAGCTCCGCGCCGTAGAGGTCGGAGTCCGGGCTCACCTGCGCCGCGAGGTAGCGCTGAAAGATCGTGCGCGCATTGTTCGCGAGCGATGCGTCCGCGATGCGGAAGGTGAATCCGCTGCTGTCGGCTTTGAGGGTCCAGCCATCCGCACCCCGACGCGGGTCCGGCTGCGGCACGCGCTCCACGGAGAAAGAGAATTACTCCTCGGGCCTGGGCGGTCCCGCTAATCTGGCTCCAATGAAAGCGTCAGGATGGCGACGTCGTCGCGCGCGCCGTCGAACAGCACGGCCTCCCGGATAGCTGCCGCGGGATTCCGCGCGGCGCGAACGGCCGGATCGGCAAGCGCCGCGTGCACGCGCCGCTCGCCCTCGCACGCGTCGCGCGTCGATTCGATGAGCCCGTCGGTGAAGAATGCGAGGAACGCGCCGGCGGGCAGGGCGATCGTGTGCGACGCCATCGGCTCGCCCGTGCGCAGACCCAGCGGGAGCGCGCGGTCGAGGAACGGTTCGCTGATTCCGGCGCCCGGAACGTACATCAGCGGACCGGGATGGCCCGCGGCGGCACAAGTCAGCGTGCGCGCGACCGGGTCGAGCACGCCGATCATCGCCGTCGCCATCATCTCCGCATCGTCGAGCTTTAGCGCGAGGTCGGCGAGCGCCAGAATCGCGGCGGGATCGGGATTCGCGAGCGCGGCGGTGCGGATCGCTTCGCGGATCTTCGTCATCGTCACCGCGGCGCGCAGACCGCTGCCCACGACGTCGCCGATCGATATCACGATGCGGCCGCCGGCGAGCGTGAACGCGTCGTACCAGTCGCCGCCGATCTCCGCCTCGCTCTTGCCCGGCAAGTACACGGCGTCGAACGCCATCCCGGCCACGTCCGGGAGCGAGCGCGGGAGCGCGGCGGCTTGAAGCACGGCGGCGACTTGGTGCTCGCGCGTGTAGCGCTGCGCGTGCTCGATCGCGACCGCGGCGCGCTTGGCGAGATCTTCGCACAGCGTGACGTCGGACGCGTCGTACACGCGCCCGTCTTCGCGCGCGAGACACATCGTGAGCGCGCCGAGCACTTCGCCCGACGCGATGAGCGGGACGGAGATCACCGACGTGACGCCGAGCTCGCGCACGAGCGCGTAGTGCTCGTCGTCGATCGCCGCGTCGCGCAGCTCGGCGTCGCTGAGGTTCGCGATGACGACCGGCGTGCGCTGCGCGATCGCTCGCGCGGCCGGATGCGCGGCGTTGCGGGGCGGCGGCGAGAAGCGCGACAAGGCGGCCACGCGCTTGGAGGATGCGTCGTCCGCGTGCGCCCAGGCGACGCGCTGGATCGAGCCGTCCGCTGCGATGAGGTCGACGAAGCACAGCGTCGCGATCGCGCGCACCGCGAGCCGCGCAACGTTCGAAAGCGTCGTCTCGTAGTCGAGCGAGCTCGAGAACGCGTTGCCAGCGCCGACGAGCAGCGCGAGCCGTTCGGCATTGCGCGTTCCTTCGTCGACGTCGAAGCCCGTGCCGAACCAGCGCTCGACGGCGCCCGTCGCATCTTCGATCGGGACGGCGCGCACGACGTGCCAGCGGTACACGCCGTCGGCGCGCCGCATGCGGAACGTCGCGTCGTGCGCCCGCGCCTCGCGCACCGATGCGTGCCATGAGGCGACGGCGGCGACGGCGTCGTCCGGATGCACGAGCCGTTGCCACGTCAGGCCGAGGCTCTCGTCGAACGTGAGCCCGGTGTAGTCGGCGAAGCGCCGGTTGACGTAGTCCACGCTTCCGGAGGCGTCGGCGGAAAAGACGATCGCGGGCACCGCTTCCGCCAGCCCGCGGTACAGCGCCGCGTTCTTCTCGATGAGCGCGCGGTCGCGGCGGGCGGCGGTGATGTCGCGCGAGACCGCGAGCAGCCGCTCGGGCTTCCCGGCAGCGCCGGCCATCGGCGAGACGACGACGTGGAACCACTTCGGCTCGCCGGCGAGCGTCTCGAAGTAGCCCTCGAACTGTCCCGGTTCGCCGGCGCGTGCCGCGGCGACGGCAGCCTCCGCCGCGACGCGGTCGTCGCCGTGCCAGAACGCGAGCCAGTCGGCGTCGCGAACCAGCTCGAAGTCCGGAATCGCGAGCGCGCGCATGCCGTTCTCGCTCATGAACTCCAGGCGCGCGTCGAGGTCGAGAATCTTGATGCAGTCCTCGGTGCTCGCGAGAATCTGGCGCAGAAACTCTTCGCGCACGTGCAGCGAGTCGAGGAGGGCGTTCTCGGAAACCTCGGGCGACACGGTCACATCCCGTAACGAGCCGGATCCATGGCCTGGATTGCGCCGCATCCATGCGGCGAGCACGCAGCAGCGACGGCAAAGCCGCCTCGCGCGTTTGGACGTGCTCGGGCCGGGCTTCGTGGCGCCGCGGGCGGGGCGTTCGGTAAAGTCTCGGGCAACCCGACCGCCGTACGGAAGCAAGCCTTGACAGCGCCGTCTAATGAAATTCCCAGAATTCGAAAGGAGGGCGACGTTGGCTTACGAGGTCATCAAGCGCGTCAGCGGCCGGGCCTACCGGTACCGGGTCGAGAGCTTCCGCGACCCCGAGACGCGCCGCGTGCGCGGCCGGTGGACGTATCTCGGCCGCGTCGACCCGGCGGACGCCGGTCTGCCCGAGCGCCCCGCCAAGCCCAGCTCGCGCGACCGCTTGCTCGACGCGGTCGGGCGGCTCCTCGCGACCGGCGACGCCGAGTCGCTCTCCGCCGGCTCGATCGCGCGCGAAGCCGGGGTCGCCTACGGGACGTTCTACCGCTACTTCACCGACCGCGCCCATGCGGTCCGTGAGGCGCTGCTGCGCCACGGGCCCTCGCTCGGCGACGTGCAGGCGCGCTTCGGGCGCCCGCCCGGGACGCGCGACGAGGAGCGCGCCCGGATCGCCGGCTGGCTGCGCGAGACGGCCCAGGACGCCCAGCGCCAGCGTGGCGTCGTGCGCGCCTGGCACGTCTACTCCAATTCGGACGAGGCGGTCGTGGCGGCCCGGCGCAGCGCGGTCGACGCCACGGTCGACCGCATCGCCGTGTACCTCGACGCGCTGCGCGAGCGGCGCGTCACCGCGATCTCGTCGTCGCGCTTCGCCGCCTATGCGCTCGTGGCGCTGGTCGTCGCGCTCGGCCGCGATGCCGCGCTCGAAGAGAACGTGGCCGAGGCCAAGCTCGACGGGCTCATCACCCTCGCCTGGGAACTGTGCGGCCTGAGCTGAACCGCAACGCGCCGTAGGACGCCTTACGCTCGCACCGAATCGGCGGCGGATGCTCGCGCGCCGTCTCACGATCGCAGCCGTCCTTTGCGCGTCCTTCGCCTGCGCCGGCCCGGCCGCGCCGGCGCTCGCCGACGCGACGCGCTATCACATCCCGCCGCCGTCGATCGAGGCCGCGCTGAACGCGCCGCCGATCCCGGTCGTCTCGGTCGGGCCGCGGCGCGGCGTCATCTCGCTCGGCACGCCGCTGCGCTATCCGCCGGTGGCCGACCTCGCGCGGCCAATGCTGCGCCTGGCGGGCCTGCGCATCGATCCGGTGACGAACGGTATCCACCATGCGCGCGCGACGACGACGCTCGCGTTGGAACGAGTTGCGGACGGACGGGCCGTGCGCGTCGCGCTGCCGGCCGGAGCCCACGTCACCGCGCTGCAAGTATCGCCTGACGAGTCGCGCTTCGCGTTCACGAACGCGACCGCGCACGGAACCGAGCTGTGGCTCGGGACGACGGCGAGCGGGCGCGCGGCGCGCGTCGCAGGCATCGCGGTCAACGATATCTTTCCCGATGCGTTCACTTGGGCGCCGGACGGTGTTCATCTGATCGTTCGCGCGGTCGACCGCACCGGGCCACCGCCCGCGCTCGGCGTCGCGAGCGGACCGGCCGTGCAAGAAACGGCCGGCAAAGCGGGACAGATCGTCACGTACGAGGATCTGCTCGCCAACGCGCACGACGAAGCGCTGTTCGAGTATTACGCGACGTCGCGCGTCGTGCTGGTCGACGCGCGCACCGCGGCGGTCGCGCGCACCGCGGCGCGCGGGACGATCACGAGCGTCGTGCCGTCGCCGGACGGGCGCTATCTGCTCGCCGACCGCGTGCACCGGCCGTACTCGTACTTGTTTCCGTACGACCGCTTTCCCACCGCGACCGAGGTGCTCGACCTGCACGGCGCGCGCGTCGCGACGGTGGTGGACCGGCCGCTTGCGGACCGCGTCCCCGCCGACGGCGTCGTCACCGGACCGCGCGACGTCGACTGGAAACCGTCTTCGCCCGCAACGCTCGCATGGGCCGAGGCGCTCGACGGCGGCGACCCGCGCGCGCAGGCGCCCGTGCGCGACCGCATCGTGACGCTCGCCGCGCCGTTCGCCGGCCCTCCGGCGGAGCTCGCGAAAACGACCGCGCGCGCGATGCAGACCGCATGGCTCGACCGCGACGAGCGCGCGCTCGTGGTGACGTACGACCGCAACACGCGCACGCGCACCGCGCTGCTCGCGGACGCGCGCAACGCCGGCGCGGAACCGAAGACGCTCTGGAGCGTGCGCGACGGCGACGTCTACAACGATCCGGGCAACGCCGTCACCGCCCCCGCGCCGAACGGCGACATCGTCGTCGTGCACGCCGGCGACGCGATCTGGCTGCGCGGCACGGGCTACGGCGCCGAGGGACGCCGGCCGTTTCTCGACCGGTACGACGTGCGTACCGGCGAGAAGACGCGCGTCTTTCGCTCGGAGCTCGCGCCGCTGGAGCAGCCGCTCTACCCCCTCGATCCGGACGCCGCGCGCATTCTCACGCAGCGCCAGTCGCCGGCCGATCCGCCGAACGTCTTCGTGCGCACCCGCGCGACGGGCGCGCTGCGCGCGCTGACGTCGTTCGCCGATCCCGCGCCGCAGCTGCGCGCGATCGGCCGGCGCCTCGTAACCTACAAACGCCCCGACGGCGTGAACCTGTCGTTCACGCTCTACACGCCGCCGGGCTGGAAAGAAGGCACGCGGCTGCCGACGTTCGTGTGGGCGTACCCGCTGGAGTACATCGATCGCGGAACCGCGTCGCAGAACACCAACACCACGCAAACGTTCGTCACGATCACCGGACCGTCACCGCTGTTTCTCACGCTCGCGGGCTACGCCGTGCTCGACAACGCGGCGATGCCGATCGTCGGCGATCCCGCGACGGTGAACGACACGTACGTCGAGCAGCTCACCGCCGACGCCAAGGCGGCGGTCGACGAAGCGGTGCGCATCGGCGTCGCCGATCCCGACCGCGTCGCGGTGGGCGGCCACTCGTACGGCGCGTTCATGACGGCCAACCTGCTCGCGCACACGCGGCTGTTCAAAGCCGGCATCGCGCGCAGCGGCGCCTACAACCGCACCCTCACGCCGTTCGGGTTCCAGAGCGAACGGCGCAGCTACTGGGAAGCGACGGACCTCTACACCAAGATGTCGCCGTTCACGTACGCGCACGCGATAAAAGATCCACTGCTGCTGATCCACGGCATGGCCGACGACAACACGGGCACGTTCCCGATCCAGTCGGAACGCTTGTACGCCGCGATCCAAGGCAACGGCGGCACGGCACGCCTAGTGATGCTCCCGTACGAAGCGCACGGCTACGTGGCCCGCGAAAGCGTAGAAACCACGCTCGCGGAGATGGTCGACTGGCTCAACCGCTGGCTGGGCCCGTCTCGCGCGACGGCGACGGTGCGCTAGCGCCCCGCGTCACCGGTTGCCGGCGCGGGAGAGGCTTTCGCGGCGCGCGCGGTCCCACGTCGCCCGCGTGATCGTGAACAATAGCACGTCGACGTGGCGGCCGCGGATCACCGCGCCGCTGCGCAGCAAACGCTCTTCGCGAAAGCCCGTGCGGTCGAGGACCGCGCGCGACGCGACGTTCTCGGGGACGATGCAGGCTTGGATCTCGTCGAGCTCCGCGCTCTCGAACGATTCGTCGATCACCGTGCCGAGCGCTTCGCTCGCGTAGCCTTTGCCGCGCGCGGCGAGGATCAGGCTGTAGCCAACCTCGCCGACGCGCGGCGTGCGATCGTTCACGCGCAGCGAGATCCAGCCGACGGCGTCTTGAGGCTCGCCCGCTTTCACCAGCCATTCGAACCGACCGGTCGCGCCGGGGCGCAGAGCTTTGGGACGCGCGCGGACTTGGCGCTCGAACTCCTCGGCGCGCACGCGCGGGATGTCCTGGTACTTGCGCAGATCGGGCGCGTTGAGCACTTCCCACAGCTCGCGCGCGTTGCGCGCTTCGACGGGGACGAGCGTGAGGTGCTCGGCGTGCAGAACCCTCATCGCCGGATCGATGCGTCCGCGAAGCCGCGCACGAGCCGCGCGCCGTTCTCGTCCTGCGACGTCTCGAAGCTCACGTGGTCGCCCGGCCGCGCGAGCAGCACGTCGGCGCCGGCCGGATCGACGATCGTGTACAGGCCGCGGCGCTCGCGCAGCGTGAACCACGCGCGCCCGTTCGCGTACGCGAAGCGGTCCAGCGTTCCGCTGACGCGCGGCGTAGCGGCGCCGTGCGCGGTGCTCTCGCCCAGAAACGCGCGGTACGAGGCGAAGGCGTCCGTAACGGGCGACGGCGCGCCGCTGTTGCCGACGACGACGTGTCCGCCCGCCGCTTGAACGAGCGCCAGCGTCTGGAACTTTCCGTTGTCCGCGATCGCCGGAACCACCCACGTGTTCTGCCCGAACAGCACGTACAAGACCGGTTGCGTTGGCAGCAGGCGACCTTGCTTTATCACGGGGTTGCCGGCGACCGCGTCCTCCGCGGCCTTGGAGTTGTACTCGCCGCCGCTGGACGTGTAGTACGTCATCGCGCCCGTGCGGCTGTCGGTGTACGTGAAGCCCGTCATCGACGCGTCGGTGCGGTTGGGCGACGTGTGGTCGACGAACCACACGAACCGTTTGTCCGCGAGCAAAATCCCGAACACGTCGTCGCGCGCGGGAAGATGCACGTCGCGCTTGGCGATCGCGGCGTTCCACCAGCCGTGCACGTAGCGGCCGAACCAGTCGTTGTACTGGATCACGAGCTCGGGCGGGTAGACGCGGCTGACCCACGCCGGCAGGCGCTCGAACTGGTCGCGCGGGATGCGCTCCATCGCGCCGGTCGCCGGGTCGACGATCACGACCGCGGTCACTTTCACGCCGCTCCAGCCGATCGCCGGCCGCCCGAGCGTGACGAGATAGCGCGGATCGCCGTGCGCGTCGAGCTGCAGCGTCTGCTCCAGCAGCAGCTCCGTGCCGTAGCGCAGCCACACGTGACGGCGCAGGTTCGCGTTGAGCAGCGCTGAGGGCACGTACGCGAGCGGCGCGCGCATGCGCAGCTCGGCAGGCGCGTCCGCGTTCTCCGCATCGACGATCACGACGCCGGGCGACGTTCGCCTCGATATCCATTGCACGATGCCTTGGAAGTTCAGCGGCGCGACCCATACCAGGCGCCCGTTCTCCGACTGCACGTTGTACGTTCCGACGCGGTAGTACGCGCCGAGCTGGCCGACGACTTTCTCGCCGGTGAAGATCGCCGATTCCTCGGGAACCACGCGCACGTGGCGCGGATCGGCCGGCGGTGCGGCACCCGTCGAGACGGTCGCGCCGGTGACGTCGCGCAAGCCGCTCGCGTCCACGATCGGCGCGATCACCAGCGCCAGCGCGAACAAGGCCACCGCGCCCACGGCCACGGCGAGCGGCCACACCGGCGTGCGGCGCAGCGAGACGATGCGGCGCGAGATCACCATCGTGCGCGCGGCCGTCATCGAGGTGATCACGACGTTGGGGACGAGCGTGATGAGCAGCAACGAGAACGCCTGCGGAAACACCAGCGGCGGCAGCGCGGCGTAGCAGAACACGGCGACGAGCGGGACTCCCGCGGCCAGCCGCCGCAGCTGCCCGCGCCACCACCCGCGCGAGAAGTCGAGATTCACGAGCCCCAGCGAGAGAAACGCCGTGGCGAGCAGCCAGATCACGCTCGTTCCGCCTACGGCACCCCCTTGCCGCGCGCCTCCCTGCGCGTGAACGACACGCGGAGGTATCCGTATGGAGGTTCGCTACGCCGGGACGGTCACGACGCCGCCCATCTTCTTCTCGTCAAAGCATTCGCACCGGACGCACGAGCAATTCGACGTGCGCTCCGCCGACGGCTCGCCGTTTCGCGTGATCGACAACGTGTCGCTCGCGCCGCGCGTGCCCGCGCGCCCGGGCGACCACGTCACCGTGCAGGGCGAGCTCGTGCACGCGCGCGGGAACCCGCCGATCGTGCACTGGACGCACCACGATCCGGGCCACCGTCACGTCGACGGCTACATCGAGCTCAACGGCCGTGTCTACGCGTAAGGCCCGAACGTGAAGACGGGGCGAATCGCTTCGCCCCGTCTTCCTTTTTCGTCTGCTTTGGTCTGCGTCTAACGGCCGCGGCTCTTCTTCGCGCCCGCCGCCTTGCGGCCGCCGGCGGCTTTCTTCCCGGCAGTCTTCTTCGCAGGCGCGGCGGCGGCCTTACGGCCTCCGGCCGCCTTCGAGGCGGTCTTCTTTGCGGCGCCCGCCGGCTTCTTGGCTGCTCCCGCCGACTTCTTCGCCCCACCGGCGGACTTCTTGGCGCCGCCACGGCCGGCTTTCGCCGTGCCCACGGCTTCCTTGAGGCTGCGCCCGGCGATGAACTTGAGCACGCGCTTCGCGGGCACGTTCACGGGCTCACCCGTCTGCGGGTTGCGCGCGACGCGCGCGGCCCGGTCGCGGATCTTGAACTGGCCGAACGGCGTGAGCTGCACCTTGTCGCCCGACTTGAGCACTTGGGTGATCCGGTCGAGGATCGCCTCGACCAGCTCGATCACCTGGCGGCGAGGAAGCTCGAAGTCGTCGGCGAGCTCTCTCGCCAGCTCGTTCTTCGTCATAGGTTCCTTTCGTTCTCGGGTTCGGCTCGTTGGGAGCCGTGTTGCCGCCCAGTATACGCCGGAAATCCAGCATTTCCGGCCTTTTTCGCAAGAAAATCAGCGAAAAACGCAGCTTTTCACACGAGCTTTCACGACATTGATCGCAGACGGGCCGCGACGAGGAACAAGCGGCGCTATGCCGCGCGCTGCGTGTACTCTCTCGCGCGCGCCAGAATGGCGCCGCTGTGCGCGGGGAGGTTGTCGCGCAGCCACAGGATCATCGACTCGGCGCGCGGCATCGCGGCCCACGCGGGGCGGGCGGCATCTTCCGCGAGCGTACGCACGCTGGTCACCGACGCGCCGAGCACGTCCGACATGGCGCGCTCGAGCGCGGCCTCCAGGCTGGGGCGCGACGGCAGCAGGTGCGTGTGCGCGCACATCACCGCGTCGATCTCGGCGGGCGTGAACGCGTCACCGCACACGTCGATCGGGTACGCGCAGAACAGCTTGATGCCGGTTCCGAGCAGCAGCGTGTTCCAGAATTCTTCGAGCCGGATCGCCGCGGTGTAGCGGCCCGCTTCCCACAGCACGCCGACCATCTCGCCGTAGGCGCGCACGCCCGCGGGCGTCGCCGCGCGCAGCTCGCTCACGATCGTGCCGACCGACTGCTCGAAGGCGTTCCAGTCGGGTTGGCCGTCGACGACGAACCGCGCCAGCGTCTCTTCCGCGTCGTGGATCACCAAGCGGCCGTCCGCGATCGCCGCGTACGGGCGGGCGCCGAGCGCCCCGAGCCGCGCGACGAACGCGTCGGCGTGCAAGCGGGTTGCGATGACGACGGCGCTCTCACCGCGTTCCAGCCCTTCGGCGAGGTAATGGGCGACGCCGCGCACGAGCGGCTGCTGATCGCAGCCGTACATCAGGACGAAATGTCCCGCGTGCGGATCCTCGGTCGGTCCCTCGGGCGCCGCGGAGCTGTGCATACCGAGGAGCATCTTACCACACCGCACGCGCCCGGGCCATGCGCCGACCGCACATCGTGCCCTACAGAACGGCGTCGCGGCTCAGGCTGGACGCGGTGCGGTAGCGGGTCCGGCCGGCGAGCACGGCGCGGGCATGGCTGCCGCCCGCTCGGCGCCGTTCCACCGAAAGCTCCTCGGCAAAGGCCGTCACGAGAAAAAGGCCCCGTCCTCGCTCGGACAGGAGGTCGGCCGGCAGGCGCGGCCGGAACTCGAAGCCGCGCCCGCCGTCCACGACGTGCAGCACCGGCGCCGATCCGGAGACGTCCAGCATCGCGGTGATCGCGCCGGGCGCGTAACGCACCACGTTTCCGATCAGCTCGCCGAAGACGAGCTCGGCGCTGCAGAGCTCGTCCGGCGTGAGGCCGACGGCTTGCAGCCGCGCCACATAGTCGTGCCGGATACGGCGTGCGTTCTCCGCGTCGGCCGCGGCGAACGACCACACCGCGGCGCGGCGCGGATCGTCGAGCGCCTGCAGCGGCTGGTGGAACGACACGGCGAGGATCGCGACGTCGTCCTGCGCGGGCCGTCCGCGCGCAACGCGCGCGTAGACCTCGCGCGCGATGTCGCCCGACGCGACGGCAAATGCGTCGCGCACGCGGCGTTCCCCGGCGACGGCGTCGCGGTCGAACTCCGTGAGCCCGTCCGTGTAGCACAGCAGCACCGAGCCCGGCGCGATCTCGAGCGTGCGTGCGCCGTCGTCCGCGCGCCCGCGCAGCCCGAGCGGAAGATCGCCCTGGTCCAGCAGCGTGACCGTTCCGTCCGGATCGCGCAGCAGCGACGGCGGATGCCCGGCCGAAGCGAACGTGAACTCGAACGACACGGGATCGAGCACGCCGACGAACGCCGTAACGAACGGCGCTTCGCCCATCGCGCGAACGATTCGGTCCACCGCGTTGAGCACGGCGACCGGCTCGGGATTGATCAGCGCGGCGGTGCGAATGCTTTGCCGGACGCTCGCCATCGCGACCGCCGCGCGCAGCCCTTTGCCCGCGACATCGCCGATCGAGAACACGACGCGCCCGTCGGGCAGGCGAAAGATGTCGTACCAGTCGCCGCCCACCGTCGCCTCGAGCATCGCGGCCTGGTACATCGCGTCGAACGTGAGCCCCGGGACGTCGGGCAGCGACGGCAGCAGCGCGGCTTCTTGGAACGTCGTCGCGACGCGGCGCTCGCGCTCATACGCGGTCGCGTTGCCGATCGCCGGCGCGATGCGCCGCCCGAGCTCTTCGAAGAACGGCACGTCGGATGCGGAGTAATGCCGCCCGCTGCCGTGCATGACGGCGTTGAGCGTGCCGACGACCTTGCCGGCGAAGAACAACGGCACGACGAGCGCGGAGTCGAATCCGACCCGTTCGAAGTCCACCCGGAACGGCGCGTCGATCGTGTCGTGCAGCAGCGTGTCCGAAACCGTTTCGTAGACCTGCGGCTTGCCCGTGCGGATCACGTACGCGGTTCCCGCGCGCGAGGACGGACTTCCATACGACTGTCCGCGCAGCGTCTGAAGCCAGGCGCGCTTCTCGGGGTCGCTGTGATACGCCGCCGAGAGGCGGACGTCGTTGCGGTCGTCGATCAGGTTGACCAGCGCCCAGTCCGCGAAGTCGGGAACGACGCTGCGCGTGACGACGCGGAGTGTCTGCTCGAGCGACAGCGCGCCCGACAGCTCGGCACCGAGCTGCGAAAAGAACCGCTCGCGCAAGCGCGCGCGGTGCTCGGCGTGGATGTCGGTGTTCGTGCCGTACCAGCGCGCGATCACTCCCGCTTCATCGCGCAACGGGATCGCGCGCGTGAGAAACCACCGGAAGCGCCCGTCCCGCCCGCGCAGCCGGAACTCCATCTCGAACGGCTCGCCGCTCGCGATGGAGCCGGGCCAGGCGCGCATCACCGCGGGCAAGTCTTCCGGGTGGTGCACCGCCTGCCAGCCCCAGCCGGCCGCTTCTTCCGCCGTCTGACCCGTGTACTCGTACCAGCGCGCGGTGTACCAGTCGATCCAGCCGTCCGGGAGCGCCGACCACAGCATCTGCGGAACCGCGTCGGCGATCACGCGGAACGACGCGGTGTCCGCTGGCGGACGACCACGAAAATCATCCGGGCTCTGCGGAATCATCGGTCGAGAACGAACCCTTCGGGGCAAACGTACGGCACCCGCGCCCAAGCGCTAGCTCTTTCGTTCCCCGGACGCGCCGACATGACGCACGCGGCGCTCAGCCGCCGCTGAAGTCCAGGAAGATCTCGGTTCCGAGCGCGATCACGAACCCCGCGGCGAGCATCGAGCTGGACGTGATGGTGAGGCCCGTGCGCTTGAGCACGCCCCACAGCTCGCCGACCACGAACACGAGCGCCCCGACGGCGGTCGTCAGGAAGAACGTCGCGAGGATGGGCGAGGAGAACTGGTAGCCGACCACCGTCCCGATCAGGGTCGGCCCGCCGGCGACCAAGCCCGCGAGGCCGAGCTGCGCCCAGGTCGGCGTCGTGCCGCGGCCGGCCAGCGGCGCGGCGATCCCGAAGCCCTCGGTCGCGTTGTGCAGCGCGAAACCCGCGATCAGGCCGACCGCGATCGCGGTCGCGCCGGCCGCCGCGGACGCGCCGATCGCGAGCCCCTCCGCGAAGTTGTGCGCGCCGATGCCGACCGCGATCATCCCCGCGAGCACGAGCGGCTTCTCCGCGCCCGGCGCCGATGCGCCCGCCTTCGCCATGCGCGCGGCGACGACGCCCAGTCCTACGATGCCGGCCAGGATCCCCGCCACGTACGCGACGAGCATCGCGAGCGGCGCGGCCGACGGCATGCCGTGGCCCAGCGCGCCGCGGTACCACGCCGACATCGCGGTGATGAGCGGGGCCGTCGCCTTGCCCGCGATCTCGACGATCAGATACACGAGGATCCCGATCGCAAGCGCGTTGAGCCCCGCGACCGCCGCTTGCGACAGGCGCCGTGCCCGCGCGATCGGCAGGCCCAGGAAGATCGTCAGGCCGGCGATGGCGCCGAGCAGCGCGGTGGTTCCGAACGGGAGCGGACCGTGCGGGTTGCCGCGCGACGAATCCGGCATGTGGCGGTTCATCGCGAGCCCCATCAGGCCCAGCTTGTTGGGCACGCCGGCGTAGTGGATCGTCGTGATCAGACCGGCCGGCATGCCCATTGCGTCCTCGGTGTGGTCGAGCACGTGGCAGTGAACGGCCCAGTTTCCCGGCTGCTGGTTCGCGACGACGACGGTGTCCATGCGCTGGCCGGGACCGAGCAGCACGGTGTCCTGCAGATCGCGCGAGCCGACCGGCTGCGCATCGCGGGCGATCACGAGCTGGTCGTGGCCGTGCGTGTGCATCGTGTGCACGTTCTCGGACGACATGTTGATCCAGCGCAGGCGCACGCGCTCGCCCTTGCGCACCTCGATCGGCGTCGTCGCCGGATACTGCTAGCCGTTGATCGTGAACGTGTTCTCGGTGAGGCTCTGGATCGACCAGGACGAGAGCATCTCGACGTCGTCGCGCTGCACGCGCTCTTCCGGGCGCGGGTGCGCGGGCAGCACGACGATCGCGCCGTAGAGCCCGCTGTTGACCATCTGCTCGTTGTCGTGCGAGTGGTAGATGAACGTGCCGGGCTGGTTGGCCGTGAACGCGTAGCGGAAGCGCCCGCCGGGCTCGACCATCGCCTGCGAGATCCCGGCCACGCCGTCCATCGAGTCCGGCCCGCCGTGGATCCCGTGCAGGTGGAGCGTGTCCGGCACGCTCATCGCGTTGCGGAAGTCGATGACGACGCGTTCGCCTTGGCGCACGACCAGCGTCGGTCCCGGGACGACGCCGTTGTACGTCTTGGCCATCACCGCCAGGCCCGGCCGCAATGTCCAGGGCGCTTCGCGCGCGACGAGCACGAACGCCGACGTCCGGCCGGCAGTGCGCGCAACGGCTTGGGACGTGCCGTCCTCGCGCTGCGTGAGCCGCGACTCGCCGGGAGCCGGCGTGGCCAGCGGCAGCGGGCCGCGGATCGGCTGAAGGCCCACCGTCGTCGGGTCGACGCCGGCCGGAACCGCGTCCGCGTCCGCGAGCGCGCGCAGCGGGACGAGGGTCAGGACCAAGGCGAGCAGGACCAGCGGCAGTGCGAGCGAGGCACACCGAAGTCGAGATTTCGGCACGCCTAACTATTGCCCACCGGCCGCCGCGCTTCCCGGTCGGCGCGGCGGCGGCGACGTCGCGGGTGGCTGCGCTAGCCCGAAAGCAGCGCCGCGAACCGCTGCCCGAGGCTCTCCGCGGCCTGCGGCAGCCGGGATTCCAAAAAGTCGTCGCGATACGACTGGTCGAGCTCGATCATCACGACGACGCCGACCTGCGTCGGCCACAGCCGCATGCGGAAGCGCCCGCGCTTCCACGTCGCGCAGCGGGCGTGCTCGAGCTCGAACGAGACCGCGTTGGACTCCACGACCGCCTGCAGCACGCTGTCGATGTGCTGCGCGAACTGGTCGAAGCCCTCGATCGCGCCCGCCGTCTCGATCACGTGCGGGCACCCGCGGGCGAACGGGATGTGAAGCGAAGCCACGCCGTCGCGGCGCGGATCGAAGATATCGTGAGCATGACACCGTCCCTGAAGCGAGGTGAACGTTGGGACGGCGGAGCCGTCCCGGTGTACCGCGGCTAGGAGACGGCGGCCGGAGGCGCGCGCACGCCGATCCGGCAGAGGACGAAATACGGGAGAACGATCACCGGCGCAAGGCCGGCGCGGAAATGAGGCCGGCTGTCGTCGCCGACCGTGCCGATCTGCGCGAGCATCGCGCGGAGCAGGCGCAGGGCACGCGGTTCGAGCGCGCGCAGGATGAAACGGGCGCTGAAGGCCGTGA
The DNA here is from genome assembly GCA_028287565.1 of Vulcanimicrobiota bacterium. Taxonomy (GTDB): domain Bacteria; phylum Vulcanimicrobiota; class Vulcanimicrobiia; order Vulcanimicrobiales; family Vulcanimicrobiaceae; genus Vulcanimicrobium. The sequence continues at coordinate 19,415 of JAQBPK010000255.1, forward strand.
CGACGCAGACCGCCGCGTGCATCCCGAGGCTCACGGCGGCCGGACCGCCGAGCCACACCGTGCCGCCGAACCCGTGGCCGAACACCGCGTACTGCTCGACGGTCTCCATCACCCACAAGGCGACGATCTGCACGACGAAGATCGCGCCGATGCGGACAGCGATCTGCGCGAGCGTCAGCTCGCGCAGGGCAGGACCGGACGGTCCGCGGACGCCGTCGCCGGCGTGGAGCGCCCGGCGCACCCGCAGATACAGGATGCGCAGCAGAAAGATCGCGCCCAGCACCGCGACGGGCCCGTTCACCGCGTTGCTTCCGTCGGTGAACCGGTGGCGTCCGAAGACGCCGTGGTTCGCGAGGCCCTCGATGACGAGGTCGGCCAATGCAGCCGCGATCGCGGCTACAGCGACGACGAACCAAGCACTCACGGGCTGACGCCGGATCGTATCCCCGCCTTCTCGCCCGCTCGGGGCGTTGGGGCATTCTACCGCGCCGAACGGGGGCGCGACAATCCCGGGCCGGTGCGAGCTGAAAGGGGAAGTGCGGGGCGGAGAAAAACTTAGGTTCTCCTAACTCCAATATTAGGAGCGCCTCGTGTTTCGCCTCGCCGCCTTCTTCTCGTTCGCGATGCTCGTCGTCCTCAACGCCGCTCCCGCGAGCGCGCTCCCGGTCTTTGCGCACCGGTACGGGCTCACGTGCCAGACATGCCATACGGCGGTGCCGCACCTGACCGCGTTCGGCGAGGCGTTCCGCGAGCGCGGGTTCCGGCTTGCGGGCACGCGGCCGGCGCCGGCATTCCCCGCCGCGGTGAAGGTGCAGCTCGGCTACGCCAGCGAGGGGGAGGGCGGGCTGCCCAAGGCCGTCGTGGACGAGGTCGAGGTGCTGATGGGCGGCTCGGTCGGCAAGCGTGGCTCGTACTTCGTCGAGCAGTATGCGTTGGACGGCGGCGTCCCCGGGCGCACGCGCGACCTGTGGGCGGCTTGGGACGCGACACCGGGCGATGCGCGCGTCCCCGTCGCGGTGCGCGCGGGCCAGTTCACGCTCGACCTGCCCGTCGATCCGGAATCGTTTCGCGAGACGACCGACCATTACGGCATCTGGGACCAAACGGCGGGCGACAACCCGTTCACGTTCTTCGCGCCCAAAGCCGGCGTGATGATATTGGCCGGCAGCCCGGGGCGCGGTCTGAGCGGCAGCATCGCCGCCGTTGCGGGGCACGACCAGGCGTCGGGGCTGCCGTCGCGCGGGCTGGACCGCCACGTCTTCGTGCAGCACGCGGTGCACGGTCTGGCGCTCTCGGCGTACCGCTACGACGGGACGCGGCCGGTGGCCGGCGCGGATGACCGCTTCTGGCGCGAGGGGTACGGGATCGGCGCCGGCACGGGACGCGTGCGGGTCGAGCTGCTCTATCAGCGCGGCTTCGACACGCGCGCGTCCAGGGACGGCGCACTGCGCTCGAGCGGCGGGTTCGCGCAAGTGCGCTACGACTTCACGCCCAAGCTGTTCGGGATCGCGCGCTACGACGGCACGCAGGACGCCGCGTTCGCGCGCTCGCTGATCGCGGGAGCCGGCTACCGGCTCGCGCGCAACGCGCGGTTCACCGTGTTCGACACGGTGCACCGCGACGCGGACACCGGCACGCGCCGCAACACGCTTTCGACGCAGCTGCTGCTCGCGTACTGACCGCCGCGTCAGTGCGCGCCACGTTACGTCAGTACGCCGACGAGCCCACCTTGCTGTTGGTCACGCCGAAGCCGAGCGTCGCGTGGAACTCGTGCGTCGTGCGCTCGCCGTGGCGGATCACGTCTTCCGCACCGAGGCGCAAGCCTTTGCCGATGCGGCGCGTCGCGCCGACGGTGAGGCTGCGCTCGAACGAGCCGGACGTGTCCGCGACGCCGTCGTACCGCACGATCCCGAACGTGGCGGAGTCGAAGCGATAACGCAGTTGCGCGTAGCCGCCGCTTGACGCGATTCCCTCGCCGTCGCCGTTCGGGCTCGAGTCGTAGCCGGTCTGCAGCAGCGTCTCGAGCGCCCAGCGGCCGCGGTATGCATTCATCGCGAGCGCGTGGCGGTGAAACTCGTCGCGCACGGTGCCGGCGTCGCGCTTGCCGTCGTACGAGTACGCCGCGAACGTGAGCCCGCCCATCGCATGCTGCAGGTAGACCATGCGGTCCGTTCCCGCGTTCGCAAGACCGGAATGCTGATCGTGGCCCTGCACCAGCGCGGTCGTGAGGCTCGTGCCGCGCACCTCGTTGCCGACGCCGAGCGACACGGCGTTGTGCGGGTCGATCAGATTGAACGGGTTCGCGCCGACGGTTTGGTCGAAGATCGCGTAGTGCTGGTTCGTCTGGCGGAACGTCTCGGGATCGACCGGCAGCGGCAGCGTGATCGCGCCTGCGGTGAAACGCACCGGCGCGCCGCGCAGGCTGCCGTTCGTCGTGTACTGCACCCACGCTTCGCGCATCGAGCCGGGCGCGCCGCCGTCCACGAGGTACGGCTGCACGAAGTAGCTGACCTCGCGGTTCACGCGGCCGCTGACGAACACTTCCACCTCGTCCAGGACCACCTTGGGCATGCCGCTCGGGTCCGGCTCGCTGGTATACGCGAACTGGCCGCGCACGCCCACGACGGGGCGCCCGCGGTCGCCGAGATTCGGCAGCCGGTAGCCGTTGCGCGCGAACGTCTCGCCGAGGTCGTTCACATTGCGCATGCTGTTGTGGCACGCGTCGCACGAGATCCCCGTGCGCGCGGCGAACGCCGGCGTCGCCGATGCGGCGCGCATGCTGCACACCACGGCTCCCAGCGCCAGCCCGAAAACCAACAACCTCTTCATGACCGTCCTCCTTGCAATGTCGCGAGCACCGAACGTCACGGAACCCGGGAGACACCGCAGGCGGTGACCGACGCGATGTCGGTCAGCGAGCGGTGCACGTTGATGACGAGATCGCCTTTGAGGAGGCGATCGATCGGGATGTCGAGCGTCGTGGACGACTCGCCGTTGACGATCGACTGCAGCATGTAGAGCGGGCGCGGGCCGTAGCTCTCGCACGTCCCGGTGTGGAAGTGGGACGGCTGCGGATCGGCGGGTCCCCCCGTCAGCTTGATCGTGACGCGCGTCTTGCCGCCCTCCGCTCGCAGCGTCGCGACGCCGTGCTGGGACGAATGTCCCATCTCGCCCAACACGATCTGGTACTGGTCCGGCGCGGCCACTCCCGCTCGCGGGCCCGCGAAGACCAGACAGAAACCGCATGCGGCCATAACTGCCGCACGAACCGAAATCCCGAGAACCCGCACGCGGTACCTCCTTGACACAACGTGCTAGGTATGTCGGCTCCGCCCGCGAGCCGCGTTAGCGTTTCCGGCGCCTCTAAAATTTTCTTTGCAAAGCGATCTTTTCAAACTTTTTTCACAATTATCGTTTTCGCGGTGGCGCCCGCGCACGAAGCTGTACAAATCCGTACAGGCTCTTCTCAGAGTGAACTGCTATGATAGTTGGTGATGAGCGCCGACGGCTTCTGCGCTTGCGGCCACGAGTGGGCGGTTCACGACGCCTACGGCTGCTGCGCGTTCTTGGGCGCGTACCGGGAAACAAAAGACCAACTGCACTACTGCGCGTGCAAGGTGCGCGCCCCGGCGCGCGGCGGCGGTTCCGCGCAGGTCGACGTACCCGGCCCGGCTCAGGGCGACGAGCGGGCGGGGTAGGAGCCGTTGCGCGGCTGATACGCCGGCAGCGTGAGGCGAAAGGTCGTGCCGGGCGCAGCGCCGTCTTCGACCGCGACGGCGCCGCCTAGGCGCGCCGCCGCTCGCGCGACGATCGCCAGACCCAGGCCCGAGCCGGGTTTTCCGGCGGCCTGCTCGCCGCGGAAGAAATGGCGGAACAGCTGGGCGCGATCGGCCTCGCTCACGCCGGGTCCGCCGTCGCTGACCCGCACGACGACGTCGCCGTTCTCGAGGTCGATCGAAACGCCTACCGGAGTGCCTGCGCCGTAGCGAACGGCGTTGTCCACGAGGTTGCCGATCGCTTCTTGCAGCTCCCACGGCTCCGCCAGCACGACCACGTCGTCGACCGTATTGCGCAGCCGGACGTCGGCGTGCTGCGCGGCGGTGACGTGCGCGATCGCTTCTTGCGCGATCTCCGCAACGTCGACGAGCTCCGCGCGGCTGCGGTCGTTGCCTTCCATGCGCGCCAGCGACATCACGCGCTCGACGAGCGCGCGCAGCCGCCGCGTCTGCGCGCGCAGCGTCTGCAACGTCTCCTGGGGCATCGTTATCTCGTCCGCACCGGTTCGGTCGAGCACCTCGAGGTAGGCGCTGATGACGGTGAGGGGCGTGCGCATCTCGTGGCCTGCTTCGCCCAGGAACAGCCGCAGATGCTGCTCGGTGCGCTCGCGCTCGGAGAACGCCGCCATCACTTGGGCGGCGGCGCCGTTGAAAGCGTCGACGAGCTCCCCCAGCTCGCTGGCGTCACGCGTTTCGAGCAGGCTCGGAACGAAATCTCCGGCCGCGAAACGGCGCAGCTCTTTGGTGACCGTCGTCAGCGGCAGGATGGCTTGCGCGGTTATCCAGCGGCCGATCAGCCAGCTCACCGCGACCGCGAGCGCGACGGCGATCCCGTACGCGAGCGCACCGATCGCCAAGAGCTGCTCGATCGGAATTTGCGGGGCGATGATGACGTCGCCCTGGTGCAGCCACACCGCCCGGGCGCGCAGCCCGAACACGCCGCCCAGCGATCGCTCCGGACGGCCGCCTCCGAGGCGTTGCGGCGGCGGCGACTGGCCCGCCGTGCCGGGTGGAGGCGGAAGACCTTTGGGCCGGGTCGCGCGCACGATGATCTGCACGCCGGAGGGCCGCGGCTGCTGCAGCACGAGCTTCGTCAATTGCGCGTCCGATTTCGGCCACTCGTCGTTCACGATCTGGCGCGTCGCCGTCGCGACCTCGTCGATGGCGAGCATCGTCGAACGAATGTAGCGCTGCATCCCGAGGGTCACCAAGCCGCAGAACAGCACCGTCAGCAGCAACGCGGTCAGCGTCGCGTACGACACCGTCAAGCGCGCGCGCAGCGAGCTCGGCAGAAAGCGGTACGTTCGCCGGCGCGGGGCCGCGTTCAACGATCGCGCAGCGCGTAGCCCACGCCGCGAATCGTCCGCAGAAGCTTCTTGTCCGCGTCGCGGTCGATCTTCGCGCGCAAGTACGAGATGTACGTCTCGACGGTCGCCGCCGCCACGTCGCGGTCGCTGCCCCACACGAGGTCCAGCAGCTCTTCGCGCGTGAACACGCGCTTCGGGCGCCGCATGAGCGTCGCCAAGAGATCGAACTCGCGCGTCGACAAGTCGATCTCGGTCTCGCCGCGCACGACGACGCGCTCGTCGAGATCGAGCTGCAGATCCGCGAACCGCAGGTGGTTCACCTTGCGCAGCGTCGGCCGCCGCAGCACCGTGTTGACGCGCGCGATCAGCTCGGACACGTCGAAGGGCTTGGCGAGATAATCGTCCGCGCCGGCTTCGAGACCGGCGACGCGGTCGCGCACGTCGCCGCGCGCGGTCAGCATGACGATCGGCACTTCGGTGAGGCGCCGCAGCAGCGGGATCAGCGCCAGCCCGTCGATCTTCGGCATCATCACGTCGAGCAAGATGCACTCCGGCGCCCAATCGCGCACGAGCGTGAGTCCGTCGGCGCCGTCGCGCGCGGTGCGCACGAGAAAGCCGGCCTGGGTCAGCGCGATCTCGACGACGTCCCGGATCGCGCGCTCGTCGTCCACGACGAGGACGCGGTGCTTGATCTTGTTGGTCACGGACCGATTGTACCGGTATTTTCCTGGGAGAATTCTCCAAGCAGGCTGGGCCCGCGCTCCGGGCGCACATTGGCAGCGGCGTGATAGGAACGCTAACGTACCTCCGAGACCGTACCGACCGCGGGGTGCCGCGGTGGTATAGTGAGGGTTCCTCCCTTGGCCAATTCGGACGGCTTGGGCTTCACGAAAGCCGCTCGTCGGTGTACGGTACTCCGCGTCCCGGAAATCATCTGCTCGATGCCTTGACAGGCGCCGGCAAGCCGGATCTGCGAGACGACCTCGAGATCGTCGCGCTTCCGTCGCGCCAGTGGCTCGAACCGTACGGGGGCCCGCGGCATCACGTCGATTTTCTGATCGACGCGGTGATCTCCATCGTTGCGACGATGCGCAACGGTGATGCCGTCGAAGTCGGGACGGTCGGATGCGAAGGCTTCATGGAAACCGACGCCGCGCTCGAATCCGATACGGCGCGCCGAGGTTCGTTCTGCCAAATCTCCGGACGTGTTGCCCGAATGACGTTGGACCGTTTCCACGAGCGTATGGACGAGAGCGCATTGTTCGCCCGGCTGATGCGCCGGAGCGTTACCGCCACGCTCTTCAACGCCCAGCAGATCGCGGCGTGCAATGCCAAGCATCTCGTCGAAGAGCGATGTGCGAGATGGCTGCTCATGACACGCGACCGGGTCGGTCGCGATTCGTTCCCGCTCACGCATGACTCGCTCGCGATGCTGCTCGGCGTACGGCGCGCGAGCGTTTCCGGTCGAGGTGCGCCGCCGGCGCGCTAGCCGAAGCGGCCCGTGATGTAGTCTTCGGTGCGCTTTTCTTTGGGGTGCGTGAAGATCTGGCTGGTCGGGCCCACTTCGACGATCTCGCCGAGGTGGAAGAACGCGGTGAAGTCGGAGATGCGCGCGGCTTGCTGCATCGAGTGCGTCACGATGACGACCGTGTAGTGGTCGGTGAGCTGGCCGATCAGGTCCTCGATCTTCGAGGTCGCGATCGGGTCGAGCGCGGAGGCCGGCTCGTCCATCAGGATCACTTCAGGGTTGAGCGCCACGGCGCGCGCGATGCACAGGCGCTGCTGCTGGCCGCCCGAGAGGTCGAGCGCGGAGCGCTGCATGCGGTCCTTCACCTCATCCCAGAGCGCGGCTTGGCGCAGCGCGCGCTCCGCGATCTCGTCGAGCTTGGACTTGTCGCGCTCGCCGTGGATGCGCGGGCCGTACACCACGTTCTCGTAGATAGTCTTGGGGAACGGGTTGGGGCGCTGGAACACCATCCCGATGCGGTGGCGGATCACGACGGGGTCCGCGTCGGGGCCGTAGACGTCCTCGCCGTCGAGAAGAATCGTTCCCTCGACGCGCGCGCCCGGCGTGAGATCGTGCATGCGGTTGAGCGCGCGGATGAACGTGGACTTGCCGCAGCCCGACGGGCCGATGAGCGCCGTGACGTGCTGGTCCTTCATCGTGAGCGACGCGTGCTTGATCGCTTGGAACGTGCCGTAGAAGACGTTCACGTCCTTGGCGACGATCTTGTCCAGCGCCGTCTCGAGTGTCTGCTGCGGTGCGGTGTCGATCACGAGGCTCTCCCGGTGAAGCGTTTGGTCAGCTGGCGGCCCAGCACGCGCGCGGCGACGTTGAAGATGAGAACCATGATGAGCAGCACGAGCGCGGAGCCGTTTCCGATGCGGTCGACGTCGGGCACGATCGACTCCGAATGCGTGTACCACAAGTGCACGGCGAGGGTTTCCGCCGGCCGCATCGGGTTGAGGTCGTACGGGTTGTTGAACGGCACGCTCAGGCCGGCCGTGAAGATCAGCGCGGCCGTCTCCCCGAAGATGCGCCCCGCGATCAGCACGACGCCGGTCGTGAGCCGGCCGATCGCGCTCGGCAGCACGACGCGCGTGATCGTCTGCCACTTCGTTCCGGCCAGCGCCATCGACGCCTCGCGCAGCGTGTCGGGGACGCTCGCGAGCGCTTCCTGCGTGACGCGCATCAGCGCCGGCAAGTTCAGCAGCGTCAGCGTGAGCGCGCCGCCGAGCGCGGTGAACTTCCATTTGAACAGATAGACGAACACGAGCAGCCCGAACAATCCCATCACCACCGACGGCACCGTGGCGAGCGACTCCGCGCTGAACTGCACGACGTTGCGGAACGTTCCGGGCCGCGCGTACTCCTGGATGTACACGCCGGCCGCGACCGCGATCGGCACGGTGAACAGCAGCGTGAGGAACAAGATATAGAACGAGTTGTAGATCTCGGGGCCGACGCCGCCGCCCGCGGTCGTCTCTTTGGGGACGCCGAAGATGAACGACGGCGTCAGCGCCTGGCCGCCCAGATACACCATGTAGAGCACGAACGCGGCGAGCATCACGATGATGCTTGAAGCCATCGCCCACAGAATCGCCGTCGCGATCGCGTCGGCCATCTTGCGGGCGCGCACGCTCCGGTTCGCGGCGACGCTGCGCGCCGAGCGGGCGGTGGTGATCGCCACCGGCTACGCTCGTCTCCGCAACGCGAAGCGAACGAGAACGATCAGCACCATCGCGATGAGCAGCAGCAGCAGCGCCATCGAGAACAGCGCGTGCTCGAGCAGCGAGCCCGCGGTCGCGCCGGGCATGTCGGTGACGATCTCCGTGGTCAGCGCGGCGGTCGGCGCGAAGAGCCCTTTGGGGAACTGCGTCGCGTTGCCGATAACCATCTGAATCGCGAGCGTCTCGCCCACGGCGCGCGCGATCCCGAGAATCAGCGCGACCGCCAGGCCGCTCGACGCGCTCGGCAGCAGCACGCGCGTGATCGTCTGCCAGCGCGTCGCGCCCAGCGCGAGCGAGCCTTCCTTGAGCGATCCGGGCAGCGAGCGGAACGCGTCCTCGCTCAGCGTGATGACGGTCGGCAGGATCATGATCGCAAGCACGATTCCGGCCGCGGCCAAACCGAAGCCGCTGGGCGAGCTCGTGTGCGTGCGGATCAGCGGTACGAGCAGCGTCAGCCCGAGCCAGCCGTACACGACGGACGGGATGCCGACCATCACCTCGATCGCGGGCT
>JAQBPK010000266.1 GCA_028287565.1 Vulcanimicrobiota bacterium
GCGCGCCGCGTGGCGCACCGCGCGCAGCGCCACGCCGGCGTCGCGCCGCGCGCGTTCGTGCGCGGGGCCCGCGACGATGACCTCGTCGGCAAGCTCCAGCGAACGCCGCGTCATGTAGGCGCGGTCGAGGTCGTCCGCCGTCCGGTACGTCGCCAGCCCGCGCGCGCGCAGCCATTCCGCCGACGTTCGCGCGACCTGGACGAACGGCGCGCGCACGAAGCCGAGCCCCGCGCGCTTCGCGCACAGCGCGTAGAACCCGGACGGCTCGGAGTCGGCCAGAAACGCGCAGTCGAAGCGCAGGTCGCGCATCGCGAGGTACGCGAGGTGCGCCGCGCGCTTGGGCTCCGGCTCGTCGATTCCCGCTTCGATCACGCGGGCGAGGTCGCCGTGCTCCCTCAGCAGCGCTGACAAATCGTTCCAGGGCGTGCCCGCAACGAGCAGCAGGGTGACCGTATAGCGCGCCTGAAGCAAGCCTGCACACATGGCGTGCGTTAACACCGCGTGTTCCGTGCCGCGTTCGGACCCTTGGGTGCCTCGCGACACGACCAGGGCGTGCGATCCGCGCCCGTCGCCCGGCGCTGCGTTGCGTGTCATCGTCAGCCGATAGGCTCCGCGACGCCGTCGCGTTCGACGCGGACTACTATGCTGCGCGCCTGCACGCGCTCGGGCACTCCGGCGCCCCGCCTACGGTCGACCATTTCCTGACCGCCGGTCTTCACGCGGGGATCGCGCCCCACCCGCTGTTCGATCCGGCGCACCTCCTGCGCGCCACGAACGCGGCCACGTTCGCCGATGCGCTGGAGGCCTACGCCGCCGCACCGGACCGCATCGGCCCGCACCCGCTCTTCGATCCGGCGTTCTACCTGATGCAGTGCCCGCAAGCGGCGGACTTCCCGGGCGGCCCGCTCGCGCATTTCGTGTCCCAGGGTTTCCGCGAGGGCCGCTCGCCGCACCCGCTCTTCGCCATCGACTGGTACAAGGCGCGTTATCGCGCCGGAGACGCGAACCCGCTGCTGCACTGGCTCGCGTCGAACGGGCGCGCGACGTCGCCGCATCCCCTCTTCGACTCCGCGTTCTACCTGCGCTCGTACGGCGACGTCGCGGCGTCCGAGGCGAACCCGCTCGAGCACTACATCGGGCAAGGCGGGCGCGAAGGCCGCGACCCGCATCCGCTCTTCTCCACGCAGCGGTATCTCGCGGCGCATCCGGACGTCGCCGCCGCGGGGATCAACGCGCTGCTGCACTACGTCGTGATCGGCGAGCGCGAAGGAAAGCGGACCCATCCGCTGTTCGATCCGCTCGCGTACCGCGCGCGCTACGAGCTGCGCGACGGCGAGAACGCGCTGGCGGATTTCGCCGCGCGGCCCGAGCGCGCGGCGTCGCCGTTCGTCGCGGAGGTGCTCGGGAGCGCCGCGCCCGCGCTCTCGGACGCGGCGTACGCCGCCTTGGCGCGCGCCGTCGCCGTCGCCGCGCCGGCAGAGTCCTCCGACGCGTACTTGGGGCCGCCCGTCCCGTGGAAGCGGCGCCTGCTGTTCGTCTCGCACGAGGCGAGCTATACCGGTGCTCCGCTGATCCTGCTCGAGCTCGTGCGCGCGTTCGCGCAGCGGCTGCCCGACGCCGAGATCATCGTCGCGTTCGACTGCGACGGCCCGCTCGTCGCCGAGTTCGAGCGCACCGCGCGCGTCGTCGTACTCGACCGCGCAGGCGACGGCGCGGCGGCCCGCCTGCGCGCGCTCGAGGTGCTGCTCGCGACGCTCTCGCGCAACCCGCCGGCGGTCGCGTTCCTGAACACGATCATCGCCGGGCGCGCGTACGCGCGCGCTTGCGCGCACGCCGGGCTGCGCACGGTGTGCTTCGTGCACGAGTTCGCGCGGCAGTTCGGAACGAGCGCGCTGGGCGAGGTGTTCGCGTACGCGGACCGCGTCGTCTATCCCGCCGAGTCCGTGCGCAGCGCCAACAGCGCGGTGTACCCAGGCGACGACACGAAGACGGCCGTGCTGCCGCAAGGGCTCCTGCGGCCCGAGCTGCTCGCCGGCGACCCGCTCGCCGAACGGTTTCGCCTGCGCGCGGCGCTCGGGATCCCGCCGGACGCGCCGGTTGTGCTCGGCTGCGGGCCGGTCGGCCTGCGCAAGGGGGTCGACGCGTTCGTCGCCACCGCGCGCGCGGTCCTCGCCTCGGACGCCGGCCGCGACGCGTACTTCGTGTGGCTCGGCGACGACGTCACGCTGCGCGACGGCAACGCCCACAACGACATCGGGTTTTGGATCGGCGCGGATCTCGAGCGGCTCGGGCTTGCCGGGCGCGTGCTGTTCGTCGGGCAGCGCTCCGACCCCGCGATGTTCTTCCTCGGGGCCGACGTCTTCACGCTGACGTCGCGCGAGGATCCGTTTCCGTGCGCGGTCCACGAAGCGATGGCGGCCGGCGTCCCCGTCGTGTCGTTCGCGAGCGCGGGCGGCGCGGCGGAAGCGCTCGGCGATACCGGGCTCATGGTGCCGTACTTCGACGTGCGCGCGATGGCCGAGCGCGTCGTGCAGCTGCTCGCGGATCCGGCCGCGGCGCGCGCGCTCGCGGCGCGCGCGCGCGAACGGGTCGCCGCGGCGTACGGGTTCGGCGCTTACGCTGACCGCGTGCTGCGATTGTGCGAAAACGATCTCGGCGTGCGGCTGCGCGATACGGCTCCGCTTCGCGCCGTGCACCGCCGGCCGAAGATCTTCTTCGCGAGCCCCGCCTGGGCGATCAGCGGCGTGAACACCTTCACCGAGACGCTGATGGCGCAGCTCGCCAACCGCTACGACTGCGAGGTGCTGTTCACCACCGAGGCGCGCCCGGCGGAGACGCCGCGCTTCGCGCACCGGTTCGTCGGCGACCGCATCTCCGACTGGGACCGGTGGTACGCCGAGCTGCGCGAGCTGTTCGTGCGCGAGGCTCCGTGCGCGTTCGTTCCCGGCTGGGACGTCGTCGCATCCGCCATCGCGCCGACGCTTCCGTCGAACGTCGGGCTGCTCTTGATCGCGCACAGCGATCACGAGGAGCACTACGAGCACGTCGACCGGCTGGGCCGGTTCGCGAGCCGGATCGTCGCGGTGTCCGAGCACATCCGCGACTCGATCGTCGCGCTCAACGAGGGGCTCGCCGAGCGCACCACGATCGTTCCCTATGGCGTGAACGTGCCGCTCGTCGAGCCGCCGCCGCGCGGCGCGCGCTTCGACGATCCGCCGATCCATCTGGTGTACACGGGCCGCATCGCGCAGGAGCAGAAACGCGTGCTCGAGCTGGCCGACATCGCGTGGGCGCTCGACGAGGCCGGCGTGCCGTTCACGCTGACGGTCGCCGGCGAAGGCCCGCAGCAGGACGAGCTCGCTCGTCGACTCGGCACGCTGACCGCGCGCGGCTGCGCGAGGCTTACCGGCCGGCTCGAGCCGCAGGACATCGCGGGGCTGCTGCTGGCGAGCGACGTCTTCGTGCTCACGTCGGCGTACGAAGGGCTTTCGATCGCCCTGCTCGAGGCGATGAGCGCGGGCTGCGTCCCGGTGGTGAGCGATCACCGCAGCGGCGTGCCGGAGCTGATCGAGCCGGCGCGCAACGGCTATCGCATTCCGATCGGCGACGTGACGGGCTACGTCCGGACCATCGCGGCGCTGCAGCGCGACCGCGCGAGCCTGCGCCGCGTGGGGCTTGCGGCCTGGGGCACCGTGCTGGCGCGGTACACCGCGAGCCGCATGGGCGACCGCTATGCCGACGTGTTCGCGGAGATGTTCGAAGAGATGCGCGCCGGGCGGTTCCGGCGGCCCAAGCCGTTCACGTATCGCGCGCGCACGCCGGGGCTCTCGCTGCCGCCGCAGATGATCGCGATGCCGCAGCCGAGCGACCGGCCGTGGGGGTGACGCCCGCCGAAGCGTCGCCGCCGCGGCACGGCTGGGATCTGCCGCGCGCAGTGGCGCCGGACGGCTTCACCGCGTCCGCCCATCGCGTGTGCATCGTCACCGGCGAGCTCGCGGGCCCGGATTTCAACGGCGGCATCGGCACCGCCAACCGCGGGCTGGCGCTCGCGCTGCGCCGCGCCGGCTTCGCGGTGGACGTGCTGTACACGCGCGTCGAGGACGGGCGCGCGTGCGCGGCCCGCGGCACGTTCGCCGAGCACGTCGCGCGCTTGCGCGAGCGCGGAATCCGGCTGCTGTGCATCGAGAACGACGGGCCGTGGGACGCGTGGCTGAGCAAGTCCTACGCCGTGCTCGCGCACCTGCTGCGCGAGCGGTACGCGTTCGTGTTCTTCAACGACTGCCACGGCAACGCGTACCATGCGCTCCTCGCCAAGCGGTCGGGCAACCGCGATCTGGCGGCGACGCAGATGTGCGTCGTGACGCACAGCGCGACGCAGTGGATCTACGATCTGAACCGCCAGCCCGTCGCCGCGCTCGCCGAGCTGGCGCAGATGGAGGTGGAGCGCCGCTCGCTGGAGCTCGCGGACGCCGTCATCTCGCCGAGCCGCTATCTCACCCGCAAATACGAAGGCTACGGCTGGCGCCTCCCCGAGCTCACCTACGTGCACCCGAACCTGCTGCCGCAGGCGTCGCGCGCGCGCGCGGAGCTCCGCCGCGCAAACCGTCCGGTCCGCGAGCTCGTCTTCTTCGGCCGGCTGGAGACTCGCAAAGGACTGTGGCTCTTCTGCGAGGCGATCGAGCGCGTCAAGTACGAGCTGTGCGGCACGGCCGTCACGTTCTTGGGGAAGTTCACCGAGGCCGACGGCGTGTCGACCGGCGTCGAGGTGGTCCGGCGCACCGCGGGCTGGCCGATGACGGTCACGTTCCTGCCCGCGTTCGACCAAGAACAGGCGCTGGAGTACCTGCGCGGTGCGGGACGCGTCGCCGTGATGCCGTCGCTCGAAGACAACAGCCCGTGCGTCATCCAGGAATGCTTGAACGAGTCGATTCCGTTCGTTGCGTCCGGGGGCTCCGGCGGCGAAGAGCTCGTCGACGCCGCCGACCGCGGGGCGGTTCTCTTCGAGCCCACGGTTCGCGGGCTGATCGCGAAGCTGCGCGAGGTCGTGTCCGGCGGCGCGGCGACCGCCCTGCCGTCGTTCGACCCGGCCGAGAGCGAGGCGCGGCTCGTGCGGTGGGTCGGCAGCCGGATCGCTGCCGCGTCCGCGTCGGAGGCGGCGGCCCCGGCGCCCCGCGCCGCCGCGCCGCGCG
>JAQBPK010000279.1 GCA_028287565.1 Vulcanimicrobiota bacterium
CTGCGGCCCGATCGTCACGCGCCGCTCCTGCATGCCCTCGAGCAGCGCGGACTGCACCTTCGCCGGCGCGCGGTTGATCTCGTCCGCGAGCACGACGTTGGCGAACAGCGGCCCGAGCACCGTCGCGAACTCGCCGGTCTTCTGGTCGAAGATGCGCGTCCCCACGATATCGGACGGCAAGAGATCCGGCGTGAACTGCACGCGCCGGAACGAGCCCGCGACGGCCGAGGCAAGTGCACGGCAGGCGAGGGTCTTCGCGACGCCGGGCGCGCCTTCGAGCAGGACGTGTCCGCCCGCGATCAGCGCGAGCACGAGCGCTTCGACGACCTCGTCCTGCCCGACGATCGTCGCGTGCAGCGCGTCGACGACGTCGCGCGGGCGGGCACCCGCGCGCTGCGCCTCGGCGAACGGCGTCGTCATTGCAGCCATGCCTCGGCGAACCGCATCGTCATCGCAGCCAGGCCTGCGTCGTGGCGATCAGGTCCGCCGACGATACGTCGCGGACGTGCGCCGGCCCGAACGCCGTGCGCTCCGCGGCGTCGAGCGCGTCGCGCAGCGCCCGATCCGCCGTGCGCGCGTGCGCGTCGCGCAGCGTCGAGCCCGCGTTCGCGCCGGCCGCGACGAACAGCGTCTCGCGCAGCCGCATCAGCGCGCCGTTGGCCGGAGCGGTTCGATAGGCGCGCAGCGCGTCGGCGACGTCGTCACGCGGCGTTCGCTGCGGTGGTGGTGGGACGACCGGCTCCGCAACCGGCACGGCAACGGGAGTGCGCCGGCGCCGGCGGACGATGAAGACCAACGCCGCGGCTGCGGCAACCAACGCGAGGATCCCGGCCAGCACGATGCCGCCCAATCGCCACAGCATTGCCGCCGCATTGTCGTAGAAGAGCCCTTCCGGCTGCGCCACCACGACGCGCACCGCGTTCGCCGAGAAGCGCGACGGCTTGTGGGTGCGCGCGTCGACCGCGTCCAGATACGCACCGTTGAACGTGAACGCGCCGCTCTGCGTGGGCTCGAGCGTCAGGGTTTCGACCACGTCGGTTCCCGACGCCGACGTGGTCACGCTGCGCTCGTCGCCTTCGAGTTTCATGGTGCCGACGTCGGGCACGACGAGCTCGTCGAGCGCCCCTACGCGCTCGCGCACATGTGCATGGATCGCAAGGTGGAACACCTGGCCGACCTGCACGCGCGTGTGGTCCGCGCGCATCGAGAGCGCGTCGACGTGCAGCGCGCGCAGCGCGTCCGCCGGCGCGGCGAGCGCGAGCGCGAGCGGCAGCGCGGCGGCGAACCCCGCTAGACCTCGACGCGGTCGAGCCATCGCGCGAACAGGCTCCGCGCGTCGAACGGGCCGGGAGACGCCTCGGGGTGGAACTGCACCGCTTCGACCGGGAACGTGCGATGGCGGAAGCCTTCGTTCGTCCCGTCGTTCAAGTTGATCATCGTCGCTTCGAGATGCGCCGGCAGCGTGTCGCCCGCGACCGCGTAGCCGTGGTTGTGCGCGGTGACGAGCACCTCGTCATGCACGACGTCCTTGACCGGCTGGTTCCCGCCGCGGTGCCCGTACTTGAGCTTGTAGGTCTCCGCGCCGCACGCGAGCGCGAGCAGCTGGTGTCCCAGGCACACGCCGAACACCGGCTTCTTGCCGATCAGCGTGCGCAGCGTCTCGACGGTGTCGCCGAGGTCGCGCGGATCGCCCGGACCCGGCGATACGACGACGGCGTCGGGCTCGTACGCCATGATCTCCGCCGAGGTCGCGCCGTAGGGCAGCACGGTGACGCGCGCGTCGAGCGCGGTGAGGTCGCGAATGATGTTCTTCTTCACGCCGCAGTCGAGCAGCACGATGTGCTTGCGCCCGCTGCCGACCGTCTCGCCCGGTTTGTACGCGTCGGCCACGGTCGCGACCAGCCCTTGGGTCGTCGCTTCGCGGACGTACTTCGTGAGCGCCGGCTCGATCTGCGCGATCGCCTCGTCACCGACCGCCAACGCCGCCGCAATCGTGCCGTGCTCGCGCAGCACGATCGTGAGCGCGCGCGTGTCGATGCCGACGATCGTGCGCACGCCCTGCTCGTCGAGCCACGACGCGAGATCTTGCTTGGCCGCGAAGTGCGAAGGATGCTCGGCGATGTGCTTGAGCGCCACCCCCGCCACGCACGCGTGCGGGTGCTGCGACACGGTGCCGCTGATCCCGTAGTTCCCGATCAGCGGATACGTGAACGCGAGAACCTGCCCCGCGTACGACGGGTCGGTGATCGCTTCTTCGTACCCGGTCATGCCGGTGTAGAACACGGCCTCACCGAGCGCGATCCCGGTCGCGTTCAAACCCTCGCCGTCGAAACGGGTACCGTCCGCCAGCATGAGCGTCGCTTTGTTTTTCACACCCCGGTTCACGCGGTCACTTCCTCACGCGGCAGCACGCGGCCGTGCTCGAACACGACCGCCCCTTCGACGACGGTTGCGAGCGAGCGGCGCGGCAGCGTCATCCCGTCGAACGGCGTGTTCTTTCCCTTCGAGCGGAACAGCCGCGCATCGACCGTCCAGGCGCGGTCGGCGAACACGGTCACGTCGCCCGGGCTCCCGACACCGAGCGTTCCGCCGGGGACGCCGAGGATGCGCGCGGGGTTCACCGACAGCAGCTCGACGAACCGCGCGAGCGGCAATTGCGGCAGCGCGAGCGCGTACGCGCCGAGCGCGGTCTCCAGCCCGCTGAACCCGACCGGAGCGAGCGAGAGCAGCTGCGCCTTCTCATCGAGGCCGTGCGGCGCGTGATCGGTCGCGAACGCATCGACCGTTCCGTCGAGCACCGCAGCGCGCAGCGCGTCGCGGTCGTGCGCGCTGCGCAGCGGCGGGTTCACCTTTGAATCGGCGCGGTAGTCGTCGAAGCGATCGTCCACAAACACGAGATGGTGCGGCGTCACCTCGCACGTCACGCGAACCCCGCGCGTGCGCGCCCAGCGAATGAGGTCGAGCGAGGTCGCGGTGGAGACGTGCGCGATGTGCCACGCCTTACCGGAATCGGCCGCGATCAGCAGATCGCGCGCGACGATGACGTCCTCAGCGAGGCCCGGCGCGCCGTCGAGACCGAGCCGCATCGACGCCGGCCCTTCGTTCATCACGGCAGCGCCTTTGAGGTCGGGATCCTCGCAGTGCGAGATGAACGTGCACGGAAGATCGGACGCATAGCGCGCGGCGTTGCGCAGCACGCGCGCGTCGCGCGGCGTCGAGCCGTCGTCGCTGAACGCGACGCAGCCCGCGTCGGCGAGCAGATGGTACGGCGCGAGCTCCTTGCCGGCGCGGCCTTTCGTGATCGCGCCGACCGGATAGACGCGCGCCAGCCCGGCCGCGTCCGCGCGCCGCACGACCTCGCTGACGATCGCCGCGGAGTCGAGCGCGGGCTCGGTGTTCGGCATGCACGCGACGGCGGTGAAGCCGCCCGCGACGGAAGCAGCCGTGCCGGTCGCGATCGTTTCCTTGTGCGTCTGCCCGGGCTCGCGCAGGTGCACGTGCATGTCGATGAAGCCCGGCGCGACGATCGCCCCGGACGCGTCGACCACGCGCGCATCTGCGGCATCGATGTTCTCGCCGATGCGCGACACGAACCCGTTCTCGATGAGGACGTCACGCTGCGCATCGATCCCGTGAACCGGATCGACGAGCCGGCCGCCGCGAATCAGCGTTTTCATGCCGGTACGGCGGCGCCGTTGACCAGCAGATCGAGGACCGCCATGCGGACGAACACGCCGTTGTGGACCTGCGCGACGTAGCGCGAGCGCGGGTCGTCCAGCACGTCGTCGGTGAGCTCCACGCCGCGGTTGTACGGGCCCGGATGAAGGATCACCGCGTCGCCGCGCAGCGAGCGCAGGCGCGCGCGGTTGAGCTGATAGCGCTGCGTGTAGTCCTCGAGCGACGGCAAGAGCCCGTACTCGATGCGCTCGCGCTGGATGCGCAGCATCATCACCGCGTCCACGCGCGCGAGAACCGCGTCCAAGTCGCGCTCGACGCGCACGCCCGGCGCGGCGAAGTCGTCCGGCAGCAGCGTCGCGGGCCCGACCAGCGTCACGTCGATGCCCAGCGCGCGCATGCCGACGATGTTCGACCGCGCGACGCGCGAGTGCAGGATGTCGCCCACGATCGCAACGCGCAGGCCGTCGAAGCGGCGGAACTCCTGGCGCAGCGTCATCAGGTCGAGCAGCGCCTGCGTCGGGTGCGCGTGCGTGCCGTCGCCGGCGTTGACGACGTGGCCGTCGAACACGTCGGCGAGCCGCCGCGCGAAGCCCGACTCGGGATGGCGCACCACGATCACGCGCACGCCGATCCCGCGCAGCGTCAGCGCCGTGTCGGCGATCGTCTCGCCCTTGCCGAGGCTCGACGCGCCGGGCGCGAACGTAATGACGTCGGCGCCGACGCGCTGCTCGGCGAGCGTGAAGGACGTCGCGGTGCGCGTCGACGCTTCGAAAAACAGGTTGAGCACCGGAACGCCGGCGAGCAGGTCGCGCGGCGGCAGGTTGTCGCGGAACGCGACGGCGCGGTCGAGGACGGAGACGAGCTCGTCGTTGCGGAGATCGTCGACGTCGAGCAGGCTACGGGGCGGCACGGTCCTCGTCGGAGACCCCCACCGAGTCGGCGTCGGAACGCTGCGCGGACAAGACGACGTCGATGTGCTCGCGCCGGCTCGTCGGGATCATCTTGCCGACGTAATCGCCCTGGATCGGTATCTCGCGCAGACCGCGGTCGATCAGCACCGCGAGCCGGATCGCGCGCGGCCGGCCGAGGTCGGTCACGGCGTCGAGCGCGGCGCGCACGGTGCGCCCGGTGTAGAGGACGTCGTCGACGAGCACGACGGTCTGGCCGGTGATCGTGCTGCGGATCTCGGACTCGGGCAGCTCGCGCGCGACGTCGTCGTCCCGGTACAGGTTGACGTTCAAGAAGCCGAGTTGGGGGAGCGAGCCGCGGATCTCCGCGATCTTCGAGGCGAGGCGCCTGGCGAGGGCCTCCCCGCCGCGGCGGATGCCGATGAGAAGGAGTCCTTCCTGGACGTCCTCCGGCTCGACGATCTGGTGGGCCATGCGCGCGATCGCCCGTTCGATCTCGTCGGGCGACATGAGCACGCGTCGCCGGGCGACCGCGGTCTGCATCGCCCGAACGTTCGTCACCGTGGCCCGTTTTCGCCTCTCCGCAGCGCCTGCGTGTGAGCGAAGTTGCCCGCTAGACGTCCTCCGCATAGTCGAGATGGACGTCCGTTTCACCGTCCGCTATGCGGCCGCGAGCCACATTCATCAGGTGCTCGATGCGGTGAGCCGTGCGCCGCTCGATGAACTGCTTGCGGTAATCCCGTTCGCCGCCGGCTCCTATGCGACCGGGAATGTTGCGGATGCAAACGGTCACACCCGGCGAGATCGTTTTCTCGAAAGTCAATAATCCAGTTGTCGTCATTGTGAGAGCGTGCTCGGCACGCTTTAGACGGTATGGACCGTCGGGATGTAGTAGTAATCTTCCCAGCTGACCTTGACCCGAATTCTTCGCCGCTCCCGAATCTGTCCCTCGACGGCGCTATTGCGGGCGCATCAATGCGCAGGCAGTCGTGCCCGTTGCGAGCAGGCGGTGTTGCGAGTCGTACAATTTCGCTTCCGCGACCGCCGTCGAGCGACCGATGTGCACGACCGTTGCTTCGCAGCGGACCGGGCCCGTGTCTTTGGTGATGCCGCGGATCAGGCGCACTTGCACGTCCGTGGTCGCGTAGCCGACGCCGGCGGGGAGCATCGTGTGGATCGCGCAGCCCAGCGCCGAGTCGAACAGCGTGAGCGCGAAGCCGCCGTGAACCGAGCCGATCGGGTTGTAATGCTCTTCGCCCGGGACGCCTTCGAACACGACGCGGCCTTCTTCGACTTCGGCCAGCGTGAAGTTCATCAGGTTGGCGATGGGCGGCGGCGGCACGCGCCCGTCGCGCACGGCGCGGAGCGCTTCGATGCCGGGCAGTGCGCGCAGCGTGCCCGCCGTCTCCAGCGGATCGGCCCACCGGACGAGACGTTCGCGAGTGACTTGCATCATGCAAGGAACATATGGTGCCGGCGTAGGACTCTCCTCCGAAAGGATGGTGGACGCCGTGGCCCGACGCCGCAGCTTCGATGACATGAACTGCTCGATCGCCCGCGCGCTCGATGTGATCGGGGAGTGGTGGACGCTGCTCGTCATGCGCGAGTGCTTCCGCGGCGTGCGGCGGTTCGACGGCTTCGTCGAGCGGCTCGGCATCGCGCCGAACATCCTCACCGCACGGCTCCGCCGAATGGTCGAGCACGGCGTGCTCGAGGAGCGCGCGTACCAAGATCACCCGCGGCGCGTCGAGTACCGGCTCACCGCGAAAGGCCGCGACGTGTATCCCGTCATCGTCGCGCTGCTCGGCTGGGGCGACCGCTGGTACGCGCAGGACGGTCCGCCGGTGGTGCTGATGCACGCGGCGTGCGAGCACCGCGCCGATCCGCAGCTCGTGTGCGGTCACTGCGGCGACAAGCTCGATCCGCGCACCATCCGCGCGATTCCCGGCCGCGGCGCAGCCGAGCCCGCACCGAGCTTGGTCGCCACCGCCGCAACGCGATAGGGCCGCAGCCCGCGCGGTCGAAGCCGTGACGATGCGGCGCGCGGATTTCGTCGTGTCGGCCGGAGCGGCGGCGTTCGCCGCGCTTGCTCCGGCACGCGTTTCGGCGCGTTCGGTGGACGCAGCTCTCGAAGGCCGCTCGGCGGTTCCCGTGGTCCGAGCGCGCTCGGGTGCGCGCGAGCTCGTGCTGCTGGTCGACACCGGGCACGCGGAGTCGATGATCTCCGTGCAAGCCGCCGATGCGCTCGGGCTCATCCGCAGTTCGGTGCCGAACGCGGCGCTCGCGCGAGCGACGCTGAGCCGCGTGACGCTGGCGCAAACACTGCTGCGTGACCATCCCGCGCTCGTCGGCGACGCATCCGGCTTGACCGCCGCCGCCGGATTCCCCGTGGACGGATCGCTCGGCTACGAAGCGTTTCGCGATCGTGTCGTGACGATCGATTACCGCAAGCGCCGGCTGGTATTTCCCGACACCGTCCCGGACGGCGAGACGGCAGCCATCACGTGGTTGAAGTTCGACGAGCGATCGCGGGAGCTGGTGACGTTCGACGGCTTGACGATCGACGGCTTCCCTGCGACGGCGCAGTTCGACACGGCGGTCAGCAAGTACGTCATCATCTTCACCACCAAGCTCCCTGATGTCGCGATCGACAACGCGCCGAAGGACCCGCTCTACACCTATCGCGGCGTAACGCTGCCGCCCGGAAAGGTCGGTTCGGTGCGTTTCGGAACGACGACGCTGCGCGCGCCGGGCGTGGTCGTCTACGGAGCCGGCGCGGAAGCGCCCGTGCCGGCAAGCGCCATCGCCGCGGTTGCCGGCAGCGGCCTGTTCGCGCGCTTTGCCGTCACGCTCGACTTCCCGGGCTCGCGGCTGATCGTCACCTAGCCACGCGCAGGAACATCGGCGCGGCGGCGCCAGAACGGGGACGCCGGCCAGCGCGTCTCCGCGCGGTAGAACAGCTTGCGCCGTGCGAGGTAGTCCACGTACTCCGTTTGCGCGCGCGCCGCGTAGCGCCCGCGCGCGCCGTCGCGCTCGAGGATGACGTCGAGCGCGCCGAGCGCCCCGCGCAGCGCCGAGACGACGCCGCTCGACGATAGCGGATCGTGCGCGGCGAGCGCGTCGCCGACCGCCAGCCACCGCTCGCCCAGCGCGTGCGCGGCGCGCTGCGAGTGCGCGGGCAGCACGCGCGCGCCCGTGCTCGCCAGCAAATCCGCATCGGTGAAGAACACCTTCGCCGACGAGCCGGCCGAGACGATCTCGTACGTCCAGCCGTTTTCCGCCGCGTCGATCCGAACGCGCGCCGGCTCGCCGCCGGCGAAGCGCGCCGGATCGTACGCACCGACCAACCCGTCGTAGCGAACGGGCGGTGCGCCCAGACGGCGCGCTGCCCAGCACGCGCGCCCGCTCGCGTCGATCAGCCAGCGCGCGCGCACGACCTCATCGTCCACCGACACCTCCCAGCCCGGCGGCGACGCAGTGAACGAACGCACGTGCGCGGGCGCGAGCAGCACGGCGCCGCGCTCGCGCGCGTGGTCGCGCAGCATCGCGTCGAAGCGCTCGCGGTCGACGAGCCAGCCCAGCCCGTATGGCTTCAGCACCGCCGAGATCGCTTGCCGCTCGGGTCCGCCCCACGTGCTGGAGCGTTCCGCGATCACCGGGAAACGCAGGGCGCCGAACCGCTCCCAGCATCCCATCTGTTTTAGCGCATCGCCGGCTTCGCCAGGGAGCGTCTCCGGCGTCTTGGACGGCGCCGTCTCGCGGTCGACCGCCAGCACGCGCAATCCCGCATGCGCGCAAAGACCCGCGAGCGTTGCGCCCGCGGGTCCCGCACCGGCGATGAGGACGTCGTATGCGGTCAGTGGACCGCGTGGTTGCCGTACGGCTTGACGATGCGCCGGACGGAGTGCGCGAGCTCCGGCGGCCGCAGCGCCGTCGCCACCGCGGCGCCGCCGGCGTCGCGCACGGCGATCGCCGCGAGCGCGGTGTGCAGCTGGTCGATCGTCTCGCCCGGCAACAGGCAATGATCCTTCACCCACGCGACGGTGATCTCACGCCACGAGCGCCCGCGCGACTTCGGCGCGACCGCGGCCCACGCGCGTCCCATCGGCGTATCCATGCTCAGCCGCTCCTCGATGAACGGGCTGGCCTCGGGATAACCCGGCAGGATGAGGTTGTTCT
>JAQBPK010000282.1 GCA_028287565.1 Vulcanimicrobiota bacterium
GGCGATCCCGGTCGGGGTCGCGACCCTGTATCACCGCGGCACGTTGCGCGGCGGCCAGGCGCTGCACAATCTCGGCAACTTGGTCGTCATCGGCGACGTGAATCCGGGGGCGGAGCTCGTCGCGTCCGGCGACATCGTCGTCTTCGGCGCGCTGCGCGGCGTCGCGCACGCCGGCGCGCAGGGCGACCGCGCCGCGCGCGTCATCGCGCTCGAGCTCGCGCCGACGCAGCTGCGCATCGCGACGCTGATCGCGACCAGCGACGCGCGCACCAAGCCGCGCGGCCCCGAGCACGCCTCGATCGCGGACGAGCGAATCGTCGTCGTCCCGTTCGCCGACGCGGATCTACGCAAGGAGCAACAGGCATTATGAGTGCACGGCGGATCGTTTTGACATCCGGTAAAGGGGGCGTCGGAAAGACGACTACCACGGCGAATCTCGGCGCCGTGCTTGCAATGCGCGGGCACCGCGTGATTCTCGTCGATGCGGACATCGGCTTGCGCAATCTCGATCTCGTGCTCGGCGTCGAGAAGCGCATCGTGTTCGACCTTGTCGAGGTGGTGGAAGGCCGCTGTCAGGTGCGCCAGGCGCTGATCAAGGACAAGCGGCTGGAGAACTTGTCGATCCTGCCCGCCGCGCAGACGCGCGACAAGACCGCCGTCACCGAGCTGCAGTTCGCCAAGCTCATCGAGCAGCTCGGCGAGATGTGCGACTACGTGCTGATCGACTGCCCGGCCGGCATCGAGCACGGCTTCCGCAACGCGATCGCGGGCGCGACCGAAGCGATCGTCGTCACCACGCCCGAGGTCAGCGCGATCCGCGACGCCGACCGCGTGATCGGCAAGCTGCACGAGCGCGGCCTGCCGCTGCGGCTCATCGTCAACCGCCTGCGCCCCGAGATGGTGCGCAGCGGCGACATGCTCTCGGTCGACGACGTCACCGACATCCTCTCCGCGGAATTGCTCGGGATCATCCCGGACGACGAAGAGGTGATCGACACGACGAACAAGGGCGAGCCGATCGTGCTGCAAGCGGAGTCGCGCCTAGCCGTGATCTACGACAAGATCGCGCGCCGCCTCGAGGGCGACCTCGTCCCGTTCACGACGTTCAGCGCACCCGGCTTCTTCGCGCGCATCTTCGGAAAGGCCAGTTGATGGCCCGCGAAAAGGGAGTCGTTTAAATGCAGGAAGCGCTGCAACAGCAGGAGCTGCCGGCGGCGAGCGCCGTGCCGCGCAAGCGCGGGCGCGCAATCGTCATCACCAGCGGCAAGGGCGGCGTCGGCAAGACGACGACCACCGCGAACACCGGCGTGGCGCTGGCGGCCACGGGCGCCACCGTCGTGCTCGTCGACGCGGACGTCGGCTTGCGCAACCTCGACGTCGTAATGGGGCTTGAGGCGCGTATCCGCCATCACGTGCTCGACGTGCTCGAAGGCGTCGCGACGCTGGACGACGCGCTCGTCACCGACAAGCGCGTGCCCACGCTGCGGCTGCTCGCCGCGGCGCAGACGCGCGAGAAGGACGACGTCGACACGGCCGCGTTCTGCGACCTGATCTCGTCGCTGCGCGACCGCTTCGACTACGTGCTGATCGACTGCCCCGCCGGCATCGAGAAGGGCTTCACCAACGCGATCGCCGGCGCGGACGAAGCGATCGTGGTGTGCACGCCCGAGGTCGCCGCGGTGCGCGACGCCGACCGCGTCATCGGGCTGCTCGGCGACGACCGCACGGTGAAGCTGATCGTCAACCGCCTGCGCCCCGCGCTCGTGCGCAAGGGCAAGATGCTCT
The DNA here is from genome assembly GCA_028287565.1 of Vulcanimicrobiota bacterium. GTDB lineage: Bacteria > Vulcanimicrobiota > Vulcanimicrobiia > Vulcanimicrobiales > Vulcanimicrobiaceae > Vulcanimicrobium. Next base: position 1,786 of record JAQBPK010000282.1, read on the forward strand.
CGGTCGAGGACGTCAACGGCATCCTGCGCCTGCCGCTGCTCGGCGTGATCGCCGACGCGCCCGACGTGATCGTCTCGACGAACAGAGGCGAGCCGGTCGCGCTCGACGCCGCCTCGCCGGTCGGCGAGTCGTACCGCCAGATCGCGCAGCGCATCGCCGGCGCGCTCACCACGCCGCCCGAGATCCCGCGCGAAAAGTCGTTCTTCGAAAAGCTCTTCGGGAGCATGCGATAGTGTTCGAGTTCATCCAGCGTTTCTTCGGAAAGCCCGCATCCAGCGCCACCGCCAAAGAGCGCTTGCGCCTCGTGCTGCTCTCCGACCATCTCTCGCTCGCGCCCGACGTCGTCGAGGCGCTCAAGCGCGACCTCATCGACGTGATCTCGCGCTACGTCGACGTCGACCGCGCGAACTGCGACGTGACGTTCGAGCAGCAGGAGAAGCAGGTCGCGATGCTCGCGAACATCCCGATCCTCGCGATGCGCTCGCGCGCCACCCCGCCCACGTCGACGCCGCCCGCTCCGCCGCCGCCAGCGGCGGCACGCGAGCCCGAACCGCCGCCGTCGCTCGATCTCGGCGGCGCGACGGCATCGGTCGCCGCGGAGCCGGAGGCAGCAACCCTGATCGACGCGACGCCCGCGGCGACCGCGCCGGCACGTCCCGCGGCCGACGCCGCCGTCGCCGCACCGGCGCCTGCGCGTGCGAAACAGGCGCCGGCCAACGGCGGCTCGCGGAAGAGGCGTCGCAAACGCCCGGCCGGCGCGGCCCTCCCGAGCGCCGGCTGACACGGCCGCGGTAGCGAGCAGCGTCGCCGGCGTGCACCAGCCTCTGCTCTTCGCGGAACCTGCCGGCGCCCGGCGTGTCGTCTTGGACGAGCACGGCCTGGTGACGTACGACCGCGACTTCCTCGACGCTGCGACCGCCGACGAGCTGCTGCGTGAGCTGCTGGGCGCCGTGCCGTGGAAGCAGGAGCACCTGCGGCTGTACGGCCGCGCGATCCCGTTCCCGCGGCTGACCGCGTGGTACGGCGATTCCGGGGCCGTGTACACGTACTCCGGCATCGTCAACGTACCGCGGGCGTGGACGGCGGGCCTCGCACGCCTGCGCGACCGCTTGCACGTCGCGCTCGGCGTGCGGTTCAACAGCGCGCTGCTCAACCTGTACCGCACGGGCAGCGACGGCATGGGTTGGCACGCGGACGACGAGCCGGAGCTGGGCGAGCGGCCGGTGATCGCCTCGCTCAGCCTCGGTGCGACGCGCCGCTTCGAGCTGCGCCGGCTACCGAAAGGCGACACCCGCGGCCTCGCGCTCGAGCACGGCAGCCTGCTGGTGATGAGCGGCGAGACGCAGAGCTGCTGGAAGCACCAGGTCCCCAAAGAGACCACGGTGCGCGCGCCGCGCGTGAACCTGACGTTCCGGGTGATCGACCCGCGCGGCTGAGGCGAGCCTAGCCGCTCCAGCCGCTGCGGAGTCCGCGGGCGGCGCGTCGAAGGATAGCCGATAGTGGAACGCCCCTGGTACACCCGGTTCAACTGGCCGCTGGCGATCGCGCCCGTGCTCGTCACGCTGCTCGGCATCGTGTTCATCCGTTCCGCGACGCTGCACTCGCCGTATGCTGCCGACGAGTGGCGCAAGCAGCTGGTCTACGGCGCGGTCGGGATCGCGATGATGATCGGCGCGGCGTTCCTCGACTACCGGATATGGCGCAGGTGGGCGCTGCCGCTGTACATCGTGACGCTCGGGCTGCTCGTGTTCATCAGCTTCAAGGGCCATTCGGCGCTGGGCGCCGCGCGCTGGATCGCGGTCGGGCCGTTTCAGTTCCAGCCGTCGGAGCCGGCGAAGGTGGTGCTGGCGATCTCGATCGCCGCGCTGCTGTGCCGCAGCACGTTCCAGAAGATTCAAGATCTGTGGCTGCCTCTGCTCGCCGTCGCCGTGCCCGCGGTGCTGATCCTCAAGCAGCCGGATCTCGGCACGACGCTCGTGATCGGCGCAATCCTCACCGCCGAGCTGTACTTCGGGCTGCCGAACCTGATCGACTTCGCGCTGTACATCGGCGGCGTCGTCAGCGCCGCGGCGTACGTGCTCACCAGCGAGCACATGCTAAAGCCGTTCCAGCGCGCGCGCCTGATGGTATTCCTCGATCCGAAGCTCGATCCGCAAGGCGTCGGCTACAACCTCAAGCAGTCGAAGATCGCGGTCGGCAGCGGCCAGTGGTTCGGCAAAGGGCTGCACCACGGCACGCAGACGCAGCTCGCGTTCGTCCCGGAAAACTCGCGCGACTTCATCTTCACCGCCGTCGGCGAAGAAGCGGGCTTCATCGGCGCCGTGCTGCTGCTCGCGCTGTACGCGATCACGATCGGCGCGGCGATGCGCGCGGTGCTCGCCGCGAAGGACCGCTTCGGCGTGCTGCTCGCGGTCGGGCTCGTCGCGATGCTCGCGTTCCACATCATCGTCAACGTCGGCATGACGATCGGCATCATGCCGATCACCGGCATCCCATTGCCGTTCATGTCGTACGGCGGCAGCGCGCTGATGACGGACTACGTCGCGGTCGGCATCCTGCTCAACATCGTGCTGCAGAAAGATAAGCTCGTGTTCGGCGACGCCGCCCGCCGCGCATGAGCACGGACAAGCGCGTGAAGCTGCGCGGCGTGCTCGATCACACGGCGTCGTCCGCGGAGATCGACACCGCGGGGGACCTCGTCGTGGAGCTGTACGATTTCAGCGACGACGCGCACACGTGGCTCGGCAACGACGTCGCGTTCCAGCTCGTGCTCGACGCCGCCGGCAAAGACGCGGTGTTGCAGCGGCTCCGGTCCGCGGACGCCGCGCCCGCCGGCGCCGATAACGATGAGCTGCTGCTGGGGCTCGTGCAGGAACGGTTCTGCGATTACTACGCCATGAAGCAATGGCTCGAAGAGCAGGGAATACCGTATCGCAAGGTATTCGAGCCGTGGGCATGAGCACTCGCGCCGGAGCAGCTTTGAGATGAACGACGACGGTACGCCGCTCGAGCGGCTGGAAACGCACAGCCGCGAGGTGGAGGCGCTCGCGAACGAGGTCGCGGTTCGCGCGAAAGCGTTCGGTCCCGACGTCGGGGCGCGGTCGCGCGTCGAGCTCGTGAAGCAGCGGCTCAAGATCGCGCTCGACGAGCTCGGCACGTATCCGTACACGGCCGACGACATCACCGACGAGTAGTCGGGACGCCACGGGCTGACGACCGTGCCGAAGACGCTCGCCGTCTGTCCCGCCCAGAGCCAGCGAAAGGCCGCATGGCCGCTCTCGTGCTACGACTGAGGTCGCATCAGAGGACCATTCCGGGAACTCCCTGAACTGGCGGCGTGAGCGCATCCGAGGGGCGATTGCGCCGAGCCGAGGGGTTTGGCGTTGGATCGTCCGGGTGCATTCAGCAAATTTCACGCCCAGCGATCAGCACAATTCACGATATCAACCTAAACGAAAAGGACGAGAGCGTCCGCCCGCGGCGCCCGCTCGATGACGCGCATGCGTCGTCGCGATGTGCGCGCGGCCGACTGGTGCGAACGTCCGAGAGAGGCCAGTTACTACTTTGCCCACCGACATCCTGATCTCGAGCGATCCGTGGGAGAACCGCGTCGCGATCCTCGAGGACGGTCGTCTCGCGGAAGTCTACGTCGAGCGCGAAGAGCGCGTCATCGGGTCCATCTACAAAGGCAAGGTCGTCAACGTCCTGCCGGGCATGGGTGCGAGCTTCGTCGACATCGGCCTGGGCCGCAA
>JAQBPK010000351.1 GCA_028287565.1 Vulcanimicrobiota bacterium
TTGCAAGACAACAGCTCGTGGTGCGCGCCCACGACCGCGCGCAACGGCATCGGGCTGATGAACCGCGACTGGTTCGCGATCAGCGGCGGCGACGGGATGTACGCGATCCCCGATCCTTTGGACCCGAATTTCGTCTGGACGAACACGCAGGACGGCGTGCTCGGCATCTACGACCGCACCGCGCGCCAGAGCATCGACGTCTCACCGTACCCGCGCGATCTCTTCACCTCGACGACCTCGTTCGCGCAGTCGCCGTACCGCTTCAACTGGAACGCGCCGCTCGCGTTCTCGCCGCAGGACGGCCACGTCGCGTACTTCGGCGGAAACGTCGTGTTCAAGACGAGCGATCGCGGCCGGCACTGGACGCCGATCAGCCCCGATCTCACGCGCAACGAGAAGGAGCACCAGCGCGTGTCGGGCGGCCCGATCAACCTCGACGTGTCGGGTGCGGAGTATTACGACACCACGCTCGCGCTCGCGCCGTCGCCGAAGGATGCGAACCTCATCTGGGCGGGCACCGACGACGGATTGATTCAGCTCACGCGCGACGGCGGCGCGCATTGGAGCAGCGTCACGCCGGCGAGCTGGCCGAAATACGGGCGCGTCGCGGTCATCGAGGCGAGCCCGTACGCCGCGGGCACCGCGTTCACGCTGCTCGATCGGCACGATCTGGGCGACCGGCGTCCGTACGCGTTCCTCACCGACGACTTCGGCGCGACGTGGCGCTCGATCTCCGCGAACCTTCCGCCCGACGCGCCGGTGCGCGTCATCCGCCAAGACCTGCGCGAGCCGAACCTGCTGTACGCCGGCACGGAGAACGCGCTGTGGATCTCGTACGACCGCGGCGGGCGCTGGGAGCGCTTGCGCGCCGGCTTCCCCGTGGTGCCCGTGTACGACATCCACGTGCACCCGTCGGCGAACGACCTGCTGATCGCGACGCACGGGCGCGGCTTCTACGTGCTCGACGATCTCACGCCGCTGCAGCAGCTGGCCGCTGCGCGCGGTGCGGGCGTGCAGTTCTTCCCGGTGCGCGATGCGACGCTGTGGGCGGCGTGGCCGTCGGTCGAGACGGGCGACGCCAACGCGCTCCCGGCGAACCACTTCTCCGGTCCGAACGCGCCGGGCGGCGTCGTGCTGACGTTCTACCAGCGCACGAAGGCCAAGGAGCGGCCGTGGTTCGAGATTCTCGACGCGAACGGCAAAGTGGTGCGAACGCTGCGCGGACAGGTGCCGTTCGACCGCGGCGATCCGCCCAAGGAAGAGCGCGCGAAATACTACGTCGGCAACGACGCGGGACTCAACCGCATCACGTGGGACGGCAACGAGAACGGTCCCACGCGCTGGCTCGGCACGTCGTTCGGGAACGCGGGACCGTCGAGCGGCGCCGAAGCGCTCCCGGGGCGCTACACCGCGCGGCTGCACGTGAACGGCAAGACGTACGAGCAGCAGTTCGCGCTCGCCGACGATCCGCAGAGCCCGTGGACGGCGGACGAGCGCGCGGCACGGCACGCGTATCTTGCGCGCGTGTACGGCTGGATCGACGGGATCGACAAAGCGCTCAACGAGATCGACGCGCGGCTGAAGAAACACCCCGCGCCGGCTGAACGCGCCGCGCTGACCGCGCTGCGCGACGAGCTCTCGTCGAACGCGCTCTACGACGCCGACTCGATCGGCAAGCCGGACCGCATTCGCGAGCGCGTCTTCACGCTCACGTTTCCCCTCGGCGGCAACCTGCAGCCGCCGTTCGAGCAACACCAAGCGGCGCTCACCGATCTCACGCTCCAGGTTGCGACGGCCTATCAGCACATCTCGCGCGTGCTCGGCCCGGACTTCGCGAAGACGATCGGCATGCGGCAGCTCGACCTCGACGCGAAGACGCAGCCGAACGGCGCGATCACCGTGTCGCCGAAGCCCTCGCCGTCGCCGTGATCGCGCCGATGGAACCGCGCAAACCGTACGACATCGACTCGCTGACCGACGTGGCGCTGCGCGTCTTCGCCGACCGCGGCTACGACGGCGCGTCGATGGACGACGTCGCGCGCGCGGCGGGGATCACCAAAGCGTCGATCTACCACCACGTCAGCGGCAAGGAAGCGCTGCTGGAACGCGGCCTCGGCCGCGCGCTCGACGCACTGTTCGCGATCCTCGACGAGCCCGCCGCGCGCGACGGGCGCGCCGTCGACCGCCTGCGCCACATCGTCGAGCGCGTCGCCGAGACGACGCTGCACCTGTTGCCCGAGCTCACGGTCCTGTTCCGCGTCCACGGCGCGTCGAAGAGCGAGCGCAACGCAGTCGACCGCCGGCGCGCGTTCGACCGGCTCGTCACCGACATCATCGCGCAGGCGCAGCGCGAAGGCGACGTGCGCCGCGACCTCGATCCGCGCTTGCTCGCGCGGCTGATCTTCGGGATGTCGAACTCGGTGGTCGAGTGGTACCGCAGCGGCTCGCTGTCGCGCGAAGCGATCGCGCACGCGGTCGTCGCGCTGGCCTTCGACGGCGTGACGACGCGCTGACGTCTACGCGGTCGCCGGGGATGCCAACGAGTCCATGATCGACGTTACGTAGAGCCGCCATGCCCGCGAGCACATCGCCGCAGCGTTCATCGCTCGTCTGAGCCGCTTGCCCAAACTCAGTTCCCGTTGCGGCGTCACTCAGCGCTGAAAGACTTGGAAGCCGACCAGGAGTGCGACGACGATCACGGGCGCGTGCACGAGCCAGACCGCCGGGCGGAACGCCGCCGGAAGCCAGTCCTTCGCGGTCCAACCGTTGTCGAACGAAAAGTTCGGCGTGTCATCCTGCACCGCCGCGGCGGTGTTGAAAAGCGCGCGAAACTTGCGTTCCAGCGACAGAAAATACGCGTCCAGAAGCCAGAAGACCAGTGCCGGAAGGATCGCGATGAACGCGGCCTTCGTATTGCCGTCTTTCGAGGCGGCGTAGCCGATGACCGCAGTACCGAGCGTCACGCTCCACGTTCGAAGCGAGAACTCGTTGCCGGCCATGCGCGTGATGACGCCCTGCAACATCTCCAGGTATTTGAGGCGGTTGGGACCCATTGGCATCGATCGCTCCGGTCACTAGGACTCGTGTCGCTGGGGACACGAGCATACCAAAAACCGGCCTGCTATCGCACGCGCTAGCGCGAGCGCTCGTCGCGCAACGCCGAGATCTGCTGCTCGAGCGCGGTGACGCGCAGCGAGATCGCGTCGGCGCCGCCGGCTTGAGCCTCCGGATCGTCGGGGACGCCGTTCGCCAGGTACCAGGCGTCCGTGCCGAGCTCTTTGGCCAGGCGCAGGCCGATGACGAAGCTCGCCATCTTCGTCTGGCCGCTCTCCATCTGGCGGATCGCGCCTTCAGTCACGCCGACGCGGTGCGCCAGCTGCGCGCAGCTCAGCCCGCGCGATAAGCGCAGCCCGCGCAGCCGTTCGCCGAAGCTTTCCACCCGCGTCCGCTCCCGCAGCGCGATCATGGTCCGCCCGCCGCGGCGGCCCGGCGGACGACCCCGGTCGTCCGGTAGCCGCGCACGTCGTAGCGGGCCAGAATCCACGGCCGCAGCATCGCGCGGTCCTCGCGGTCGAGCCGCTCGATCTGGCGCTGGACGTCGTGGAGGTTCGGCGGCTCCGGCGGACGCTCGGCGCCTGGGATCGGTCGGAAACGGTCTCGCGGTTCCATCGGACGCAGTGTCTTCACGTAAGGACTATCGAACACCTGTTCGATTATGGTCCTTCAGGACTATTTTTTCAGGCCGGCTCCTGCTTGGGTGGGCGGCGCCGGGCGCGGGGGTACGGTGGCCCCCATGGGCGAGGAGCGGCGCGAGCTCTGCGTGATCGGCGCGGGGACGGCGGGGTTTGCGGCGGCGGAGGCCGCGCGCGCGGCCGGCCGGGACGTCGTCTTGGTGACGGGCACGGAGGAGCTGGGCGGCACGTGCATCCTGCGCGGCTGCATGCCGGCCAAGGCCGTCCTCGCCGCGGTGCAAGTGGAAGGCGAGGTGGCGAAGGCGCACGGCGTCGGCGTCGAGACGGCGCCCGTGCACCTCGACCTGCCGGCGATCATCAGCCGCAAGCGCGCGCTGGTCGATTACTTCGCGGCGGACCGCCAGCACGATCTCGAAGAATATCCGCTCATCCGCGGCGACGCGCGGTTCGTCGCGCACGACGCGATCGTCGTCGGCGAGCGCCGGATCGCCGCCGACCGCTTCGTGATCGCGACGGGCGCGACGGTGGAGCCGCCCCCGATCGAAGGCCTTGACACGGTGCGCACGATCACCAGCACCGGCGTGCTCGAGCTGACGCACGCACCGCATAGCGTCGCGATCGTCGGCGGCGGCCCGATCGGCTGCGCGTTCGCGCAGTTCTTCGCGCGGCTCGGCGCGCGGGTGACGCTGTTCCAGGACGCGCCCGAGCTCTTGCGCGCGGACGACCCCGACGTCGGCACCGCGATTCGCGCCGCGCTCGAACGCGACGGCGTCGAGGTCGTGCTCGACGCGGACGTGCGCCGCGCGCAGCGCGACGGCGACGTGGCCGTGCTCTTCGCCGACACGGCGCGCGGCGCGCACGGCGCGCGCGCCGACGTCGTGCTGCTTGCCACGAACCGCCGCCCCCACGTGGACGCGCTCGACCTCGCCGCCGGCGGTATCGAGGGCGACCGCGCGCGCGGAATCGTCGTCGACGCGACGCTGCGCAGCGTGTCCAACCCGCGCGTGTTCGCGGCCGGCGACGTGCTCGCGCGCCGCGCGCTCGTGCACACCGCGGCCTACGGCGGACGCCTCGCCGCGACCAACGCGTTCGCGGACGAGCCGGTCGAAGCGCAGTGGGACCGCTGGGAATCGCACGCGCTCTACACGCAGCCGCAGGTCGCCGTCGCCGGGCTCACCGAGCGCCAGTGCCGCGCGCACGGCATCGAGGTGCGCGTCGCGACGCTGCCGGCGAGCGAGGTCGGCAAAGCGCTCGTCTCGGACGAGGCCGAAGGCTTCGTGAAGATGATCGTGCGCGCGGACGACAACCGCGTCGCCGGCATCACGCTCGTCACCGACGACGCGATCGACCTCGCGGGCGAAGCGATCGCGCTGATCGACCGCTGCGCGACCGCGCGCGAGATCGCCGAGATGCCGCACCTGCACCCGACGATGAGCGAGCTGCTCGCGCGCGTCGCGGAGAAGCTGTGCTAAGTGAGCTTCACGGTGTTCGCGATCGTGACCGAGCGGATCGCCACGTTCTCCGCGCGCCCGAGAATCTCGCGCATCGACATCGGCTTGGGTGGCGTGTTCTCGTCCGCTAGGCGGCGGTCGAACGGGTATCCCATCTGCCGCGCGTCGTTGTACGCGAAGTTGCGGCTCTGCTTTGCCTTGCGACCGCAGTAGGAGACCGATCCGCACTCGACCTCGTCGTAGTTGATCAGATCGTCCTCACCGTCGGTCATCACGACGATCAACTTGAAGGGCATCCCGTCCGGCTTGCCGCGCGGCAGCAGGAGCCGGTAGGGCAGGCCGCAGTCGCACCACGCGTTCAGGCCTTCGTTCGGATCGGCCGCTTCCTCGGCCAGCGTGTCCGGGATCGTGTGCTCGTCGCTCACCGTCTTGCGCCTGATCACCGTCGAGAACCAGCTCGGCCGCGCGATGACCGCTTTCGCCGCCGCGTCGACCTTCGCGCTGAACTTGTCCATCTCGATGACGTGACGGCGGTCGTCGCCGGCGTAGAACTCCTCGGCCACCAGAAACACGCGGAACACGACCTTGAGCGCGTGCTTGGGGTTCGTGTTCTCGACGCGCACGTAGTAGACGAAATGGTCGGCGAGCTGCAGCTTCTCCTCGCGCGTGTCCGGATCGGTCACCAAGTTCGTGCCCAAGCCGCCGATGCGGTATTTCGCGAACGACGGATCGTCGGGCGCGCGATCCCAGTCCTTGCCGAAGGTCGCCGTGCCGAACTCTTTCCAGTTCGCGCCGCCGAGCGCGTCGAGCGGCACGACGAACAGATCCGGGCTGTCGCCGCCGTTGGAGCCGCGGCGCACGCTCACGTACCGGTTGTCCGCGCTCAGTCCGAGCGCGACGCGCGCAGGCTCGTTGTCGGGGTCGAGCTGCGTCAGCTCGTTCGGCGACTGTCGCTCCTGCCACGCGAACGATGCGTCGTCGATCCGCCGGTGCCAGCGGAAGAAGACGGGATCCGTCACAGCCGTCGCGGTGTTGCTCATCACGCCGGTCTGCCTCGGATTCTGCTGTTCGTGGCCGGTGAACGCGAGGAGGCCGTGTCCCATGTTGTGCATGTTGTTCGGCGGCGGGTCGGTCGGATAATAGCGAGCGCCCTCGATGTCGCGCCCCAGTGACTCCGCGCTCGGATACGACTCGAGACGAAAGCCTGCAAAGCTCGCCTTTTGCAGGTCCAGTACGCGGGAAAGGCCGGGGATTTGGGCGGGGACGTACGGCTCGGGGCGCGGCACGTAGACCGGTGTCCCGTCGTCGTGCCGGTAGACGATCTGCACCCAGCGGGGCACACCGGTGCTCGGCACCGCGCGGCTGTAACCGTCGAACGTGCTCGCGTACGGGTCGACGACGTCAAGACCGAGCGCGCGCCGGTCGGTGTCGTAGCGCGCCAGCATCTGCTCGTGCATGTACAAGAAGAGCTGTCCGTGGATCGGCGAGTCCGCATCCCGCTGCGCTGGATAGACGGTGTGCCAGTGCTCGTGATGATCGCTCAGGTCGATGTCGTTGCGAAAGTAGTCCATCGGCGGCTCGGGCGTCGGCGGCCGCGGCGCCGCGGCGGGGACGCCGCCGGCCGCTCTCAACTGCTCGCGCAGCGTCGGAATCTTGTAGTCGAACCCCGTGACCGACGCGGCAAAAACTCGCAGCGCGTGCTGGACCACGAGCGTGCCTCGCACGAGCGCCTGTTCGGCTGCGCGAGCGATCACCGAGCCGGGGTCGTTGTCGACGTCCCAGATCTTGTTGAACTCCGCCACAAGGTCGTGGACCTCGTCCATGTCGTCGTTGTCGAACGACGAGAACAGACGTGCGGGCGCGGCGGGGGCAGCGGGGGCCGGCGCGCCTGCCTTGAGCGCAGCCGCGGTTCCCAACGGATGTAACCCGCGCGCCGCCGCGGCTTGCGCAGGACGGAAAAACAGCGCATCGATGCTGCGCTGTACGGTGGTGCGTTCGTTCACGGTGGTCTCGTTCCGCCGCGTCGAGCGCTACTCCTGCTGTGCGACTTAACTGAGCAAACCTCAGAACACGTGCGCGTACACGCTGCACGACTTGCAGATCTCCGGCGGCTCGTCGGAGTCCAGCCGCGCGCGGAAGTCTTCGTAGGCCGCGCCGTTCCAGACCGCGTCCACGCCTTCGCGCACGACGTTGCCCAGCGACGCGCGGTCGGGCGTCGCGACCATGCAGCACGGCATCGCCGTGCCGTCGTATGCGACGTACGGTCCGCGCCAGGGCCAGTCGCAGCGCGAGCGCCCCGGCGTTCCGGGCGCGTGCTCGACCGGCGTGACGCGCGGTAACCGCAGTGCGACGCCGTGCTCCTTCGCGGCCGCACGCGCGGCGTCGAACGCGTGCGCCACGCGCGCCGGATCGTGATCGACCAGCGTCTGATCGGCGACGAACTCGCGCATCGGCGCATAGCGCGCGGGGAGCGTGGACTCGCCGAAGTCGTGGCAGAGGTGCTGCACGGACAGCGTGCTCAGCCCCCAGCGCGCCGTCAGCGCGACGAGGTCCGCCAGCTCGTGGAGGTTCTCGCGCATCGCGACCGCGGTGACTTGCACACGCGTCGCGCTGCCGTGGCGCGCGAGGGTTTCGAGCAGGCGCCGCATGTTGCGCTCGAGGCGGTCGAACCGCGCGTCGACGCGGATGCGCTCGTACGTCTCCGGGGTTGCGCCGTCGACCGAGACGTAGATCGCTTCCAGACCGCACGTCGCGGCCCGCTCGGCCTTGGCCGGCGTCAGCAGCGTGAGGTTCGTGTTCACGCTGACCGCGACGCCGCGTGCGACCGCGTACTCCACCATGTCGAAGAAGCGCGGGTGCAGCAGCGGCTCGCCGAGGCCCTGTAGGTGCAGCTCGGCGAGCGCGGGCAGCTGGTCGACGATGCCCCTGAACTCGTCCCACGCCATATAGGCGTTGGTGACCTCGCGATAGCGGACCGGGCACATTTGGCAGCGCAGGTTGCACTCGCCCACGGGCTCGATCTGAACGAAACGAGGGGTAGCCTCCACCTCAAGTGCTTTCCCCGCCTGCCGATATCTTTAGCGAGCGAGCGACGCTATTGACGCTCGCCGTCTTTCCATGGAGAGGGTGAGCCAGGATGAGCACGGCTGTACTGTCGGATGCCGACAAGAGCACGCTGAAGCAGCAGATCACGGCGGCGATCGCCGCGCATCACGCTTGGATGGGACGGCTGAAGACCGCCGCCGAGTACGGTCGCAGCAGTGTGGACGTCGCCACGACCCAAAAAGAAGACGTGTGCCCGATCGGGATCTGGCTCACGCGTGAGATCTCGTCGTCCCTCAAGGCGCGGCCGCTGTACGAGCGCACGCGCGGGCTGCACGCGCAATTCCATCGCGAGGCTGCTCGCACGCTCGGCCTGGCGCTCGCCCGCGATCCAAAGGCGAAGACCGAGCTCGCCGAGGGCGGCACGTTCTCGCACGTGGCGAACGAGTTGCGCCGCACGCTCTACGACTGGCTCGCCGAAATCAACTAAAACGCGGCGCTGCGGCGTCAGCGCATGACCATGGCGCGCAACTGGTCGAGGTTGCCGTTGAAGACGTTCAGGTCGAGGTTCTTATTGAATCCGGCCAGGCGTCCCACATCGGTGTATTGCCAAAAGGTCCAGTTGCCGCGCCACGGCGCCGGTATGAGCGCGGGCGCGGCCGTCGGCGGCGGGGACGCGGTCCGTTTCGGCTCGGGGTATTGAGCGAGCCAGAGGGGGTGGCCGGCGAAGCCGTCGGTCGCGCCCAAGTAGTCCCGCCAGAAGTAATAACCCATGTAGAGGATGTTCCTGACGCCGGTCCGCGCTTCGACGATCTCGTTGAATCTTGCGACCGCGGCGACGCACCGGTCCGCCGAGGGGATTGGCACCGGGTGCCCGTTGCGATCGTAAAGCTGCTCGGCGTCGACCGCGGGTGGTAGCGCGCCGGGTCCGAGCGGATACCTCTCGAGGAAGAAGTTCGCTTGCGCCGTCGCGTCGATGTTGAAGTCGAAGAAGTGGTAGGCGCCGTGCACCATTCCGGCGGCGGTCGCGCCTCGCCACTGCGCGTCGAACGACGCCGAATGGTAGTAATCACCCTGCGTCGCTTTGATGAACACCAGCGAATAGCCGTCATCGGCTATCGTTCCCAGGTCGATGCCGTCATCATGGCCTGACACGTCTAAGCCGTTCACGGTGGGCATGCGCAGGATACCTCGCCTGGTGCGCGCTAAGTTTGGCGAGCGTTCCTTCCAGGCTAATCCATGGGTTCCCCCGTTGCTCCGCCGGACCCGGCCGGGTATACTAGGGCTCTGACCAACCATTCGGTAGGGAGAGGAAGCACGCATGGCATCGATCGCGCCGAACGTAAACCAGCTCGTCGTCCCGGCCGACGGCTTCGTGCCGTATCCCGAGGTCCCGCAGCCCAACATCTTTCCGATGGAGTGGCGCGTCGAGACGCCCAAGCT
>JAQBPK010000387.1 GCA_028287565.1 Vulcanimicrobiota bacterium
CTCGCCGCGTTGGCGGGCTGCGCGCGCCGTCCGGTTGAGGCGCCGCGTACCCACGCAACGCCGGGCCGCCCCGTGCGCATCGTCGCGCTCGGTGACTCGCTGGCGTTCGGCACCGGCGCGTCGGCGCCGCGCAACGGCTTCATCTTTCGCGCGTTCCTGCGCGTGCGCGAGCGGCATCCCGGCAGCCGCATCGACTCGTATGCGATCGGCGGCTCCACCGCGAACGACGTCCTGCGCCTGCAGGTTCCGCGGCTCGCGCACGCGCGCGCCGACGCGGTCGTGATCTGCGTCGGCGGCAACGACGTCGCCCGGCGCGTCGACGCGGCGCGCTTCGCGCAGACATACGCCAAGCTGGTCGCGCGAGTTCGTGCGCTGCAGCCGCACGCCGCGATCGTGTGCTGCGGCGTCCCCGACGTCGGCCTGAGCCCGCTATTCACCGGCCTCGATCACACCGCCGTCACGCGCCTCGCGCACGAGGACGACACAGCGGTGCGCGCAATCGCACGCCGCGCGCCCGCGACGTTCGTCGACCTGCACAAGGCGACGCAGCACGCGCGCGGCGACGTCAACCGCTACTTCTCCGACGATCGCTTCCACCCGTCCGACGCGGGCTACGCCGAGCTGGCGGACGTGCTGGCACCCGCGCTGCTGCGCGCGCTGGGCGATTAGAGCCCGAGCGCCTTGCGGCCGTCCGCGTTGGGCGTGAGGTACACGCGCTCGTTCGCGTAGTCCAGACCCAGGGTGAAATAGCGCAGCAGACCCTCGCCGATCACGCCGTCGGCATCTTGCGAGAAGCTCTGCTCCGACACGACGCGGTACCCGCGCACGTCGCGGAAACGGAAACCGCCGACTTCGAAGCTGCTCACGAGCGCCGAGCTCGCGGCAAAACCGCCGCCAACGCCGGCGAGGCTCAGCTCGGTGCCGCCGGCGAGCGCCTCGATGTCCGGCAGCGGTGCGGGATTGCGGCGCGTGAAGTAGTCGAACAGCAAGAAGGCGCCGATGCCGCCGGTGTCGATTCCGACGCGTTCGGCGAACGCGCCGTCGAGCGACGCCGTCACGAGCGGGATCCCGCGGCCTATGCGCGCGTCGAGCGCGCTCGTGTGCGGATCGGCCGGCGCGGCGTAGGCACCGCTCGGAACGACGGTCACGCGCCGGTTCTCGTAGTCGATCGTTACGCCGAGCTGCGCCAGAAAGTCGAAGCCGAGCAGTCCGGCGACGCGCACGTGACCCGCCTCTTTCCAACCCAGCGGCACGACGCTGACCGCAACGTCGCGCATCGCGAGCGGTCCGGTCTGCATCTCCGGAATGATGGCGCGTGCGAACTTCGTCCGGCCTGCGACCACGTTCGAATGCTCGGAATACAGCCGCAGCCCGAGGTCGCGCGCGGTCTTCGCGTCAAGCACGATCCCGGACGCCCCCGTGTCGAGCACGAAGTCCAAGCCGCGGCCCGCGATCGTGACGCGCACGTAGATGTGGCGGTCGAACTCGGCCGGCAGCACGACGGACGTGACGCCGTCCGGGAACGCGACCAGCGTGCGGCGGCTCGGCGGCTGCGCGAGATCGGCGTCGGTCACCGCACCGGGCACGTATTCGGTGACGCGGCCCTCGCTCGTCGTCTGCTGCACGGGATCGTCGATGTGCCAGTGGTGCGGGAACACGCGGCCGGCGTCATCCCGCACGTCGTCGTACGTCGTCACGATGGTTCCGTTCGCCAGGATGCGCTCGCGGCGAACGATCCGCCACGTCGTGGGATCGACGTACTCCTTGCGACCGCGCCCTTTCGCGTTCAGCATCGCGATGACAAAAACGCCCGCCGGTGTCGCCGACACGGTAACGCGCACGCGCTCGGGCACCGCGCGCCCCGGATCGGCGCGGTCGGCGACGGTTTGTCCGTTGCGGTTCTGCAGCCACCGCGTTCCGCCGCGGCTCCCCGTCTCGGTGTGGAACGTGCCGTCGTCGTCGATCACGCGCTCGTCGTCGCCGCGCACCCAGCGCCGCTCGGTCACCGACGTTCCGTCCGAGGACGTCACGACGGCGGTCTCGCGGTATGCCGCAGGCGCGTGCTCCGCGGCCCGCACGGCGGCGCGGATCGTGCGCACGTCCGGAAGCGCGGCCGCCGCGGGAGCCGCACCGTCCGCGCGCGCGAAACCGGGCGTCGCGACCAGCAGCGCCGCCAGTGCCCAGGCTCCCGCGCGCGGCGCGGTCATTTTGCCCGCGCGGCGAGCGCGGCTGCGGCGCGCGCGATCACTTGA
This sequence comes from Vulcanimicrobiota bacterium, assembly GCA_028287565.1. Classification (GTDB taxonomy): domain Bacteria; phylum Vulcanimicrobiota; class Vulcanimicrobiia; order Vulcanimicrobiales; family Vulcanimicrobiaceae; genus Vulcanimicrobium. The sequence goes on from JAQBPK010000387.1 coordinate 2,253, forward strand.
TCCCCATCGCGGTGCGCCCGTTGCGGTTGGGCACGAGATAGACGCGGCTTTCGCCGTAGTGCAATCCCAGCGTGAAGAGCCGCAAGAAGTCCGCCGCGATCAAACCGTCGCTGGAACCGGAGTACGCGCCCGCGGTCGCGACGCGATAGCCGACGAAGTCGGTGAAGCGAATGTTCTCCAGCTGCAGCGCCGCGATCTGATACGGCTGCGTCTCGAACGCGCCGCCGATGCCGTGCAGGCGGACCGGGCGCATGCGCTTGCCCGCGCCTTCGTCCTTGAGCGCTTCCGGATGCCGGCGCGCGAAGTAGTCGAAGATCAGGAACGTGCCGACGCCGCCGGTGTCCAGGATGAAGCGCTCGGCGAGCGCGCCGTTGATGCGCACGTCGGTCATCGGCACGCCGCTGCCGAGCCGCACGTTCAGCGCGGTCGTGTGCGGGTCGGCCGGCGGGACGTACATCTGTTCCGGCACGACCGTCACGCGCCGGTGCTCGTAGTCGACCGTCACGCCGAGCTCGGCGAGAAAATCGAATCCGAGCAGCCCGACCACCTTGATCGAGCTCGTCTCGTCGTTGCCTTGCGGAATCGCCTGCACCGCGACGTTGCGCATCGTGAGATTACCGACGTGCATCTCCGGCACCAGCGTTCGCGCGGTCGTGTAGCGCCCCGCCGTGACGGTGGAGTGCTCGGCGTACATCGGCAGCCCGAGCTCTTTGGCGACGGTGCCGTCGATCGTGATCCCGCTCGCGCCGGTGTCGAGGATGTAATCGAGACCGCGGCCGTTGATCGTCACGCGCACGTAGACGTGCTGGTTCCCGAACGTCGCCGGCAGATCGACGGACGCCACGCCCGCCGGAAATTCAACTAGACGCCGCCGGCTGTTCGGAATCTCGAGGTCCGCCTGATTGACGTCCGAGACGCTGTAGTCGCTGAACGTTCCTTCGCTCGTGGTGCGCGCGCTGCCGCTCTCGGTGCGCCAGTGGTGCGCGAACGTGCGGCCGTGGTCCTCGCGAAAGTCGTCGTACGTCGTGACGCTCGTGCCGTTCGCCGTCACCGACTCGCGCCGCACCAGGCGCCACGCTGCCGGATCGACGTAATCTTTGACGCCGAACCCTTTGGCGTTCAGCGCCGCGATCACGTAGCCGTCGACCGGCGTCTTGACCCGCGCCACCGTCGTCGTGAGCGCCTCTCTCCCCGCGGCGCCCGGATCGGGCTGCTCGAGCACCGTTTGCCCGTTGTCGTTCTGGTGCCATCCCTGGCCCTTCAGGCTCCCCCGCTCGCTGTGGAACGGAGCGGTCTCGGTGATCTCGCGGAAGTCGGCGCCGCGCTGCAGATGCCGCGTCGTCGTGATCGTTCCGTTCGACGTTTTCAGCGTCGCCGTTTCGCGCCACGCGTTCGGTAGCGTCCCCGCCGCGGCGCGCACCTTGTCGCGGATCGTGGTGCTATCGGGCACCGCGTCGTCCGCGCGCGCCGGTAGCGCCAGCCCCAATAGCAAGAGAAGCGACGGCAGAAGGCGCCACGCCCGGGTCGTCATGGCGCGCCCCTTCCGCACGCCGCGCGCGACGCCTCTAGATCAGTGTTAATTGCGCGCCCGAACGATCGGGCGCAAGAGAACGGTGCCGTACGAACGTCACCGCGCGGGACGCGGCGCGCACGCGCTCCGACACTTCGCGAACGTACGCCGGCTCCGCATAGCGGCCCCGGCGGAACAGGCGCGTGTAGCGCTCGACGAGCTCCGGCCGCGTCGCGGTGAGGAAGGCGAAATACGCGTCGCGGGTGATCGCGCCGAGGTTGAGCGCGCTGTGCCACACGTGCGACGCGCCCGCGTCCGCCGCCGCGCGCACCACCGCCGCGAGCGCTTCCGCGCCGTCGGTGACGTCGGGCAACACCGGCGCCACCGCGACGCCGACGCGGATCCCCGCGTCCGCCAGCGCGCGGACCGCGCGCAGGCGCTGGCGCGGCGGCGAGACGGTCGGCTCGATCTCGCGCGCGAGCGCTTCGTCGAGCGTCGCGATGCTGATAGCGACCCCGACGTCCGCGCGCCGCGCGCACTGCGCGAGCAGGTCGAGATCGCGCACGATCAGCGGCGAGCGCGTGGTGATGTGAAACGGCGCGCGCGCGTCGCGCAGCGCGGGCAGGATGCCGCGCATGAGCCGATAGCGGCCTTCGAGCGCCTGGTATGGGTCGGTCGCGGTGCCGATCGCGATCTCTTCGCCGCGGTACGCCCGCCCGGCAAGATCCGCGCGCAGGACCGTCGCGATGTTCACCTTCACGGTGAGCGCCGAGCCCCACTCGCGCACGCCGTCGAGCTCGCGGTACGCGTGCGTCCCTCGCGCATAGCAGAAGACGCACTGATGCGCGCAGCCGGTAAACGGATTGAGCGACCAGGTGAAGCCCATGCCGCGCACCCGGTTGAGCGCGCTCTTCGCGGCGACCTCGACCGCGCGAACATCGCTCGGCCTGCGAACGACGGGAAGTCCGTCCATCGAACGTGCGTTCGATGGACGGACAGAGGTGCCTGCTAGCTGGCCTTCAGCAGCTCCGGCGTCCCGCCGCGAACGATCCGCTCGAGGTTCGCCGGGTCGAAGAACTCCGCGACCGGGAAGGTGCCTTCCATGACGCTGAACAGCCGGTTCGTATCGGCCTGGTTGCCCGGAAGCGCGGCGAAGACCGCCTGCATCTCGGGCGGCGGCGGCGCGAGCGTCGCGAACTGCTGCGCGAGCTGGAACAGCGGCATGGCGTGCTCGTTACGGACCGCCTCGTACCGCGCGCCCGCCGCTTCGAACGAGCTGCGGCCGGCGAACACGTCGTCGAGCGCCTCGGCGGCCAGCTCGGCGCTGTAGAGCGCGTCCTTCATGCCCTGCGCCATGATCGGGTCCTTGTGGCAGCCCGCGTCGCCCGCCAGCATCCAGCCCGGCCCGTACGGCTTGCGCGCGAAGAACGGCATGTCGGCGGTGCCGTAGAAGCGCTCGACGCGCCGGCCGCCGCGCACGCGCTCGCCGAGCGACGCCGACGCGCCCGCGACCGTTGCGAACAGCTCGGCGTCGATGTTGGTGCGAATCGCGCCGAAGTCCGCGACCGGCCGCAGGAACGCCACCTGCGTGAGGCCGTGGTTGGTCGGCACGGCGAGCACGAACGAGCCGTCGCGAATGTAGAGCTCGCCGTCCGCGAGCACCGGGACGTCTTCGAAGTACGTGTAGTACGCGCACGTGAGGGTCGGGTGCGTGGCATAGGCCGGCGCGTCCACCATGCGCGCGACGACCGAGCGCAGCCCGTCGGCGCCGATGACCACCTTCGCGCGCTCGGTGACCTCCACGCCGCCCGCGGTGCGGCCGCGGATCCCGGCGACGCGGTCGCCGTCGTACACCAGGCCGAGCACGGTGAAGCCCTCGCGCAGTTCCGCGCCCGCGCGAACCGCCGCATCGGCGAGGAGCGTGTCGAGCAGGTAGCGGCGCGGCGCGTACATGGCGTCGGCGCCGCCGAGCGGCAGCGCGGCGCCGGTCAGGGCGACCGGGCCGAAGTCGATCCGCACGTCGCGGATCGGCGGGGCGCCGAGCGCGACCATCGCGTCGAACAGCCCCCACTTGCGGAGCTTCGCGACCGCGGGGATGCGCAGCGCGTGCGCGGAGAGCGTGTCGCTGGGGAAGTGCGCGCGGTCGACGACCAGCACGCGGTAACCCTTGCGGGCCAGGAGCATCGCGGTTGCCGAACCGGCGCACCGCGCACCGACGATGATCGCGTCGTACGTGACGGGCATGACTACCTCCAGACAATGTGTCGAAGGCAAGTCTCCCAGGCGGGCGTCTAGAGAGCGTCTAGCGGCGCCGCGCTCAGTTGCCGGTGCGCACGAAGGTGTCCCAGTACCAGGCGCCCCACACCCCCGCCAGGCACGACCACGTGACCAGGACGGTCACCCAGATCGGGATGCGCTCCCGCTCGCGCAGCGCGAGCGCCATGAGCACGAGCATGAAGGGCTCAAAGTCCAGCGCGTGGCGCATGCCGAACTGCACCCAGCCGTTGAGGTAGTACAGAAACGACGGTCCCGCGACGAGCACGACCGTCGCCCACAGGAACCACATCAGCCGGCTGCGCGGCGCGACGAATGCGAGCACGAGCGCGGGACTGGTCCACGTCAGCGCGATGCCGCGCGTGTCGATTTTGTAGATCGGCCACAGCGCGAGCTGGCGGTATTCCGCGAGCACGGGCGCTTGCAGGAAGTAGGACCAGATCTCGTACGGCAGGTAGGCGAGCCGGAACGGGCTGCCCTCGGGCTGGCCCCACGGGTCCTGGCGGTAGAACAGCGTGTAGCCGAGGTCGCGCCACGTGCCGTACTGCGCGACGTCGCGCGCGATCCACAGCGAGAACCCCAGCGCGACGATGCCGCCGTAGTCGGTCAGCCGCCGCCGGCGATCTTCGGGGTTCGCGTCCATCCACAGCAGCGCGCCGTACAGCGGCAGCGCGAGCACCATCGAGAAGCGCGAACCGAACGCGAGCACGGCCCACGCCGCGACGAGCCACCCGCGCTTCTTGCCGAACGCTTCGTCGAGCGCGAGGAACGTGAACGCGACCGCCGCCGTGTGGCTGATGAACCACACGTCGCCGAGCATCGAGCACCACCACAGATCCGTGCCGGCGAACATGAACGCGAGCAGCAGGAGCGTCTTGCGCTCCGACAACCCGAGCCGCAGGCGCAACAGACGCCACGCCGCGAGCATGGCGATCATGCACAGCACGAGCGCTTCGGTGGTCTGGTTCGCGGCCTCGTGCCACACGGCCGCGAAGGGCACCATCAGCAGCGCCGGCACGGGGCCTTCGATGATCCAGTTGCGCCCGCGGTACGCGAGCGAGTCGATCGTGGTGTCGTGGCGGTCGACCCACAGGTGGCCGTGCGCGATCGCGTCCGCCAGCAGGACGTCGTTGTTATAGGGTGTCTGGCGGCCGTGCGACGACACCAGTAGCGCCACGATGACAGCAACGAAGAACGCCGCCGTCAAAGGGGAGGGGAGGGGCAGGCGGTTCCACGCAGCCTTCATGTCCGGCGCGACGGGTTCGGCCGAACGTAACCGCTGCCCCGCCGGTGCGGTAGAAGAAGTCACGATGTATCAGCCACGTTCTCCCTATGGCCGCTCGCCCTACGGCGCGGCGTACGCACCGGGGCCGGCCGTCAGCGTGCCGGGTCTGCTGGGACAAGTCCTCGGGATCACCGGCGTCGGCTTCCTCATCACCGCGTGCGCGGCGTACCTGTTCCGCGGCGTGCCGTACGGCGTCGGCATGATCGCGTCGATCGGCGGCCTCGTGCTGCTGTTCGTGATGCAGGCCGTCCGCAACAACCCGCCGGTCGCCTTGCTGCTGTTCTACGCGTTCACGTTCATCGAGGGGATCGGGCTCGCTCCGGTCATCACATACTATGCGAACCTGTCCGGTCCCGAAGTGGTGGTGAATGCCGCCGCGACGACCGGCTTCGGCATGCTCGTCCTGGGCGGCGTCGCGTTCGTCTTCTCGGTCGACTGGCGCCGGTTCGCCGGGATCGCTTTCGCCGCGCTGATCGCGCTGCTGATCGTCGGCCTCATCTCGGCGTTCACGCACTGGGTCCACCCGACGACCTTCTCATGGCTGATCCTCGGCGTCTTCACGCTGCTCACGCTCGTCGACTTCAGCCGTATCCGCGCGGGCGGCGACGGCGCGACGCCGGTCGAGCTCGCGATCGCGATCTATCTCGACGCGATCAACATCTTCCTGGCGCTGCTCCGGATCTTCAGCCGCAGCCGCGACTGACGAAACCGCGGCTCGCCCCGCGGGTTCGTGGAGCGTGAGCTATGGCCAGGGCGTACGACCAGGAAGCGGCACAACCGGCCGGTGACGTCCTGCACGAAGCGTGCGGGATAACCGGTGTCTTCGCTCCCGGCGTCGACGTCGCCCGGCTGGCGTACTTCGGGCTGTACGCGCTGCAGCACCGCGGTCAGGAGAGCGCCGGATTGGCCGTGGGCAACGGTATCGCGCTCGACAGCCATCGGCAGATGGGCCTCATCAACGGC
>JAQBPK010000391.1 GCA_028287565.1 Vulcanimicrobiota bacterium
AGCTCCGCCGGCGCGTCGACGCGCCGCACGCCGGCGCCGCCGCAGCCCACCGCGTCCTTGATCACGAGCGGATAGCCGACGCCGTCCGCCGCCGCCGCGAGATCCCCGCCGCGCGGGACGATGCGGAACGGCGGCACGCGCACGCCGCGCGCGGCGATCGCGTCCAGCATGCGGTTCTTGTCGAGCACCAGCGCGCACGTCTCCGCGTCCGCCGGGAACGGAAGGATCGCGTCCATCCACGGCTGCAAGCGCGTTGCGAGCGCGAGCAGCAGCGCTTCGTCGGCGACGATCGTGAAGTCGTAGCGGCCGCTCGCGACCTCGTCGCGCAGCGCCGCGACGATCGTCCGTTCGTCGCGCTCGACGGGGATGAACCGGTCGATCAGCCGGCTGTGCGCGAGACTCGTGTCCGCGGGAGCGAGCGCGACCGCGCGGCAACCGCCCGCGCGCAGCATCGCGGGGATGCGCGACACGTTGCGCGCGGGATCCAGCGCGGCGAGCAGAACGCGTGCGGTCACACCGTCTTGCCGGAGCGGCGGTACATCACGTTCGCGACCGCCGTCTTGAGCGCTTGCAGCTTCGGCCGCGCGAACGACAGCGCCGACGAACGCAGGCCGGGCGTCGTCACGCGGAAGTGGCGCGTCAGCGTGACCTCGTCGGCATAGTTCTGTTTGAAGGGCTCGTCGCCGCGCAGAAAGTCGAAACGCTTGTAGCCGCTCTCGATCGCGGCGCGTATCGCGCGGCCGACGATTCCTTTGCCCGGCGAGAGCTTCGCGTACGCTTCGTCGAAGCCGATCATGTACAACCCGAACGAGGACTGGAGCTCGTCGAGAAACGCCGCTGCGCCCGCGACCGGCGTGTCCCCGTCCCAGTAGACGAACGCGCGCAGCAGCCCGAGGTCGAACGCGTTGCGGAACATGCCGCCGAATCCCGTCCGGGCCGACGCGATGTTCCCGCGCCAGCGCTTGAGGTGCACGCGCACGACCGCTTCGATGTGCGCGTCGACGTCGGCCGCGGTCGCTTCGGAGATGCGAAAGTTCGGCAGCGCTTCGGCCAGCCGGCGTTCGACGCGCAGCGTGTTCACCCGCGTCTTCGCGCTCATCTTCGTCGCGACGTACTCGTCCCACGTCGGCGGCAGCGCGACCGACAGGCAGCGCGTCGCGTCCGCCGAGCACACGCTGAAACGGTCGCCGGCGAGCAGCTCGACGATCGCCTCGATGCGCGGGTCGCGTACGTCGCACGCGTTGAACCCGTCCCACCGCTCGCGCGCGAGCGCCGCCGCGAACTCCGCGACCGCGCGCGGCTCGTGGGCCGCAAGCGCGATCATGCCGGTGTAGTCGGCGCGCGGGTTGCCGCCCAGGAACAGCTCGCGGTCGAGCAGCCAGCCGCCGTACGCGACCGGCAAGTACGCGACCGGCTCCGAACCGTCGCGCAGCACGAGCACCGACCAGCGCCGCTTCGAAACGGGGAGATACGCGCGCAGCCACCGCCACGACGTGAACACGGTCGCGTGGCGGTCGAGGCGCTCGAGCGTCTCCCATCGCTCGCGATGGGCGTCGAGCTCGGCCAGAGTGGAGATTCGCGTTACATCCATGTCGTCGCTCCGCTCAGACCGTACGGCCGGGTCCGTACACGACGCGCGCGGCCACGCCCTTGAGCGACCGGTACGACGGCTGCACGATGTCGTAAAGCACCGACCGGATGACTCGTCGCCGAACTCCGTAATGCCGCGTGATGACCGCATCGTGCGCGTACGAGGCCTTGTAGTCCTCGTCGCCGCGCAGGAAATCGAACGTCGCAAAGCCGCTCTCCACCGCGTCGCGCAGCGCGACGGCCAGCGCGGCTTTGCCGGGGCTGTAGCGCGCGTACGCCGGATGATAGGCGAGCTGGAACAGGGAGTACGCGTTCGTGCCGGCGTCGGTGAACGACGCGGCGCCGCCGATCGGCTCGGCGCCGTCCCACAGGACGTGCAATCGCAGGCAGCCCCGGTCGTACGTCGCGCGGAACAGCCGGCCGAAGCGCGCGTACGCGCTGCGCAGGTTGCCGCCCCAGCGCGCGTGGTTCACCCGGACGATCGCGTCGACGTGCGCGTCGACGTCGGCGTCCCCGGCGACCGACACGCGGAAGTTGGGAAGCTGCTCGCCCAGACGCCGCAGCGTGTAGTCGGTCTGATAGCGCGTCTTGCGCGACATCGTCGCGCGGAACGCCTCCCAGGTGGGCGGCAGCGCGGTCCGCAGGCAGCGCGTCTGGCCCGCCGGCACCACCTCGGCGCCGTCGCGCTCCAGCATCCCGAGGATCGTCCCGACCCGCTCGTCGGCGACGTCGCGCAGCGAGGCGCGGTCCCAGCTCAGCTGCCGGATCAGCGCGGCCAGCCGCGGGAGCGCGTCGCGTTCGCGCTGCGGCAGGCACAGCAGACCTTGGTAGTCGCCGACCGGCTCGCTCGCGAACGCCAGCTCGCGCGCGATCGGAAACCGGCGGTGCGGGACGCCGCGGAGCTGCAGCGGCACGGCCGCGACGAGATCATCGCCGTCGCGAACGGCCGCGATTCGCCAGCCGGCGGGCGCCACGGCGAGGTAGCCCCGCAGCCAGCGCCAGGACAAGAACACCTGGCGCGCCGGGTCGGCGCGGTAGAGCTGCTCCCACCGTTCGCGCGCCGCGTCGAGCTGCGCCAGGGTCGTGATCCAGGTATCCACGGTCCTCGTGGTCATTCCCGCAAGCAACCCTCAATAGTCGGGGTCCCGGGGATATTTATCCTAACCATACAGGGCCAGGATGCGGGGCGCCCAGCCGTCGAGATCGGCCGCGTCGCCCGCCGAGGCCGGGGCGCGATCC
>JAQBPK010000054.1 GCA_028287565.1 Vulcanimicrobiota bacterium
GGAGCCGATCAAGTACGGTCCGGGCGGCGTTCCGTTCGAGACCATCCACGCGACGCCGCCGGGCGCACAAGCAACCGGGCCCGGCCACGCGGGGTCGTAGGAGCGTCGTGGCAGGCAACCCGTTCGAGACGTTTCTGGACGACCTGCGCGACCCGGTCGAAAACGACCCGGCGGCGCACGGGTATCTAGACGTCCAGCTGTCGTATCCCGGCCTGCGCGCGGTAACGGCGCACCGGCTGATCCACGCGCTCTACAAAGCGAACGTTCCGCTGCTGCCGCGCTTCCTCGGATCGCTCGCGCGGTACTGGACCGGCATCGAGATCGAGCCCGGCGCGAAGATCGGCAAAGGCGTGTTCATCGACCACGGGATCGGCGTCGTGATCGGCGAGACGGCGGAGGTCGGCGACGGCTGCACGATCTACCAGGGCGTCACGCTGGGCGGGACGTCGCTTGCGAAGACGAAGCGCCATCCGACGCTCGAGCGCAACGTGACGGTCGGTTCCGGCGCCGCGGTGCTCGGCGCGATCACGATCGGCGAAGGCGCGAAGATCGGCGCGAACTCCGTCGTGGTCAAAGACGTTCCACCCAACGCGACGGTCGTCGGAATCCCCGGCCGCGTCGTGCTGATTGACGGCAAGCCGGTCAGCACCGGCACCGACCCTCGTCCGCGCGCCGAGATGCCCGACCCCAACGCACCGCTCATCGCGCAGCTTTCCGAGCGCATCGCAGCGCTCGAGGCGCGCCTCGCCGAAGTCGAACGGAAGAATGCCCCTTCGTCTGTATAATACGCGCACGCACCGCGTCGAAGAGCTCGCCCCGCTCGAGCCGGGCCACGTCCGGATCTACGTCTGCGGCCTCACGCCGTCGGCCGAGGGGCATCTGGGTCACGCGCGCTCGTTCTTGTTCTTCGACGTGCTGCGGCGCTATCTCGAGCACCCGCGCAGCGGCTACCGCGTGACGTACGTGCAGAACGTCACCGACATCGACGACCGCGCGATCGCGACGGCACAGCGCGAAGGTACGACGTACGACGCGGTGGTCGCGCGCTACTACGGTGCGTTCAAGCAGTCGATGGAAGTACTCGGCGTGCGCGGGCCCGGGCCCGGCAACGAACCGTACGCGACCAAGTACATCGCGCAGATCGTCGAGATGATCGGCGAGCTCATGGCGCGCGGCTATGCCTACGCCGCGGAAGACGGCGTGTACTACGCGGTCGAGAAGTTCGACCGTTACGGCGAGCTGAGCGGCAAGAAGATCGACGAGCTTCGGATCGGTGCGCGGATCGCGGAGAACGAGCACAAGCGCGACCCGCTGGACTTCGCGCTGTGGAAGTTCGCCAAGCCCGGTGAGCCGCAGTGGGACTCGCCGTGGGGCGCCGGACGGCCGGGCTGGCACATCGAGTGCAGCGCGATGTCGCGCGCCCTGCTGGGAGTCCCGTTCGACATCCACGGCGGCGGCTACGATCTTATCTTCCCGCACCACGAGAACGAGATCGCGCAGAGCGAGCCGCTGATGGAGAAACCGCCGATGGCGGAGATGTGGGTGCACGGCGGCCTGCTCAACTTCGACGGCCGCAAGATGTCCAAGTCGCTCGGCAACTTCGAGCCGCTCACGGACTTGCTGAAGCGCCACGACCCGTTCGCGATCCGACTGCTGTTCCTGCAGACGGGCTATCGCAAGCCGATGAACTTCACCGAAGAGTCGATCACCGCGGTGAAGCGCCAGCTGCGCCGCTTGCAGCGCAGCGTCAGCGCGCTGGCGGCGGCGAGCCGGGGCGAGATCCTCGATCGCGCGACGGCGTACGAGCAACTCAAAGCGGTCGGCGGCGGCACCGGGACGTCCGCGGTCGACGCGATCTTCGGCGCGCTCGATGACGACATGGATACCGCGCGCGCCGTCGGTTTCTTGATGGGGTTGGCGCGCGACCGCGACGCGGCGGTCCCGCCCGCCGTAACGCTCGCGGTCGTGCGCGACATCGCGGACGTGCTCGGGCTCGGGCCCGCGTTCACCGGCGACGCCCTTGCCGGCGCGCAGGACGACGAGGTCGACGTGGACGCGCTGCCGAGCGATCTCGTGGACCGCTTGCGCGCGCGGCTCGGCGGCGTGCTGCACCTCAACGGCGTGCTCGCGCCCGAAGCGGCGATCGATGCGGTGATCGCCGCCCGCGCGCAGGCGCGCAAGGACAAAGACTTCGCGCTTGGCGACCGGCTGCGCGACGCGCTCGCGGCCGAAGGCATCGTGCTCAAGGATTCCAAGGACGGCACCACGTGGACCGTCGCCGGCACGTAGGCGCGCAGCGCCCGCCGGGGCACGGCGGCCAGCGCCGCGCGCCGCGCGTGGACCTCGACGACGTGGTGTACGGCGTGCACGCGGTCGACGAGATGCTCGTCGCGGGCGAGCCGCTGCGGCACATCCACGTCGGCGACGACCGCAAGAACGATCCCGCGCTGCGCAACCTGCTCGAGCGCGCGCGTACCGCCCGCGTGCCGGTGCGCTACGAGAGCCGCGCGTTCTTCGCGTCGTTTCCGTACAAGGCGCACCAGGGCGTCGTGGCCTTCGGCGAGCCGTTCACGTACTCGTCGCTCGACGAGGTGCTCGCGCTGCGGCGGCGCGACCGCCCCGCACTGTTCGTCGTGCTGGACCACGTGACCGACCCGCACAACGTGGGCGCGATCGTCCGCTCGGCCGAGTGCGCGGGCGCGACGGCGGTGATCATGCCGGAGCGGCGCAGCGCGGGGGTGAACCCGACGGTCCGCAAGTCGTCGGCCGGCGCGACGGCGTTCGTCCCGATCGCGCGCGTCCCGAACGTGGCGCAGGCCGTCCGCACGCTGAAGAAGGCCGGCATCTGGACCTACGGCGCCGCGCTGAGCCCCCAGTCGCGCCCGTACACCGAGGCCGACCTGCACGGGGACGTCGCGCTCGTCATCGGGGCCGAGGGCAGCGGGATCGCGCCGCTGGTCCAGCGCGAGTGCGACGTTCTCGTCGAGATCCCGCTGCTGGGGCGGGTGGCTTCGCTCAACGCGTCCGTGGCGGCCGGCATCCTGCTTTACGAGGCGGTCCGGCAGCGCGGAGGGGCTTCAGCGTCCGAGTCCGCTGGGTAATGGAACCGGGCGAGCCCGTCCTCCGTCCTTGACCTTGAAGAAGGACCCTCCTATACTTAGACGGTCCTGCACGGCCCCGACGGGCTCCGGCCCGCGCTTTCGTGCTCGACCATTTCCGGCAAGGTAGGTTTCATGGCGATCGCAGCCCCTGTCGCGGAGCCGCTCGACTACCACGAGCGGCCCGACGAAGATCTCGTCTCCGCGGCGAAATCGGGCGACAACCTGGCGATGGAGTTCTTGCTCAACAAGTACAAGAACTTCGTCCGAATCAAAGCAAAGAGCTACTTCCTCATCGGTGCCGACCGGGAGGACATCATTCAGGAAGGGATGATCGGTCTGTACAAGGCCGTCCGCGACTTCAAGGCCGACAAGCTTTCGAGCTTCCGGGCGTTCGCGGAACTCTGCATCACCCGTCAGATCATCACCGCGATCAAGACGGCGACCCGGCAGAAGCACATCCCGCTCAACCAGTACATCTCGCTCAACAAGCCGATTTACGACGAGGACAGCGAGCGTACGCTCCTCGACGTGATGCCGTCTCAGAAGACCTCGGATCCCGAAGAGCTCGTGATCAATCAGGAGGTCTCCGAAGACATCAAGGCGCGCATCCAGGAGAATCTGTCCGACCTCGAGTCGCAGGTGCTCCTGTCCTATCTGGAAGGCAAGTCCTACCAGGAGATGGCCCGCGACCTCAACCGGCACGTGAAGTCGATCGACAACGCGCTCCAGCGCGTGAAGCGAAAGATCGAGAAGAACCTGGCCGAGATCGAGCTCCCTTGAAAGGACCTAGGGGCGCGTAGCTGATCCGTCAGCCGACGCCTTCGAGGATCCAGACGGAAAGGAAGAGGCCCCGCCTAGTGCGGGGCCTTCTCCGTTTCGGGCTCGTGTGCGACCGGTGCGGGCGGCGCGAGCTCGCGGACGATGGTCTCGTAGATCAGCTCGCGATCCTCGAGCGGGTCGAACACGAGGCACTTCTGCTGGCCGCCGCGTCCGACGGGATCGATGAAGATCGTGACCCGGCCGGGCGCGCAGACGTCCAGGCACGTCGTGCCGGTCGCCCGGATCGCGCCCCAGTGCCCGTCGGCCTTCAGGCGGTCCTTGAGCCACTCGCGCAGCTTGAGCCGCTCGTCGCCGGCGTGCTCGGGAAAATCCTGGGCAAAGCGAACGTTGAGGCACTTCTCGCAGACGAGCGCGAGCCCGCCGTGCCGGCGCCAGAGCGGTCTGACTTCGATGGGTTCGCTCACGCTCTCCGTCGACCGCGTCTACGCGCGAGAAAGATGCAGAGCCGACGGTGGGATTCGAACCCACGTGTGCTTTCGCAGCGTGCTTACAAGGCACGTCCCTTCGACCGCTCGGGTACGTCGGCGCGGAAGCGATGTTCGGTCGCGGCCCGCTCCAAACCCTCGCCGCGTTGTACGAACGCCCACCGCGAAAGTAGGAAGGCTCCTTGGGGTTCGCGTATCAGAGCGGGTCCCCACCGTGGGTCGGTGGTCGAGTGGTTAATGGCACCGGACTGTAAATTCGGCTCGCGAAAGCGATACGCAGGTTCAAATCCTGCCCGGCCCACCAAGTCAAGCAGGCGGCGCGTCCCGCAAGGTCCACGCGCCGCCGCTTCGTAAGACCACAATCAAACGAGCGCGGGCGTTGCATAATGGTAATGCCCTTGCCTTCCAAGCAAGAGTCGCGGGTTCGATTCCCGCCGCCCGCTCCATCCGAAAAGCCATACGGCGTATGGCTTTTTTGTTTTCGTGGACGATAGTAAAAAGTCAGCCGAGGAGTCACGCAATGAGTCTCGGGCCTCGGAAACGAATTTGGTCGGCATGTGGGCGTATGCGGTGGAAGACGAGGGGCTTGTGGGTGCTGTGGTCACATCTCGTGCGACGAGGGACGGCGCGCTAGCCCTGGCGCCGGCTGCGCTTCGGGACACCCTTTCCGCCGAGGGCGAGGTATGGTGCGATGGGAAGCGCCGCATGCTGTACGAATTTCCTGAATCCGACCTTGCTGTTCTCGGACTAGGGCTCGACTGAGCGTGGCGAATGCGGCGCGGCGATCGCGTCCCGGTGACGGCTCGGTTTATCCCATCGGCGACGGTAAGTTCATCGCCGCGATCTCGATGGGAGGGCGCGGGAATCGCCGGTACCGCCGCGTCACCAAGCCGTCAAAGGCCGAGGCGCTCGAAGCTCTGCGCCGCCTGCGCGCGGAATGCGCCCCGCTCGCGATCCTCGACGAGCCGGCCGTCACGCTGGAAACGTACCTTGCGGCCTGGCTTCACGAGACCGTCCGGCCGGCGGTTCGTAAGACCACGCTCGCGACGTACTCGTCCATCCTCTCGACCCACGTCTACCCGCGCCTCGGCATGGTACGGCTGGACCGGCTCACGGCCGCGCATCTGCGCAAGTTACTCGCCGATCTGGAGCGCGAAGCCGTCGGCCCGCGCCTCCGAGAGGTTGTGCACCAGCGGCTCAAAGCCGCGCTTGCCGTCGCGGTGGAGCGCGGTGCGCTGGTCAAGAACCCGATGATCGGCGTCGCGCGCCATCGTGTCCCGCGCCGCACGATGAACGTCTGGAGCGCAGAGCAAGCCCGGATGTTCCTCGACGGCACGGCCGACCACGAGCTCGCGGCGCTGTGGCGGCTGGCACTCTCGGCGGGCCTGCGGCGCGGCGAGATCCTTGCGCTTCGCACTGTCGACTTCGACGCGCGCGGACGTCGCCTGCGCATTCAGCACACGCTTTCGGCGGCCGGCGAGCTGCTCGAGCCCAAGACCGCGGGGGCGCGGCGGGCGATCGATCTGCCGGACCGCGCCGTCGCCGCGCTGCTGGATCACCGCCAGCGTCTGCTCGCCGCGGGCCTGGGCGGCTCCCTGTGGCTGTTCCCCGTCGAAGGCAAGGACGATCCGCGGCGCGGCGAGGTCCGGCTGCCGCGCGCCGTCGCTCGCGCATTCGAGCGCGCGACCGCGGCCGTCGACGGGGCGCTTCGTGAGCAGCTGGACGCGCAGCCGGGTCGCGCGGAGCCCTCAAAACCCGGAGACGGCCTCCCGCGCATCCGGTTCCACGACCTGCGGCACACCTGCGCGACGCTCCACCTCGCGAACGGGACGCACCCGAAGATCGTGTCGGAGATGCTCGGCCACGCCTCCATTCAGATCACGCTCGACACGTACTCGCACGTACTCCCGAGCATGCAGCGCGACGCCGCCGACCGGTTCGACGCCGTGCTGTAGCTGACCGCGCCGGCTCGCCCGCACTTCCGCCCGTCGCCTTTCCCGGCGGCGGGCGTTTCGCATTTTCGCGGCAGTTCGCGCTCGCCTTCCAGCGCGGGCTCGATGGCGCGAGCGGCGAACGGCATCGTACAAACGGCACTTTAGTGCCGATTGCGCGTTTTCGCTCGAAAGGCGGTTCCCCGTGAATCTCTTGCTCGCGACTCTTTTAGCGCTGGCGCTCGGCGCGCCCGGCCTGTTCGACACCGGTGGCGGCGGTCCGTCGTTCGTAAGTCCGACCACCTACGACACCGGCGGCGGCGGTCCGAGCAAAAACTGTCCGCCATCACTTCCGGACTGCATACCGTAGGGGCGGTTCGGTCACGGCACCGAAAGATCGGTTACCGTGGAGAGGCGTCGAGTTTCGGCGCCTCTTTCTCGCCCTGTGGAGGGACCGGTCATCGGACAGACAGCCCGCTCTCACCGTCACCCGGGTCCCCGCGCATCGCTCGGCGACGCCATGCGCGCGTGGTTCGCCGGGGAATTCGATCGCTGCCTGGAGCTGTGCGACCGCGTTCGCCGCAACGATCCCGACACGCGCTCGCAAGTAGCGCTGCTGCGCGCACGCGCATACCTTCGCATCGGCCGCGCGCCCGAGGCTCACCGCATTCTCTCCGACGTCTTCGTTGCGCACGGGACGCTCGACGCCTCGCTGACCGCGCAGATGCTACTGGGCGCGGCTGAGGTCCGCATCGGCGCCGTCGAAGCCGGGCTGGCACGCCTTGAAGCCGCTCAGAAGTCCGCCGCGACGGCGCATCCGACGATCCGCTCGGAGATCGCGCTGAATCGAGCGCTTGCGTACTACGCCGACGGCGACCACCGCGCCGCGAGCGCTGCCCTAGCCGACGTCGACCGCGCCAGCGACATCGTGCATGCGCGCGCGCTGGAGTACGAAGGCTGGATCGCGACCGCGCGCGGCCGGCACGACGAAGCGGCGCGGCACTTCGTCGCCGCAATCGAGCGGCTCGACACGTGCCGCCAGCAGGATCGGTTCCTAGAGGCGAACGCCCTACAAGCGCTCTCCTACCTCGCCGCGGAGCGCTTCGACGATGCCCTGTGGTCGTTCATCGAGACGCGCGCGGCCGGCGTCGATTGGACCGCCGACGGGCTCGCACTTCCGCGTTGGTGGATCACGATGAGCTCCGCGTTCGTGCACGAGGCGGCCGGCCGGACACTCCAGGCCTTCGCCGCGGCGCGCGAGGCTGTCTATACCGCGCCGACACCCGCCTACCGCGTGCACGCGCTCCTGCGCCGGTCCATCGTGGCCCGCAACGTCGGCGAACAGTTCTCGCCGCTCGACACGCTCCACAGCGCGCGCGCCGCGTTCGACGCGATCGACCCGCGCACGCTGACGGGCGACGAGCGGACCGTGCCGCTGGTCCTCGCCGAAGCGTTCGCGCAGGTCGCCCGCGAGATGGAAAGCGCCGAGGCGCTCGACCTCGCGCGCCGGTACGAACGGCTCTACTGCGAGCTCGCGCCGATGACACGGGTCTCGGCGATGAGCCAGGATCCGCGGACGCCCGCGCTCGAGCATGCGGTCCGCGCGACGATCGCCGAGGCCGCTGGCGACACCGCGACCGCGTACGCCGCGTACAACGAGGCGTTTCGCGCCCACAAGGCGCTCGGCTTCAGGCGCCGTGCCGCCGCCTGCGCGTACCGGCTGGGCGAGCTCACGGGCTTCGACCACTTCTACGCCTACGTCGTCGAAAGCACGCGTGACGTCGACCGCTCCTACTGGCTGCGCCGTCTCATGCGCCGGCGCGAATGCGGCTACCGCGATCCGATCGCGCGCAACCTCACGCCTTCGCAGCGCGAGGTGCTTGTCGCTATCTGCCAAGGCAAGACGAACGGCGAGATCGCGCGCCTGCGCGACCGCTCCGAATCCACCATAAAGCACATCGTGACGGAGCTGCTGCGCGCGTTCGGCGTGGAGAGCCGCGAGCAGCTCATCGTCGCGTGCGCGCGGAGATTATCGGTGGTCGAAGTCCCGTAGCGTCAGCGCGCTAGCATTACAACTAACCCGTTTGTACGTTGGCGCTCTGTGCGGCACCAAAGTGCCGGTAGACAAACATCGGTACGGCAGCGTACCATCGGGTGCCATGCAGATCAGAAGTGCGGCGTTGGACTCGACGACCCCGACGACAATAGCGTTAGTGCGAGAAAGAACGTCACGATCGCGCACAGCGCGTAACCGATTCGGCCGGCGTTCGACGGCGCGCCGTCCTCTCGCGAGGTGATCTCAGCGAAGCAGCGCGCGAGCGTGTACGCGGCGACGATGAGGCCGATGAGTTGGATCACGGCGTTATCGAATCGCAGTTGGGTCGATTGTGTACCGGACTTCCGTTACCGTTCTTTGGTATTCGCTGGCGATCATCGCGTTTGCCAGGATTACGGTCATCGGCTTACTTAGATTGAGCTTCTTTGAATCAAAGCTCGCATGTACGTGTTGCCAGAATCTGTCCGTCGGCGATGAATGATTAACCGAGTTTTTGACGGGTTGAATTATCTTTCCGTCCTGGCGTATGACGAGCCTCGCGCCGTCGTTTGCGGAAACTCGGTCACTGAAAATAAGCATGTCGAGGTCGAGGGTTCGCATGGCGATAGCTTCTTCGATCGCCTGAGGGTCCGGCTCGCGATATTGTGCGGCCGCTTCGGCACTGACAAAATAAAGCAACTCGAACGGGGTTTCAACCGTGAGGCTCGTGCCGACCGGCGCAGGCGCTTCCGCATCGGCTTTCGGAAGCCATTCGCCTCCAGCCGCATACGCAGCTGGTATTCCCTTCTGTTGCAGGCCAGCCACGACAGCGGCGCGCGCTGCTGCTGGCGAGAGCGGGATTTCCATTGCGGTCGCAACTCCGCCCGTCATCGCGATCGCGATGGCCACCGCCCACATCAGCCGATACATAGAAACCCCTCTCTATCACAGATTGCCGCTGAACGCGCGCGACCGTTCAATGCCACCCTGGTGGTCATCAGCCGCGCGAATCTACGTTCGATCCCCGGCGGAAGCCGGGTTCGGCGCCGGGAGCCGGCGTCGTCATGGGATTCGCCGTGAGCGACAGAGACAATAGGTACAATGGGCTGCCGCTCTTCGAGGCGAATGCTGGAGGCGTGTCCTCTAAGGTGACGGAGCTGCACCGGGACCCTCTCGTTCGAGCCGTCGTAGCGTTGCGGCAGCTGTCTTCAGAGATGGAGGAGCGTCGCCGCGACGCGCGAGGTCCTCAAGAGCTGGAACTAGCGCTTGCAACACCGCTTCGAATCGAGGTTGACGTTCGCCATTATCGGTTCGCTGGCGCGTCTGCTGCTGCGAATCTGTTAGCGCATCGGGATCCCGAAGGACCGCTCCCAGAAGAAGGTCTGGAAACGCCCCGATAAACGTCCCGCGCGACGGGCTGACGTCGAATAGCTTGGCGGCCGTCTCCGCGGCCTGTCGTTCGACGAGTTCCTTCTCTGCGGGATTTCCTTCGATGGTCGTTATCGCGGCTCGCACGGCTTCACTCGGCGTGCGTCGCTCGTTTACCGCGAACCGCATCATCTCCACAAAGCCTTCAAGGGCGGGCTGAATGTTCGGCCGGGCGTCAAACGCGTCGGCGACTCGCGCGCCGAAGTAGATTATCCGCGCGACCCCTTGCGGCGTCAGAGGCCGTACGTCGGTAATGGTCACCGCTCGGGAATCCTGGCGGCTCGGCTCGCGCTCGCCCGCAAGCTCCCATGGTGAGATGCCAAGCCGCTTACAGAGCCGGAGCGCGGCGTCGAGCTTCAGCGTTTGAGTGTCGCCGCGGCGCAGCTTCCGCACCGCTCCCTCTGTGAGGTCGAGTAGGCTAGCGACCTCAACGTCCCGCAGGTCGGATGTCAGGCGGTTGAAGCGATCGGTGAACGTCTCGGGCACGACTTTTAATATCCGTCCAAAAGTCCTTACTTAGGTCTTGACTTGCCGACCGTACTTTGGTACGGTTCGCACATGGACGTCAGAGCGGCGCTGAAAGAAGCTGCCGAGCGCAATGGATGGTCCCCGACTCGCGTCGCCGCCGAGGTTGGCATGAGCGAGGCGGGCATTCGGAAGTTCTACGCTGGCGACAGCGCGACGCTCAAGAGCGACGCGCTCGTCGTACTGATGCGCGAACTCCCCGGCTTCGCTGAAAAGCTCGGCTTCGACCCTCGACCCGAGGCGAACGGTCATGCAGCCTAGCGTACCAGCCCCCCGCGCCGAGCGACCGAAGCGCCGCCACGTCGCGACCGGCAACGCGCCCGGCCCGTACTCGCCCGCAGTCGCGTCCGCCGAAGGCTACGTCGAAGCGCTCGCTGCCGTCCGGGCCGAGGCCGACGCGCTCGCGGAGTGGATCGGGATCCTGCGGCTCGTCGGCGAGCAGATCATCGCGCGGCGCCACCGGCTCGCGGAAGTCGTGATGCCGGAGGTGCAGCGCGGCTATCGCGCCGCCGAGGCCGTCGTCGACCTGGAGCGCGCGCGCCGTGCTCGCCGCCGCATCGTCGCGAATCCGCGCGTGCTCGCGCTGACGGATCGGAGCGCGGCATGAGCGAGATGCTGACGCGCAAAGAGGTCGCGGCTCGGCTGGGCGTCTCGACGCGCACCGTGCAGAATTACGTCGCAAAGAAGAAGCTGCGCGAGCGCCGGCTGCCGTCGGGTCGCGGCGCGCGCTCCACGCCGCGCTATGCGGCGACCGACGTTGCGGCGTTCGTCGCGTCCGGCTACTCGGCGGGACTTCGGTGAGCGCGCACGCGACGGAGTGCGTCGGCGCGATCGAGCTCGGCGTCGAGGCCGAGCCGCTGGTGGACGTCCTGATCGAGGTCGAGGCCCGTAACGCAGCCGCGCGCGAGCGCGAGATCACACAGACCGCATAAAAAGCCGCGGCCGACGTTCGCTGAAACGCCGGCCGCCAGAGGAACCGCGTGATGATTCCTTCCAACTCAGTCTACCGCACCCCGTCAACTCCAAAGCGCGACCGCTGCGACTTCTGCGCGCACGCGACGGAAGACCTCGTCGCTGACGTGCTGGAGCGCGAGCGCCGACCGATCTCCGTCCGCATCTGCGTTGACGAAGTCAGTTGTGCGCGCCGCTGCCGCGAGCGCCGCGGTCGCGGTCCGACGACGCCGGGCGGCGTTGCAGTGGCCGCGTGATGGCGACGAAGAAGAAGTGCGCCGATTGCGGCCGCGTCGGCAAGCAAGTCGTCGCGCGCGACTCCAACACCACGGCCTCGAAGCTCGGTGGTCGCCGCTGCGTGTGCCGCCACGGATGCGGCAAGACGAAGGCTGACGCCCGCAAGGCGAAATCGTGATGGCGACCATTCTCGCCTTCCGCCCCGCCGCGCCGTCCTTCTCGCCGATCTCGCTCATTCGCGTTTCCGTCGGCGGTCGCGTTCACCGTGCATCGCTCGCGTCGTGGCGCAAGTACCGGGTCGAGCGTGCGTTGCGCTCCGACGCGCGGCTCGTCACCGTCTGCGTGAACCGGCTCAACGATCCTACCGTGACGCTCGCGAGCGCGACGTGCGCGTTCTGCGTCAACGCGACGGTGCAAGACGACGTGACGGAGCAGTTCGTCGCGGAGGCGTGCCTGTGATGTGGTTCATGTGGCTTTCTATCGGCGCTCAGGGCGCGCAAGCGATCGTCTGGGCGTGCGCGCGATGCTCGCGTCGCGAGACCGTGTTGCACGACTCGGCTATGGCCTCTCATGCGCAATCTCCATTGCGTTCGACGTCGTCATCGCGGCTTTCTAGATACACGCGTCGGCGGGTGCGCGGTGATGGCCCGACCGCCTCAGATTCCGTTTGCCGCGCGCGTCTCATCGCCGTGGCGAAACGGCGAGCACGGCACGTTTTTGTTCTGGGATCAGCAGGGCTCCGCCATCGTGATGTTCGGTGAATCCGGCCTCGGACTCGGCGGCATTCAAGCTATGGCGGCGTCGGACGTGAGCCTCGTGGCGCGCGCCGTCTATCTCGACACTGACGATCAGGTCGCGCTCGAAGCCGTGCTCCGCGTTCACGCCGGCGCGCACGCCGCTCGCATCGCGGGCATTCTGGCGCGGTCGCGCGGTGAGGTGCCGGCGTGAACGCCGAGATGCTCGACGCCGCTGTCGCTGGCGCGAAAGAGGACGACCTCCGCAACGCGCGCGACACCGCGGCTAGTCGCGTTGGCTTTTTCCAGACCGAACTCGGGGCGCTAGATCGCCACGATCCGCGACGGCCGGATGCGAAGCGAGCATGGCTGGCGGCGACCGAGGACCTGCGGACCGCAAATCGCGCGCTTCGGGACTTCCAGCGTAAGCGTCGGCGCAGCGGCGATATCGAGGCCGTATCAGCAGTCCGCGCGGTGCGCGAGATGCGAGAGACGGTAGGCGTCGTCACGGGCTACGTCGCGGACGCGCTCGACCTACTTGCCCGCTGGCGCGGGGATAGCCTACCGTCGTCACCCGAGGACTGCCTGCGCGAACTCGCAGAAGCGCTCGGCGAGGGTGAAGAGTGATGCACGACGCGCTCGCCGTCATCGCGGACTACAACGAAGCCAAAGCCCGCGACTACGTCCCCTCGCGCCCACGCGCGCCGCATCCCGGCTGCACCGTCACGCTGACGGACGAGCACCGTGCGGCCCTCCGCGCCGCGCTGACCGCGGAGGCAAACGCGTTCATCCGCGAGCGCGACATTTCGAACGTCGTGCACGCCGGTCGCCTCGCGGCGCTGGCTGCGCAGCTTTACGTCGGAAACGTGCTGGCCATCGAAGGCGGGGACTACCATCGCGCGCTCGGCGTCGCGGCCAAGGTTCCGGGCGTGCGCGAGATCATCGTGGCGGCGGGCGAGGTGGCGGCGTGAGCAGCCCGACGATCGTCGAACAGTTGCGGTCCGTCGCTGATAGTCGCTACGGGCGCTCGCTGCTGACGTCCGGTGACCGCACGTTTGCCGATGTCGCGAGCGAAGCCGCGGCGCTGCTGGAAATCGACGCGCGGCACCCGGCCGAAACGCTGTTTGCCTCGAACGCATTCTACAGCGGCTCGACGGTTATCGACCGCCTTCGTGCCCACGCGCGCGCCGGTCGCGCTCTATACGGGTTCGACGTCGTCGAAATCGCCACCGTTCACACCGCCGACGAAGCGAACGCGCTGCTGGCGGTCGGCTGGGTGCTGCTGGGCCACGCGGCGCATGTCGGCGCGGCGCCGGATTTCCACCTTGGGCGGCCGAGCAGCGCGGCGGAGCGGGTGATAGCGTGAACGCATCCGAGTTCCGACGGATCATCGAATGGTCGCCGGCGTATGATTTCCGCACCGAGGGCGCGGGTATTCACGGCGTCGAGATTCGCTTCGTGCTCGTCGGACCGCAGGCGGCGATTCAGTTCCTGCTCTCGACGAATTGGCAGACGAGCGGCGTGCGTGCGAAGTACGCGGCTGGGCGGTATCCACGCAATGACGGCAAGCTCACAGACGGTCACATGCGCAACGAGCGCGGGCTCTACTGCGCGTTTAAGCCGTCGCCGGCAGACATCGGCTACCACGCTCGCGAGAAGCAGTACGACAGCCAGACCGCGCAGGACGACTGTCCATATCTTGACGGCGCACCCTGCTACTACGACGGCTCAGGGCTACGCGCGCGGCATTTCTTCGACGCGCTCACGGACAAGGGCGACGAAGCCCTCTGGACGGCGCTACGTGAGGAGTACGACGCGCGCTTCGTCGTCGGCGTCCCGGCGACCGTGGAGAGCGCGAACTTCGGCGAGCTTCTAGATGCGGTCGGCACGGCCATCGGTGAGGGCCCGTCATGACCATCGAGCACGCCCTCGTCGAAGCCGGGGTGCCCGAGGAGGTCGCGGCGACGATCCAGCGCGGTTTCGACGCGCAGGAGGCTCCGCCGGCGGCGTACTTGCTGCGGCTGGCGGATCGGATCGAACGCGCGAGCGATGCGTTGGTGCCGGTGACGGCTTGTGGGCGGCGGAGCGGGGTGCGAGCGTGAGGTATCAGCTTGGCGGCCGGATCGTCGAGGGCAACGATCTCCCGGGCCTCTTCGACGACGGACGCAATGAATGGCGCGCGAACATACGGCGGGAGATTGCGTGGCGCTGGACGGCTGAATCGGCTGCGCGGCGACGCGAGGCTTTCGGCGATGAACCTCTGCGCGCGTTCGGCCACGTCGGCACGAACGTCGAGATGCCGCCGGCGGTGCCCGAGAGCCGAATGCTGCGGCCCGCGATCGCAGGTGTCGCGTGAGCGCGGCGGTGGAGCGCGTCCTCGCGCCGGCGGAAGACCCGGCCGTTCGCGCGACGGGTCTCGGCGGTACCGACATGGCGGTTCTCGCGGGGTTCGGCTACGGCGACCGCACGAACCTCGCACTTTGGGAAGAGAAGCTGGGCCTGCGCGAGCCGGAGGATCCCGGCGAGCCCGCGTTTTGGGGCAAGCGCCTTGAAGGCGAAGTCGCGACGGTTACGGCTGAGCGGCTTGGCGTGAAGATCGCGCGCGTCAACAGCACGATCCGGCACCCGCAGCACGAGTTTCTCTTCGCCCACATCGACCGGCGGATCGTTACGTCCTCGATCGAAGGCGAGACGCTGGCGCGCATGCGTCACGTGCTGGGCGCGCTCGATGGCGGCCGGTGGGCCGGCCCCGGGCGCTGGCTGCTCGAAATCAAGGCGGTGAATCCGTTTGTCGCGCGCGAGTCGTGGGGGGCGGATTGGGAAGAGTTGCCGCCGCGCGTGCTCGTGCAAGTGCAGCACTACCTTCGGCTGACCGGTTACGACGGCGCGATCGTCGCCGTGCTGATCGGCGGACAGGAGTTGCGGCTGTATTTTGTGCCGCGAGATCGCGACATGGGCGAGGACCTCGTGAAACTTGGCGTCCACTTCTGGACCCAGCACGTCCTCACACGCGTTCCGCCGGCGATCACGACGTACGCGGACGCGAAACGGCTTTTCCCACAGCATGTCGGCATGCCGATCGCGGCGACCGAGGCTATCGCGGCGACCACCGCGCTCTACGCCGAACTGAAAGCGCGCGAGAAACAGCTTGCCGGCGAGATCGACAAGACGCAGGCCGAGATCGCGGCATTTCTCGGCGAGCACGAAACGCTGACCGTCTACAACGATCCCGTCCTCACGTGGCGCACGCAGACCCAGCGCCGCCTTAATGAGGCGGCCTTAAAGGCCGAGCGCCCCGACCTCTACGCGCAGTATTTGCGCGAGTCGACCATCCGCGTCATGCGGCTGAAAGGAAACGCGAAATGACCGCTATTGCACGGCGCGATGGGGGCGCGGTCGCGACGAACGCGCCACCCCGTTCGCTCGCCGAGCGCTTGGGCTACGAGCATGAGACGCTCGAGTTCATCCGCCAAGAGATCGCGCAGGGCGCTCCCGATCCGCAGCTGGAGTACTTCTTGCGCCTGTGCCAGGCGCGCGGGCTTGATCCGACCGCGCGTGAGATTTACTACATTCGGCGGAACACGCGCGACGGCCCGAAGTGGACCGCGCAGATCGGGATCGACGGTTATCGCTCGATGGCCGAGCGGACCGGGCTCTACGACGGCCAGGACGCAGCATCGTACACGTTCGGCGAGGACGGGAAGCTGGAGTCGGCCACTGTCGTCGTCTACCGCAAGGGATCGCAGCGCGGTGTACCCGGCACGGCGTTTTTCAACGAATACGTCCAGCGCGACCGCGACGGGTCGGTCACCGACATGTGGAAGCGCATGCCAAAGAACCAGCTCGCGAAATGCGCCGAGGCGCTCGCGCTCCGTAAAGCCTTCCCGCGCAACCTTGGAGGCATTCATACCCGCGAGGAAATGGCTCAGGCGGACAACATCGTCGACGTCACACCGACCCGCACGCTCCCCGACGCTGCGACGCGTGCCGGTCGCGTGAAGGGCGCGATCGCACAGCAGGTTCAAGAGATCGAGCAACCGACGCACATCGATGAGACCGTGCCTGGGCCCGAGGAGCGGGACTTCTCTAAAATGGCGGCCGACGAGATTAGCGGTCTCGTGGCGGACGAAGCACGGCTACGCGGGATTGCGCCGTCCGAGCTCGGCGCGCTGGTGAAGAAGCACGGCGGCAAGCTAACTCGCGCATCCGCGCCGGCTATCGTTGCGGAGATCTGCGCGCACCCGATCGTCGAAATCGACGAGGGCGGCGAGGAGCAGGAATTCGGCTTCTCGTGACCATCGCGGAATCGAACTTCGTGCTCGTCGACACCGAGACCACGCATCGCGAGCCCGAACACGCTGAGCTGCTCGAGGTGGCCGCGCGCCGCCTCGACGGCTCGCTTCGGCTCGTCGACCGCTTCGTCTCGCTGTGCCGGCCCACGAAGCCGATTCCGCCCGCGGCATCCGCGGTGCATCATCTCGTCGACGGCGACTTCTCCGATGCGCCCGAACGCGCGGCCGTTGAGGACGCGCTGTCGGCGTTCCTACCCTCGGACGCGGCGCTCGTGGCGCACAACGCCGACTACGATCGCGCGCTTCTGGGCGACCGCTTCGCCGCGTTCCGCTGGATTTGTACCGAACGCATGGCGCGTCACCTCGTGCCCGACGCGCCGGAATTCAAGAATGCGACGCTCTACTATTGGTTCGGCGGCCCGAAGATCACGCGCGCCCTGCACGGCGCGGACGCCGATCTCGACGTGACGGAGTTCAACTTCCGTGAGCTGCTGGCGCGCTACCGCGTCTACGCGGCCGAGACGTGCGGTGGCGACGCCGAGCGGCTCGCCAAGAGCGAGGACCTCGATACGATGCTCGCATTCTTCGCGCGGCCGTACGTGATGACGCACTGGCCCAATTTCGGCAAGTGGAGGGGAGCCCCGATGGACGACATTCCGACGGACTATTTCGAGTGGGCGCTTTCGTCGCGCGGGCTCACGGATTGCGACGACGACCTGCGCTGGAACTTGGAGCGGCAGATGCGCCGCCGCGGGGTGGCAACATGATGAACCACAACCCGCCCGCCACGGCCCGCGAAATCATGCTCGCGCGTCTACTGTTCATCTCGTCGTTCTCCACCGGCATCGACACCGGCGCGCTCTCGTTTGCTATCAGCGACGGCCTGGCGGATCGGCGCGACGCTCGTCGGCTGCGTCAGATGGTCGGTGCCGTGACGCGGCTGCGTCGCAGCTACGAAGGTCTGGGAGAGGACGCGCGCGCCCGGCTGGGCGTCTCGCGGTACGAGCGGCGGGCGAACTTTGCGCGCGGTGTGCTCGCGAGTGCTGATGCGTGATGCCCTCCATTTGGCACTCATCTCTTCTACGCTTCGTGCGAGGTAATCTTTCGTGAACGTAATCGAATCATTTCACCAGCGGCTGCGCGTCGAGAGCGCGGTGTTTGTCGCGGACGCGGATTCGCTCGGGCGCGACACCGCGCGCGTCGCCGTGCGGCGTGGCATCGACATCCTCCAGGCTCGTCTCGCCCAGCTCGGCGAACCGGTTGTCGCATTTGCTCCGACGCGCGAGGAGGATGCGGCCCAGCGCGTCTTGGCAGCGCTGGAGGGCCCGCCGCGAGCCGAGCGCCGTGAGGTTTTGCCCTCCGTCGGGCGCGCGCTTGGAATCGTTGACGAAGTTGTGGCGCGAGAGCTCGGGACAACTGTCGCGCTGCTGCACGTCACGAAGTGTCGCGAGCCGCGCGTCGTGCTCCCGCGTCAGGTCGCGATGTATCTCGCGTACATGCTGACCGGTGCGTCGATGACGCAGGTTGCCCGGTTCTACGGCCTGCAGGACCACACGACGGTCACGTACTCGCGCGATAAGATCGAGGACCTCGTTCTTCAAGGCAAGCTGCGCTACGATGCCGCGAAACTCGAAGCGGCGTGTCGCGCGGCGCTGACGGATGCGGGCTGCTACGTTTCCAAGGCGAGGCTCGTCGCAGCGTGACCACCCGCGACCGCGACCTCCTCGACGCCGGGCTCATCGGCCCGCGCAAGGACGCCTACCGCGCCGATCCACACCCGTATTGGCGCTTTCACGTCGACCGCGCGTGCGCTCGCGTCTACCGCGCCTTCTACGCGGGCGGGATCGCGCTGCGGGCACGGTGGGCGTCGTTCACGCCGTGGGAGCGTTGGCTCAACACGGCGACGCTCGTCGTGGTCGTGTGGGTGCTCGGCTGGGCCGCAGTGTTCGTGGTGCCGGCGCTTGCGGGCATTGCGGACGGCGTTCCCGAGCGCGTTCAGGCGGCGCGGCGGTGATGTTCTTGTACGGCGATGTCCCGCCGTCGTTTATGACTGACGAGCAAATTGAGCGCACGATCGCGGAGGTCGACGAGGCCCTCGCGGCGTGTGCAAAGCTGAAGCCGGGCAGCTGGCGTACGCGCGTCCGCACCAACGGCTCTTGGCAGGACGATCCGCGCTCGAATTGCGCCGAGATCATCGCGCCGGACGGAGATCCCGTAGAGCGGCTCTTTGAGTCGAGCGGGCTCACCATTGCAAGCGGCACGGTCTACGACACGCAGCGCGAGGTCTTTTTCATGGCCGCGATGCGCGACGAATACCCGGCGCTGCTTGGGCTCTATCGGTCCGCGCTTATCTACATTCGCGAACTGCGGAAGAAGGCCGCGCGCAAGAAGGGTCGTCGCCGATGACCCTCCATATCGCCGCCTACCGCAACCGCGAATGCGAGGCCCTCATCGTCGAGCGCGCCGTGCTGCCGCGTTCGGGCGATACGCTGGTGCTGGACGACGGGCGGCGTTTGCACGTGACCGGCGTGTTCATCGGGCGCGAGCACGTCGGACTCGTCGGCGCGCTGCGTGATGCGTTGCCGGCGCCGTGGGAGATTGCGACGCGAGAAGGAGTGGTGGTTTCGTGAGCCAGGCGACGAAGATCGAATGGAGCGACGAGACGGTCAACATTGTGACCGGCTGCGAAGGGGTGTCGCCCGGGTGCGATCACTGCTACGCAGCGACGTGGGCCGCGCGCGGTATGGGGCAGTGGAAAGGGCGCGACTTCGGGACCGTGCTGTGTCACGAAGATCGGCTCGCGCTTCTCGAAAAAGGCGCGGTCGGGCGGCGGAAGTTCGTCTGCTCGATGGCGGACTTGTTTCATCGCGCGGTGCCGGATGCGTTCCTCGAAAGGGCGTTCCTCGCGTTCTGCGCGGCGGATCGGCACACGTTTCAGGTACTGACGAAGCGGCCGGAGCGAATGCGCCGCTTCGTGCGCGCATTTCTCGACAGTCACGGCCCGTTCTACCTCAGCGGCCTGCGTAACGCCCATCTCGGCGTCTCGATCGAATCAAACGACTACGCCTGGCGCGCCGACATGCTGCGCGAGACGCCCGCCGCGGTGCGCTGGATCAGCGCGGAGCCGCTCCTGGGGCCGCTCGACCGCGTCGACCTCACCGGCATCAGCTGGGTCGTCGTCGGTGGCGAAAGCGGCGCGGGCGCGCGGCCGATGGATCTCGCGTGGGCTGAGGACGTCGTCGCGCGATGTCGTGCCGCCGCGATCCCGGTGTTCGTGAAGCAGCTCGGCAAGGTCGCGGGGAAAGCGGCTGGCGCGGGAAATAAGGGCGGGGAGATCGCGGCGTTTCCCGAGCCGTTGCGCGTCCGCGAGTTCCCGATGGCGGTCGCGGCATGCCGGTAGCGCACTGCCACGCGCCGGGTTGTCGGCACCGGACGGGCGGGCCCGCCCTCTTGTTTTGCGGCGCGTGCTGGCGCCGACTTCCGCCGGCGATCCAGCTCGAGATGCGCAAGCGCGGGCGAGTGTACCAGGACGTGCTTGGGCGCGCGCTGGCGGCTTTGGCGGAGCGGGAGGCGGCGTGAATCGGCCGGCGATCATTCAGGCCGCGTACTACACCTGCCGCGCGTGGGGCGAACAGCCCGACGTACGCGCCGTCGCGGCTCGCATCAAGGCGGCTTCGCCCGATGGGCGCGGGTTTCGCTGGGCCGAGATAAACGCTTGGTTGGACGCCAACGATCCCGCCCGGGCAACGCTTCGGCAACGGCGCGGCAACGATGCGGCAACGACACTTGAGCGTGAAACCGCTGCCGCGGGCAACGAACCCGGCAACCCTCACGCGGGCGATTTAAAGGTATTGCCTAGAGACGAGAGACCGAATGGGTCTACGCAGACTACGTCTGCTCCGACCCGACGCGCGCGTGACCCAAAACCTCTCCCGGAGATACCCCGCGATCTCCGAGACGACGTCGAGCGTGTCATCGCCAACGACGCCGGTGAACGCAAGGACGGCAAGATCGCCGATTCGGTCGTCGAGCGTCTGACCGCGAAGTTGCGGCGTGCTGCTCGCGATGCCGCGCGAAGGTTTCCCGGCTGCGAGGCAGCAGCGTTCCGCCGAGGCCTCGGTGTCGCGATCGACCGCGGGCTCGGCATGGACTTCGCGGCCGGCTGCGTTCGGCGCTACAACCCGGCGCGCGATGAGACCCCATTATTCGGCGACCGCGTCGCGCCGTTCGAGCGCCCCCGCCCAGCGCCACGCGTCGAGATCCCGCCGACCGCGGACGGCGCCGTCTTCGCGGAGCTCGCACGGCCCGGCGAGGATTTCGAGACCTGCTCGCGCCGGCTTCGGGCCGAGAACCGCGACGGCTTCAACCGTCTCCACCGCTTGTCAAAGCGCGAGCCCATCAGCGCGTGAACGTCGCGCCGTTCGCATCGACCGTCGATCGCATTCCGCCGAGTAATCTCGAAGCGGAGATGGCGCTGCTCGGCGCGATTTTAGTCGACCGCGGGCTTTTTGAGAGCGTAACAGCGATTGTCCAACCGAGCCATTTCTACGCCTCGCTGCACGAGTCGATCTATCTGGCGCTGTACGCACTCTACGAGCAACGCGAGCCGCTCGACAAAGTCGCGCTCGCCGAAGAGCTCCGCAACCGCGGGATGCTCGACAAGATCGGCGGCATGGCATACCTGAACTCGCTGATGGACACCGTACCAACGGCGGCGTCGGCACAGTATTACGCAAAGATTGTCCGCGAGAAGGCGGCGCTTCGAGCACTGATCCACGTCGGAGCAAAAATATCACAGCTCGGCTACGAGTCTGAGGAGGATGTACCGGCTGCGATCAACCGTTCGGAGCGGCTCGTGCGCGAGTTAGGCGAACGCTACGACGGCGGCGCACTGCGGCCGTACACAATGCGCGAGGTCGGGGCGGAGCGGGCACGGCGCGCGCTTGAGCGACCGACGTTCTACAACTCGACACCTTGGCCGTCATTGACGCGCCGCGTGCGCTTCGGGCCGGGCCTACATGGGTGGTCGGCAGCCGTCAAAATGGGAAAGACGCACGCCGCGCTGATGAACGCGCTGTGGGACGCGCTGCACCACGGCGTTGTTCTGTATTTCGCCGCAGAGGGCGGCCGCGAAAACATGCACGAGTTACTCGTCGAGATGCTCTCGGGCGTGCGTGTTGAGATGCTCGGCGGCCTCGTGACGTTAGCAGGTCTGGCACGCCGCCGCGTGCTCGCCGCCGAAGAGCTGCTGGCGCGGAGTTTTCCGAACCTATGGTTGTACGGATCTGGCGACGAGCTGATCTCGAGCGCGCAAGTCGTCGTCGAGGCGAAGCGACAAGCACAGCGCCTCGAAGCTAAAGGGGGCCGGCTAGCGTCCGTGTGGATTGACGTTGCCGCTGACCTCGCCGACGTGCGCGAGGCCGACTCGCGGCGTGACGAACGAATCACGCACGACCGCAAGAAAAACGCATTCCGCCGACTACGCGACGCTGGAATCTCGCTGCGTACACCATTTCACGTCGTCGATCACCAAACCACCAAGGTCGGTGACAACAGGCCGTCGCGGACTACGATTCGGGACGGTGGCGACCTCGGTGCCATCGCTGAGAACATCATCCTAGTCTGGCGCCCGGACCGCGAGAAGAACGAGCGCGACGGCCTCTTCATCGTCGACGCGTCCCGCCGTGGTCACGAAGGATCGGTCGATATGCGCTACGAGCGCGGGCTGTGGCTCGACCAAGAGACGAGCCCGCCGCAGACGCGCTCGTTTCTCGAAACGATGGTGGACGAGGCGCTCGGCGAGCCCGAACAGCCGCCGCACGATCCTGGCCTTACTGAGTACGCCCTCGCGATGCTTCCGCCGGCCGAGCCCGCGCGCCGCACGATGACCGTGGACGTCAACGGCGAGCCCGCGGTGTTCGTTCCACGAACCGGCGGCGAGTACGATACCGATCGCGAGCAGCTCGACGCCGTGTGGGGCCAGCCATGATCTCCAACCCCGCCGACGCCCTCGACTTCATCTGCGAGAACGGCCATTTCTCGCGCTACTTCGACACGCCGCTGATGTGCCCGCGCTCCGGCTGCGGCTCGCGCGTGCTCATCCTTGCCGATCCCGCCGAAGCACAGCGCGACCGCGACCGCGCGAAGCGTGAGGCGCGCGAATCCGAGACCGTGCGGTGGGCGCGATGATCCGCCTCGTCGTCTACGGCATCCCGCTCCCGCAGGGCTCGAAGTCAGCGCGCACGCTACCGCACGAGCCGCGCATCGTCGGGGAGAACTGCGTCGGCGGCCGAGTGATCCTCACCGAAGGTTTCGGCGATGCGCCGCGCCGCCGCAAGACCTGGCGCGAAGCCGTCGCGGAAGCGGCGCGCGCATGGCTCACCAAAAACGGCGCACCCGATCCGCTCGACGGCGCGCTCGAAATGTGGACGCGGTTCTACTTGCCGCGCCCGGCGAGTTTACCCAAGCGCGTCGAGTACCCGATCCGCAAGCCCGACCTCTCGAAGCTGCTCCGTTCGGCCGAAGACTCGCTTTCCGGCCTGCTCTACACCGACGACGCGCGGATCGTGGATTCGCACATCTACAAGCGCTACGCGATCGGCGCGCCGCCGCATGCGGTGATCGAAATCGCACCCCTCTCGCCATGATCGAGGAACCGATGACCGACAAGGCTCTCAACCATGCCGCCGCCGAGCGCGGCTTCAAAACCAACGAGACGCGCAAGCTATTCCGCAACGGCTATGCCGACGCGCAGAAAGGCATGGATCGGCCAGCCGCGCCGGCACCGCCAGCATACATCGCGGGCTTCGACCTCTACGCCGAGCATCCGACGCCGCAGCCCGGCGAGCACACCATCGCGGGTATCGTCGTCATGCTGAACCGCGCGGCCGACGACGGCTTCGAAGTCACGATCCCGATCAAGGGCGGCACGAACGTCGTCTACGGCGACACACCCGAGATCGCGCTGGACGCCGCTCGCGACCGGATCAAAGCCGCGACGCACGCATTCGAGGAGACCGACAAGGTCCGCAACGTCTTTCAACGCGACGTGCAGGCCGAGGGCGAGTCCTGGATCGTGCACGTGACCGAGCGCGTCTCGGGCGCAGTCGAGATCATCGCCGACGCCTTCGACGACGTGAAGTGCACGGCCGCGAGTGAAGAGGCCGGGCTGACCGAGATCGCGGCGCTGATCGCGGCGGAGCAATCCGAAACCGTCGACGGCGAGCGCGCCAAGGTCGTGCACGGCAACGGCAAGGCGACGGCCGCGCAGCTGCCGATGCTCACGCCGGCGGAATGCGCCGCGGAAGTGCACCGCTGCCTCGCCGAGCTCGCGAAGCGCGAAGCGGCTGAGTCGACTGCGAAGAAAGCGCGTGTCGCGGCCGAGACGGCGCTCGCCATCGCGAATACCGCGCTGCTCGACGCCGTCGACCGAGCCGCGAAGCCGGAACTGTTCGAAACGGCGGCCGCGGCGTGAAGACGAAAATAACGCTGGCGGCCCCGCATCCCGTCTCGGGCCGCCAGCAGACGGAGATCACCTTGCACGGCGGGTTCGAGTTTCTCCGCGCAAGCTCGATGCTGGGCTCGCTGTTCGCCGACGCGCCCGACATGGACGGCGCGAACTGCATCGTCGTGAGCTTGCGCGCGCCTGGCGGCGAGGACCTCACGCTGTTCGTGCCGCTCGAGGACGCGGTTCGGCAGGCGTCGGACGCGCTGCGGGTGTCGCACGCGATCTCACAGCTCGTCGCTTGCGCGCAACGCGATCCGCGCACGTCGCGCTCCGTCGACGCCGACGGTGACCTGCGACCGCTGGAGCGTGCATCGTGAGCGCGGAGTTTGCGGAGGACTTCCGCGCACAGATTACCGATTCGTACGAAGACCTCATCAACGACCGAGCCGACTCGCTGAACATCGCGCGGGTGAACGGCATGAGCGCGCTCGCGGAGTGGATTCGTACCGAGCTTTGGGGTGAGGTAGAAGGGGCGCTCGACGCGGGCGATCCGATCTCTATAGACCTCGCCTGCGCACGCGTAGGTCTTGCCGGGCTACTCTTGCGCGACGCGTCCCGTGCGTTCGGTGCGATGCTCGCGAATGCGTATGACGGTCCCATGGAAGAACGCGACGAGCGAATCGGCGCGGCGATGAGATTGCATGCCGGGCCTATGCGTCGCGAAGACGCATAGAAAGTGGCTGTGCGATGAGCCTCCTCCACACCATCACGGTCACCTGCGACTACCCGGTCGCGTGCGACACCAAGTTCGGGCCGAAGTCCGACAAGCAAGGCGAGGCGAAGACGGAAGCACGCGACGCCGGCTGGTACATCGGCCGCGACGACAAGGCGTATTGCCGCGAACACGTCGAGACGCTCGGGATTCGGACGCGAGCGTGACCCGCTCCCGCATCCCCGGCCTCGCGCACACCGGCATCGTGGGCTCGGACGGCGCGTTCGCGCACTGCCCGGTCGTGACGCTGTGCTCGGCGACGGGCGAGATCGTCGTGCAGCCCGATCTCGTGGTTGCGCCCGGGGCGGAGATGCGCGGCAATGTCGTGCGGCGGGCGTGGTGGCGGCGGATGGTTGCGTGGCTGCGATGATGCAGACCATCACGCCTTACTTCGACGACGGAACGGTCCGTCTGTACGTCGGCGACTGTCGGGAAATCGTCCCCGCGCTGCAGCTTCGCGCGGACCTCCTCGTGTGCGACCCGCCATACGGTTCGACCTCGCTCGCGTGGGATCGCTGGCCGGAAGGTTGGCTGGAAACCGCGGCACTCGCGTCGTCGTCGCTGTGGTGCTTCGGCACGCTCCGTATGTTCATGGCGCATGCGGCGGAGTTCACCGGGGCAAGCTGGTCGCTGCCGTCTCAGGACCTCGGTTGGCTGTTCGACGACCACGTCGACGACATGCTGTGGGAGAAACATAACGGCAGCAGCTTTGTCGCGGACCGGTTTCGGCGCGTGCACGAATCGGTCGCTCACTTCTACCGTGGCGATTGGAGCGCGCTTTACCACCTCCGGCCCTTCGGGGCTGGCTTGGCACGATGACGGCTGCGTACGAGGCATTCCTCGCATCGAAGGTAGCGCTGGCCCAGCCGTGCGGAATCCGTGTTCCCGACGAGGCGCTCCCCTCGTGGCTTTTTGATTTCCAGCGAGCAATCACGCCGTGGGCGCTAGGTCGCGGCCGCGCCGCAATCTTCGCCGCGACCGGGCTTGGCAAAACGGCGATGCAGCTCGCCTGGGCGGAGCGGGTCGCGATCGAGACCGCCGCCCCCGTTCTGCTACTCGCACCGCTCGCCGTCGGTCAGCAGACCGCGGGAGAAGCGAAACGGTTCGGCGCCGCGGCAACGCTGTGCCGCGAACATTCTGACGTGCGGGCGGGAATCAATATCACGAACTACGATCGGCTCGACCACTTCGACCCTTCGGCCTTCGGCGGCGTTGTACTCGACGAAAGCTCAATCCTCAAGGCGTACGACGGCGCGACGCGAGCGGCGCTGACCGAAGCGTTCTCCCGCACCGCGTATCGGCTCGCGTGCACGGCGACGCCGGCACCGAACGATATAATGGAGCTCGCGAACCACGCGGAGTTTCTCGGCGTGATGACTCGCGCCGAAATGCTAGCGACATTCTTCGTGCACGATGGAGGCGAAACGCAGAAGTGGCGGCTGAAGGGTCACGCTGAGTCGGACTTCTGGCGGTGGATGGCATCGTGGGCTGTCATGTTCACGTCGCCGGCAGACTTGGGATTCGACGGCGAGCGCTACGTGCTGCCGCCGCTCTCGATTCGCGAGCACGTCCTCGACGCGCCCGCGACGTCGCACGATTCGCTGTTCGCCCTAGAGGCGTCAACGCTGATGGAGCGCCGCGCCGCCAGGCGTGCGAGTCTTTCGGATCGCGTGCGCCGCGTTGCCGAGCTCGTCGCGGCTGAACCGGACGAGCCGTGGCTGATCTGGTGCGACCTCAACGACGAAGCGGGAGCGCTTGCCGCCATCATTCCGGGCGCGACCGAGGTGCGCGGAACGGATGATCCCGATGAGAAGGAGTCCGCGCTGCTCGCATTCTCGCGCGGCGAAGCGCGCGTCCTCGTCACGAAACCGAGCATTGCGGGTTTCGGGATGAATTGGCAGCATTGCGCGCGGATCGCGTTTTGC
The DNA here is from genome assembly GCA_028287565.1 of Vulcanimicrobiota bacterium. GTDB lineage: Bacteria > Vulcanimicrobiota > Vulcanimicrobiia > Vulcanimicrobiales > Vulcanimicrobiaceae > Vulcanimicrobium. The sequence continues at coordinate 26,644 of JAQBPK010000054.1, forward strand.
GGCGTCTCCGACTCCTGGGAGGCGTTTCACCAGGCGATTCGGCGGTGCTGGCGCTTTGGGCAGCGGCGTGAAGTGTTGGTGCACGTCGTTAGTACGACGACGGAAAACGCCGTGCTGCGCAACCTGCAACGGAAGGAACGCGGCGCCGCTGCGATGACCGCGGCGATGGTGGCGCAAATGCAGCTGCATAGCGATGTCGTCCGCGGGCGACCGATCGCACCTGACGCCGCCGAGCGACGATACATCATTCCTGAATGGCTGAAAGTAGCATGATTGACCAATTCGTCTGCGACGACTTCGCGCTCTACAACGACGATTGCGTAGAGGTCGCGCGCAATCTGCCAGCGTCTTCGCTCCATTACGCTCTGTTCTCGCCGCCATTCGCGTCGCTCTACACGTATACGGCGAGCGAGCGCGATATGGGGAACTGCCGCGATCACGGGGAGTTCTTCGACCACTTCGCCTTCCTCGTCGCGGAGTTGCGCCGCGTTCTTAAGCCGGGACGCCTCGTGTCGTTCCATTGCATGAACCTGCCCACGAAAAAGTCCGTGGACGGATGGATCGGGCTGCGCGACTTTCGCGGGGATCTGATCCGCGCATTCGAGCGCGAGCGATTCATCCTACACAGCGAGGTCACGATCTGGAAGGACCCGGTGACGCAAATGCAGCGCACGAAGGCCTTGGGGCTGCTCTATAAGCAGCTTCGCAAGGACTCTGCAATGTCGCGCCAGGGCCTGCCCGACTATCTCGTCACGATGCGCGCACCAGGCGAGAATGCGGAACCGATCACCAAGGACACCACGACGTTCCCGGTCGGGCTGTGGCAAGAGTACGCGTCGCCCGTCTGGATGGACGTGAATCCGTCCGACACACTACAACGCGAGTCGGCGCGCGAAGAGAAGGACGAACGCCACATCGCTCCGCTGCAACTGTCTGTGATCCGCCGCGCAGTGACGCTTTGGACAAACCCGGCTGACATTGTGTTCTCGCCGTTCGCCGGCATCGGCAGCGAGGGTTATGAGGCGATCAAGCTTGGTCGCCGGTTCGTCGGATCGGAGCTTAAGCGCTCTTACTACAACCAGGCGCTCGGGAATCTGCGAACCGCCGTCGCCGAGCGCGATATGTCGCTATTCGCGCAGCACCCCGGATCGGTAACGGCTGCATCGTGATCGCCAGGCAAACCGGAACGGTCCGAGCGCGTAGCGCGAGTACCTCCGTAAAAATCCTTGCATATTATTCAGGAAATACTACCGAGGTTAGTCGCCGCGCACGCGGCTCCGATGCTCCGCATGGGCGGAGGGCGGGATGAGAACCGTCGAAGTCTGCGACCTCTTCTGCGGCGCCGGCGGCTCATCGACCGGCCTACAGCGCGCAGCCGATGAGTTCGGCGTGCCGATGCGCTTGACGGCCGTGAACCATTGGGACGTTGCGATCGCGACGCATTCGGCGAACCATCCCGAGCACCGGCATTGGTGCGAAGACATCGACACCGCAAAGCCGTTCAAGATCGTCCCCGAAGGCCACCTCGACATTTTGTGGGCGTCGCCGAGCTGCACGGAGCATTCGTACGCCAAGGGCGGCGGCGACGTCGACGATCAGAAGCGCGCGTCCGCGTGGGCGATTCCGCGCATGGTCGAAGCGCTGCGTCCGCGCGTCGTCGTCGTCGAGAACGTGCGCCCGTTCTTGAAGTGGGGTCCGGTTCAGGTCTCCAAGACCGGTAAGGTGCGGCCGATCGCGAGCCGCCGCGGCGAGACCTTCCGGGCGTGGTGCGCCGCGATCGAATCGCTCGGCTACACCTGCTCGTGGAACCTGCTTAACGCCGCCGATTACGGCGAGCCGCAGACGCGCGTGCGGCTGTTCGTCACGTTCGTATCGAACGGCGTACGCTGGCGCTGGCCCGAGCCCTCGCACGCGCGGCCCGACTCGCTCGAGGTGTCCGCGGGGACGCGGCTCCCGTGGGTGGCGGCGCGGCGGATCATCGATTGGGCGCTGCCGTCGCAGTCCATCTTCGCTCGCGAGCGCCCGCTCTCGCCGAACACCATGCGGCGGATCGAGGCGGGCATCCGGCGCTACTGCGCGGGCCCGCTGGCCGAAGCGTTCTTGGTCGTGCTGCGCAAGCACGCGGACGCGCAGAGCTGCGACGATCCGACGCCCACGGTGACGGCTGGCGGAACGCACATCGGGATTGCGGAGCCGACGCTGACGCCGTTCATCGGCGCGAACCGCACGAACAATGAAGCGCGCGACGTCGCGGACCCGATCGCGACGGTCACGACCGCGACGGGCGGCGGACTGTTCCTCGCGCAGCCGACGGCGTTCGTCCTCGGCCAGCACGGCGGGAGCGAAGCGCGTAGCGTCGACCAGCCGATCCCGACCGTCACGACGGACGGCTACACCCGCGTCTTCACGGTCGACGTGCGCCACGGCGAGGATGATATGCGGATGCAGCTCCTTGATGATCCGCTCGCGACCGTGACGGCAAAAAACGGCGTCGGGATCGTCGAGCCGTTCATCTCGTCGTACGAACGCGAAGGCGACGGAATACCGTCTCGCCCGCGCTCGCTGGACGAACCCCTCGGAACGATCGTCACGCGCGACCGCTTCGCTGTGGTGGAACCGTTCATCACGTCGTACTACGGCGATGGAGACGGCGGCGAGCACCAGCCGCGCTCGACGGACGATCCGCTGCCGACCGTCACGACCGCCAGCCGCTTTGGCGTCGTCGAACCGTTCCTCGCAGCGCACTTCGGCGAACGCGACGGCCAGGAGCCGCGAACGCATGCGGTCACTGAGCCGCTGCCGACCGTGACGCACCGAGGAGCCGGCGACCTCGTCGAGCCGATCATCGCACCCGCTGAGCCGAACGCGCCCGGCCGCGTCGTCGAAATCGACGGCAAGCCCTACGTGCTCGACGTGCGGTTCCGCATGCTGCAGCCGCACGAGCTCGCGCTGGCGCAAGGCTTCCCCGCCGGTTACGTCTTCACCGGATCCAAAGCCGCGCAGACGGCGCAGATCGGCAACGCCGTCCCCGTCGGCGTCGCGCACGCGCTCGGCCGCGCCGCGCTCTACGCGCTCGGCTATCGCGAGACTGCGGAGTCCGTCGCGTGACCGCATCATCTTCCAGGAGCGCCCCGATGACCCACAAGCCCGAACCGACGACCGCAAAGAACGCTTTGATGGGTCGCGCGTTCCGCGCTCCTGACCCTTCGGGATTGCCGGTGGCGCGGTGACGAAGGGGCGCGCGCTCGTCGTGAACGCATCCGTCGACCGCCCGCGTGGTGGTCGGCAGCAACTCGTCGCGTTCTACAACCTGGGCGCGCTGAAGCTCGCGGATTATTGGCGCGAGCAGGGCTTCGACGTGACGGAGCGTCCCGCGAATCCCGAAGGCCCGTTGCTCGACCTCGACGTGCGCGGATTCGATGCGGTCGGCGAGTCGGCGATATTCTCCTGGCACGTTCCACGCGCAGCTGAGATCGCGCACGCGGCGAAAGAGGCGGGCGCGAACGTCACCGCAGGCGGTCCCGGTTTCGTGAAACTGCGTTCGTGGTTCAAGGACCGCACCGGCGTCTCGCCGTTCTGGAAGCCGCATCCGAAGTTCGACCTACAACGCGCGAAACGCAAATACGTCTACGCGGTGCGCGGGTGTGAAGGTGAGCGCCTCGACGACGGATCGCACCGCCCATGCGACTTCTGCCCGGTCATCGCGATCGAGGGTAGCGAGTACAAGTACGACGAGGACTTCATCCCCGCCGAATGCGAGCTCACGAACAATCCGTCCGGGATGCCGGAGTGGATGCAGGAAGCGGTCATCCGCAAGTACACGGTGACCGGGACAAAGCTCATCGACATGAAGAGCGGCTTCGAACCCGGGCATTTCGACGAGGCCGCGTATGCCCGGTGGCGTCCGATCATTCGCGGGCCGTGGCGCTGGGGCTTCGACCGCATCGACGAGGAGCACAACGCGGGGCGCATGGCGCGCATCCTGGCCGACGTGTCACCGCGCCGTAAGATGGTGTACGCCATGTGCGGGCACGAGCCGATCGCGACGTGCTACGAACGGGCGCGGAAGGTGATCGAGTGGGGTTGCGAGCCGTGGGTGCAGTTCATGATTCCGCTGACCGCTCGCGATCGCTACGACCCCGCGACGTGGGCCGACGAGGATCGGGTGAAGCTCGAAAAGTCGGAGTGGACGGTGCAGCTCGGCAACGACTTCGCGCGCTACTACTGCGGGCGCATCTGGAAGGCGTCACCGATCTGGGAGTACCGTCCGCGCATACACGAACCGCCGCCGTTCGCTGCGCTGAAACCAGCGAGCATCGCGGCATGAGCAACGAAGTTCTAGGAACGGAGCGGAACGCGAAGTGACTTCTCACAACCTCAACCCCCCGACCCCCGATCCCTCCACCCGCGACACCGCCGCGGAGCGGGTACTCTCGATTCTGAGAAACGTCGATGACGAGACGCTCACGCAGGTCGTCGAGTACGCTGACACGGACGGCCGCGTTTGGAAGAACGACGTGGACCTCGCGCGATCGTACGTGGAAGCGTTCGCCGTTCTCCTAGAGCCCGCGCTCCGTGCCGCTCTGGACGCGCAGCCGGTGAACGAGGAGGCTGACAAGATCGCTGCCGCAATCGAGGACCGGATGCGGAAGCTGAAGCCATCGGTCTTTATGAAAGACGGCGCGGCAAACGTCATGCTCCACAACTTCGAGGTGATGGTGGCCTTCTTCGGGCGCAAGGATGAACCGAACCGATGGGGCGACCTCCGCGCCGCCCTCTCCTCCCAGAACCCCCAGAAGGGAGACGAGCGTGGATAACGACGACGTGAACGACGGAGTGGGTCGGGCGCAAGCGCCCTCGGATGCTTCGCATAGGCCCGACAAGCATCCGGCGCTCTTGGGGTTTGAGGGTGCGATGATGTGTGAGTTCTGCGGTGCGGAGGCGAGCGATATGACGCGTCACTTAACGCACGCGGAGGCTGACGCGGTGGGGTTCACCTACGATGCTGGTGACGCAAGCGACTCGCAGGAGACATCGGAGACGCCCCAGCCTGCGGAGTCCTGTCGGGAGTGCGGACACTCCGACGCGACGAGCAACAGCGAGGACGGACTCGAATGGAAGATCAGTCCAACCGAAGCGATGGCTTTGCCTTTTAAGTGGGCGCTGCCCATGACTTCTTGGGCAACCGTCCTCTTATTTGTGCAAGCGCTAGTTCTCGCGCAGCAGCACGGGCCCGTACAGCGCGATCATCTCGTCCGCGCCGAAGGCTCGCACCTCGCCAATCGGTTCGTAGTCGTCCGAGTCGAGCCCGGCGCGAAGCTCGTCGAGGTCCAGGGGTTCCATGCCGGGGACGGTGCCCGGTCCGGTCGCGCGGTAGTCGTCGCCTCAGCGGCGACGCCCCGTCGTCTCGGCGAGCCGCCGTTCGACCTTGCGAAGCCGCCGGTCCAAGTCGTCGAATCGCTCGTTCAGGGACGAGTGCTCGCCGAGCGCGAGGTGGAGCGGGTCGATCCCCAAGGCGTTCGCGATCCGCACGCCGAGCACCATGCTGGGGTTCTTGATCTGCCCGGCTTCGATCTGGCGAAGTGCACCCGGCGACGCGCCGACCGCCGCTGCGAGGTCCGGGATGTTGAGCGCCTTCTCTTCGCGGATGCGGCGCATGCGCTCGCCGATGGTTTCCACCTAGCCGCACCAGGGCGGCGGCGGGATCGTCGGGTGCTTGCGCCGTTCGGCGTTCTCGGTCGCGACTTCTTCGGGCGGTCGGCGGTCGCCGTTCGCCGCGCACACCCAGACCTCGGCCTCGTTGCGGTAGCTGGTCGCCGCCAGCGCGCACACCAGGGCGAAGCGCAAGAACGCGGCGGCCTGCTCGTCGGCGGCCTGGACGACGATTTCCGCGCCGTCCGCCTTCGGGTCCGCCTGGGTGCCGTAGCGGCGCAGGAAGGCGCACAGGACGCGCGCGGTGCGCTCCTGGGGCGCGAGCATTCCGGCCGTGTTGACGTGCTGGTCGGCGTCCCCGACAACCTCGGCGACGACGATGCGGAACAGGCGCGCGGGGCCGGTCCCCGGCTCGGTGCTGGTGTCACCCATGCTTGCAAGATTGCAAGATTGCAAAGCGGCGAACCTGCCGAAACGGCTGAAAGGTCGACCAATGGCTCGCGAGGACCCGGCCCGCAAAGAGGCGGTCACGTTTCGGATCGCGCGCGACGTGCTCGCGCTGCTTCGCGCCGAAGCAATGGACGAGGGCCAGAACAAAGACAGCGGGCGCGTCTACAATCCGAGCGCGACGCTCGACCGTATCCTGCGCCAACACTACGCCGACAAACTGAAGCGCCGCACGAAGTAGCGGTAGCGCGTAGTCCGCGTAGGTTCGCGCCTCGGAGTTTAGTCGTCGCGCCGAACCAATCTCAATTGCAGAAGGCCGCTCACGATCAGCAGCCCGAGGGCGGGATTGAACAGCCACGGATTGTCGATTGTCGCTATAGCTGTCGGCTTCGCGTTGACCGGGCAGGGCGTAGTCGAACCCACTCTCACGCCTCCCAAGTGGTCGGATTCATAGGCGATTCTGCCGTTGAGACAGAGCGCCGAAAAGGACGACAGACTGTAGGGGTTGTCGTCTGGTCCTCCCGTGACAACCTTCAAGTCGGACGAGCCTCCGACGAATGAAACAGCCAACAGGACGGACCCAAGAATGTTCATGCCCAGCGCCGTGCGCAGTACAGAAGACCGAGGCACGCCCCAAAGTCGACTGGTTCTTTTTAGCGATGACGACGTTCGCTGTGGTGGGGCTGGCCTATGCGCGGGGGCCGGGGTTGTCGGCGGTGGCGCGGTGGCTTCGGCATCGCTAGGGCGGAGCAATCCCGCCGCACCCATCGCCGCCGCAATGCGGCGCTCGTCATCCTGCACCGTGAACCTCCAATTAGGACGCCTTCCAGAACTCCGCTTCCACACCCAACTCATAGAACGACTGAACGAGGCAGCATAGATTATGGCAAAGGATTTTAGCGAGAAGCTCGTTGACCTGAGCAGCCGGCGACTTCGACCGGATGCGCGTCCCGAACTTAGCCTTGATCATGGAGAAGGTCGTCTCGACGTTCGACCGTTTGTGGTAGTGCGCGAGGAACTCCTCGCGGCGGTACATGTAGCAGAAGTACATACGCTGCCACAGCGACCCGTCGCCCTTCGAGTTCGGGGGAACCACGTTACTCTTGAATGGGATCAGCGGGAAGGCGCGAGCGTCGTCGATAGCGGCGAGGTTCCTCTTGCTCATGTACGCCTTGTCGGCGGAGAGCATCTCGACGCCGAAGCCGCGTCGGACGGTCGTGTCGAGGAGCGCGGGTAAATGGAGCGTGTCGGCGGAGTCGGGTCCGTAGTTCTCCGTGATTTTCACGGCGGTGACGGCGTTTGTTTTCGTGCCGATAACGACGTGCGCTTTGAGCCATTTCGCCTTCGACATTTCGCGCCCGTACTTGGCGCTGAACCACCGATGATAGTCCGACGTGGTAAAGCCGGACGAGTCGATCGCAAAGTCCGTTTCCAGCGCGGCGAGCGGGACGGCGCTTTGCTCAATCAGCGCGGTGAGAATCGGGGTGAGGTCGGGGTTCTCCAGCGCGTTAAAAATGGAATTGTAGTGCGGAGCGCGGTCGATGTAGCCTTTGTCGGCATATCCCCGCAGGTCGCACATGGCGCGACGCCCGGACGTTCCGCCGTAGACCTTCATAACCGCGCAGAACACCGCGTCCGCGAGCGGGATGCGGGGACGGCCGCGCTTATAGATCGGATTGTCGATTGCACAGCACAGGTCGCGCAGCATTGCGGCGACGCGTTCCTTCTCGTTGACCTGCGCGGCATTGTACGCGGACCATTCCTGGCGGTACGTGAGCCGCAGTTGCTCCGTCACGGTGGATCCATCCGGCGCGGTCGTTTGTCGGCGCACGGTGTACTCGACCGCGAACACGTGCTTGCACGGCTTGGCGCGCTCTTCAAAGTCCGGGCACGTGCAGGTCGTGCCGCGCCGTTCGGTCGGGTCAACGACGTACGTGCCACTTCCGCCCTGCGACGGGACGAGCCACAGCTCGCCCTTCTGGCGAAGCGTCTTGGTCGTTGCGATTTCGAGTCCGCGCTGCTCGCGTCCGTCCACTGTATTCCCTCCGATATATCCTTAAAGATAATATATCAGAGAGAGGTGCGAGCGTCAACGCTTTACGGATACCTTGACAATGTATCCCTAAAGATAATACCCTGGGCGCATGGCAAAGGTGAAGCTCGACGGTTTTCGGTGCGACCGATGCGGCCACGAATGGCTCCCGCGCGAGCCCGGCAAAGCGCCCGTGGCCTGCCCGAAGTGCAAGAGCCCGTATTGGAACACGCCGAGGCGCGAAAAGGCGTAGAGCGGACACGCATCCTGCAGGATACACCTGCGGGCCGTCGCGCGCCCGAACCGCCGCGACCGATTGGCGGGGCTCGACAGGCGTGCTTTAATAGGGACAATGGAGACAATGCGCTGCGGCGCGGAGCCGAACCCGCGCGTCGCCGTCGCGGGCGTTCAGGCAACCGCCGCGCTGTTCGTCAATGAGCGAGGCGAACCGGTCGGCGCAATCGACAGCCGGGGTAACCTCGGCATCACCGGGGCGCTGTTTACGGTACCTTCGGGATGGGAGACGGAAGAGTCGGCGGCTCCTGAACGGCCTGTGCCTCCACGATAAAGTAGGCGTCGTCGCCGAGCATTGTGGGGGTGTACTCCATGTGCGTGGCTTCGGAACCCGCTCCCGCGCTAGCGTAGAACCGAATCGCCTGATACAGGCCCGGCGGAGCGTCTGGCGGGATTTGAACCGTGATCGAAACGCGCCGGTCGCCGATCACGACGCTGAACGCGCTATTAAACTTGTAAGCCGCCCCGCCAATACGGCGATACTGCGCCGTTGCGCGCGCCTCAGCCGGAAACGGGCCGTCAAACTCGACTTCGAACGAAAACGAGTCCCCGCGCCGAACGCGCTTCGCGTTTTGCTCCATACTGCCCTGATCCCCTTCGGCTACCGGAGCGTCAATCATACTCGCCACGCGCCTCGACCGGCAACCCGCGCCGCTTTGGCGCACGTGTGCCAAACTCGCGGGGTCGCGCGCTATCGCAGCGCGGCGGCGGGCGCTAGACTTGACGTAGGGACGGCGGCGCGCCGATCCGCGACGGGTCGGCCAACACCCTCGTCGTCGCCGTCCCTACGTTTTTCGGACGCCTACGTGGTCACTGAGAGCGCAGAACGGCGCTCGCCAAGCCTAGTAGGCGATGTTGATGTTCCTGAGGCCCGGAAAAATCTCTGGCCCGGGAAACTGCTCATTCATTGCGTCGGTCGCGAAGTCAGAGAGGCTACTCGATTCCACGGGCCGCTTGGCCTTGATTTCGGAATCATTCTGCATATCGTAGTCGAGATACAGCGTGAAGCCGTCGAAGCGATTGATCGTCAGTCCACGGGTTGCGAGCCGCGCTGCATATGCGGCGAGCCTTGCGTCTGCCATAGGCGCCTCCTACCCAGAGTGGCCCACTTTTTGGGCAACCCGCGCCTTATTCGGGCAGCGCGGGTTAGATGGGCAAAGCCGCGCCGTCGTGGAGCCGCCGTTCTGCGAAGACGGAGCGCCCCATGCTCGCTATTGGTGCCGAGCCTGCTCCGAGCAACTCTACGCCACGGGCTGAGCGCCCGACCAAACGGTAGGCCAGCCCCTCGCGTTGAATAGCACGAACAGGTGTCTGACCACCGCGCGCGGGACGCGACCCGCCTTTCGGACTTCGCGCCCGACGAGCTCGACGCGATCGAGCGGGGCCTCGTCGCTGTCGCGTACGAGATCGGGGAGCGCGGAACGCTCACGATGTCGGTTTCGCGGGGCCGGATATGCGACTGGGCCGCACTGATACCGGTACGCGGCGCACGCGACTCCGACGGGCTCAGGCGCCGCCTTGACGCTTGGCGGGAGGTTCACGTCCCGGCCGGGGCCAACGTGGTGGACGGGCTGCTGCGCGTCCTCGCGCCGGACCCCCGATGAACGCGGCACCTCCGCTACTCGTCGCCACAACCGAATCGCGGCACACCCACCGGGACCCCCCGCACGGCCGCCGCTCAACGCCCCGTTCGGACGACGGGCGATTCGCGCTGGAGGCGATCACGTGCACGATGCGATCCGCGACTTGAGCCGAGGACAAACGCTCGACGATCTGCTGGACGAGACGGAGCGGATCGCGGCCGACGGTGTGGTCGCGGCACGCGCGCGGTTCCGCACGGCCGCCGAGCTCGACGTGCTCGCGACCGCGATGGGCGCCGTGGAGGTCATCGACGGGACGACGGGCCCGCGCATCGTGATCCCGCGCGAGCCGCGCATCGTACGAAGCATCACGATCGAGGAAGCGGACGCGGCCGGGCCCGCCGACTATGGCGTCACGTCGCCCGACGCCGTGATCGCGCGCGAGGACGCCCGGCACGGCGGCTTCGACGGCGACCCCGACCAGGTGCCGGGGTCGACGTACGCCGACCTCGAGGAATGCGCGGCCGGGAAACGGCGCGTCCGCGGCGCGAGCGGCGGCGACCAGGGGCCCAAGGCGCGACGAACCGGCGGCGCCGGCTCGATGGCGGGGCCGACGAAGGTGAGCCAGGAGAATTGGGACCACGAGCGCGGGGTGACGGGCGGCAAGGTCCGCCCCGTCGTCGTCGGCGCTCGCGTCACGCACGAATCGAAGGACGTGCTCGACGCCGACCAAAGCGCGTCGAACGGCGAGGTAATGGAGTCGGTCGCGATCGTGATGCGCAAGACGGGCCGCACGAAGCAGCAGGTGCTCGACGAGTTGAGCCGGCTCGCCGAGACGGGGATGATCGATCCGGACGTCGCCGATGCGCTGCCGACGCCGGTGAAGTCGAGCGCGGCGTGAGCAACGGATTCTGGCGGTGTGGATCGTGCGGCGCGGAGCACCCGAACAGTGAAGTCCACAAGCCGGGCTGCAAGAACACGGTGTGTCGGGGGTGTCATCTGCGTGGACGGCACCGAGACGGCTGTTTGCGCGCTCCGGTTGACGCCGAGCACCCCGAGGTGAGAAAATTGGTGCACGCGATAGACCGGGACCGTTAACGGTCGCCGGTTTCTTCTTTTCCGGCCGAGGTGACGATGCGCGCGAGCGAGCGTTCGGACTTCTACGGTTGGGTTCTCGATCCGCCGCCGTCCCTCGCGATCGTCCGCGACGCGCATGGGCGCAAGGCGGAAACCGCGGTCGAGGCTGATGCGCGCGAGCGACGGCGCAAGACGATGCCGGCTCCCAAGGGTCGGCGACGGGGGCCGCGGGGACGGGTCGACGACGTCGCGTTTCACGACGAACCGACGCGCGAATAACCAGAGCCGCCGCGACGACAAATACGCACGATAACACCCGTTCTCGTTCCTGCACGACCGAGTACATAGAAGAGAGGCGGGTCCGACGATGGCCGACGCGATCGTGCTCGTCGAACCCGCACTGCCGGCTGAAAAACGCGCTTATAAAATAAGCGACGGACGCAGGCCGACCGATCCCGAGCTGATCGACCTCTGGCTGCACGGTCGACCGCGCAACACCGTCACGGCCTACCGACGTGACGTGCGCCGGATGCTCGACTTCATCGGCGTCCCGATCGGGGCCGTCCGACTCGTCGACCTTCACGCCTTCGCTGACTCGCTCGTCGGCGAACCTGCGACACGCAAGCGCGTGCTGAGCGCGACGAAGAGCCTACTGAAGTTCCTGGCCACGGCCGGCGCGATCGAGTACAACGTCGGCGCAGCGCTACGCGTGCCAAAGGGCCGCGACGCCCTGGCGGACCGGATCCTCACCAAGGCCGACACGAAAAAGTTGCTCCGCTCGGGGCGACGGCCGCGCGACACCGCGCTACTGCGCCTGCTCTACGAGGGCGGCTTCCGCCGCGGCGAGCTCGCATCGCTGCGCTGGGTCGGAGTCGTTGCCGGCGAGGGATGCGCCTACGTCACCGTCGTGGGTAAGGGTTCGAAGACCCGGACCGTCCGCATCTCCAGCGACACGCTGGCCGCGCTCAACGCTCTCCGGGGCGAGGCGGCTGACGATGCGCCGGTCTTCACCGGACGACGCGGTGCCGCGCTCTCGGAGTCGCAGGTCTGGCGCGTCGTTCGCGGCGCTGCGAAGCGGGCGGGGCTGACCAAGCCGGTCAGTCCGCACTTCCTGCGACACGCGCACGCCTCGCACGCGCTCGACGCCGGCGCCCCGATCGCGCTCGTCCGCGACACGCTCGGCCATTCGAGCGTCGCGGTCACGGACCGCTACCTTCACGCACGGCCAACCGAATCGAGCGGCAAGTACCTGCGGCTCTGACCATCGCGGCGCGCCGTAAGATTTCGGTGCGGTTTCTGTCCGCCCGAATGTCCCCACCCACCGACACTGAGAGGTGCCTATGTCCTGGTATGTTCAATGCGCCGGCAAACCCGGTCCCGCGCTCGCTTCAGAGATCGAAAAGCAGTTCGATAACGCTCGGCGCGGCTGCGCGAACAATCCCGCCGAAGTCGCCGCGATCAACGCCCAAGCGGCACTTGTCGTAGTCGGCCTCCAGAATCTCACGAGCGACAAGGCCGCGGTCGCGATCTTCGCGTCCGGCCACTACGTCCCGCGCAGCGAGTACAGCGGCGGCGCTACGCCCGAGCAGTTTCGCTGCGAGACGAAGGTCGAAACGCTCCTCAATTGGGCTGACTAGCCTCAACCCGTCCGCCGCCCAGCGCGCGCTCACCACGTCATCGACCGATGGGCCGACGACGCGGGGCGGCGGTCTTCACCTTTCGTCCGCGAGAAAGCACCGATGATGAGCGATGCCGAGAAGGGCCGTACGATCGTCGCGGTTGCTACTGCCTTCGAAGGCGTGCGCAACGGCGGCGAAGCGCACTGCTGCGCACGCTGCTCGCTGATGTTTCCGGCGCTGACCGAGAGCGGGAAGTGCGCGTTGTGCCGCCTTGGCGCATGGTTCGCCACGGCGACGCTTGACGATCTCGCTCGCTTCACGTGGATGGGGACCTTATGCTGACCGACCTCCCCGCGCACGTGCTGCGCCTCGACAACGCGGTCGCGGCGGCGGTTGCGATTCTTGGCAGAGGTATAGTCCGCCAAGTAAGTGCGGATTCGACCGCATTTGTCAATCTATCCCGCGCCCGCGTCATCCTCGGTCTCGACGCCTGTCGACTCTGCAACGGCTCGCGCCGCTCGCCTGAGACCGGCGACCCCTGCGAAGTCTGCACGGTCGTCGGCGGTTCGTGGTATCCGGTGGTGCCGTGAACTGGCCTGAGACGATCCTCGCGCTGTGCGCGCTGCTGGGCTCCGGCGCGATCGCCGCGGTGCTGCATTCCGCGATGCACGACCGCAAGCCCCGCGCGCCGCGACGCCGACGGTGCTACTGCACGCGCCACACCGGGCTTCCAGGGCGCGGCTACTGCGGAACGAGCGCACCGGCGCCAGTGATGCCGATGACCGGCCCTTTCGGCGATCTGCCGCCGACAAAGATGCGCCAAACCGACACCGGGGCCCGAGGATGACCGACCGCATCGTGTTCATCGACGACGAGCCGCTCGGCGCCAGTCGCATGCCGGACCGCATCGACGGTTGCAGCGTGCCGTACGGCCAGTTCGTGGCCGACTGGAACGGCGAGAACGAACCGGACGCCGACGACGTGGAGCGCCTCCGTGACGAAGACTGAGCCGGCGCACTTCGCCTCGCGCATCGGACCCGGCGCCGTGCACGTCGATGGCCGCCGGATCGAATACGCGCTCGCGCCGTGCAACCTCACGACGCCGCGCCTGCACATCCTCGACCTGTTTCCGTGCGGCGATGAACGCGCGCGACTCACGTTCTCGTTGCAAGGTGTCACGGACGACGCGACGCCCGACCAGCTGTACGACTTCGTCGCGCCGCACATCTACCGCCGAGCCGCCGCGTTCATCCGCGGCTGCGACGAGAACGACGTCGCGCTGCCGCACCGCTACGCGAGCTTCCCGTTCGGGATGACCGAGGACGAGATCGCGGCGAGCAACGCAGAGCTCCGGGCCATCATCGGGCGCATGGGAGTAAGCGCCGAGTCGGCCGCGTTCGACGCGAAGGTTTCCAGGCTCGAAGACCACCGCCGCAGGCGCGCGTCGTGAGCGAAGCCAGCATTCGCGCCGCACATCGTTTCACGGGCGCCGACCAAGCCAGCGGCCACGCGACGGTGTGCTACTGCTCGTGCGGCGCGCGCTGGTATGATTCGCTGCTGGACTGCCCGGCACTCGAAGCGGCACTGGACGAGCTGCATCTGGCGCGCATTAATGACGACGGCGCGCCGCACGCTTCGTTCGACAGAACCGCGTCCTAGCGACGCCCGGAGGTCTCGATGGCTCGGAAGGGTGACGGCAAACCGACGCCGCCGAAGTCGCGGAAGCGCGTGCCGTCCGACAAACCGGGACAGCCTCGCGCGCGTACCGCACAGCAGCTGGAGCGCCAGGAGAAGGCATTCCTCGCCAGCGTCATCGACGGCAAGAGCGTCCGCGAGATCGCGGCCGAGCTCGGCGTTGACAAGGACACCGTGGTCTCGGACATCCGCCACGAAGAGCAGCGCCGGGCCGATGAGAACGCCGAGCGCCGCGAGGCGGACAAGGCCCGCTCGATCGCGTTCTACGAGACGGTCGCCCGCCGGGCGTTGCGCCGTGCCGAGATCAGCGACGAGATTCTCGAGCAAATCCGCGACGGCGCGGAGTGCGAGAAGAAGGTCTCGGACCGCTCGTTCGATGCCGCGCTAAAGGCCCGGGAGCGGATCGACAAGTTGATCGGCCTCGACGCGCCGACGAAGGTCGACCTCGGCCTGCAGCAGTTGATGGACGCCTTGGAGTAGAGATGCCGAACGTCATCCGCTCCGATGCGCAGAAGCGGGCGGCGTTCGCGGAACGGCTGCGCCGGTACAAAGACGACCCGATCGGCTTCTGCCGCGACGTGCTCGACATGGATCCGCACGAGGGGCAGCAGCGTTGGCTCACGGAGTCCGGAGCGGGCCAGTGGCAGCCCGTCGACGTGAAGAGTCGCGCGCTAACGTGGCGCTGGCGCACGAGCGAGAACGCGCTCACGACCGGCAACCGCTGGGGCAAGTCGCACACCGCGGCCGCCAAGCGCATCTGGAAGGCCGTCTACCGCAAGGGTTGGGACGACGCGATCAAGGCCGCGATGCGCAAGAAGCACGCGCCGTATCGCGGAATCAATATCTCGCTGACGGCGGACCAAGCCGGGCTCGTGTGGCGCAAGGCGTTCGGGATGCTGCAGGGGCCCAAGGCGGCCTGGCTGCTGCGCGACGTGAAGATGACGCCGTTTCCGACGTTCGAGTTCCTCAACGGCGCGCTGTTCGAAGCCCGCTCCACCGCGCGTGACGGCTTTCACCTGCTGGGCAACGACTACGACGACGTCAACTGGGACGAAGCTGCCTTCGAACCAAAGTTCGGTTCGATCCTCGACAACGTGCTTCGGATGCGGTTGGTCGACCGGCGCGGTACGCTCGACTACACGTCGACGGGCAACGGCCGCAACGAGTACGGCCGCTTCTTCCTCGAAGCGCGGGCGGGGAAACTTCCCGGCGTCTACGCCCAAACTGGGCCAAGCTACGAAAACCCACACGTTCCGGCCGATGAAGTCAAGAGAATCGCGGATCGCGTATCGGATCAAAAGCGCCGGCAAAACATCGGCGGCGAGATCGTCGACAACGGCGGCGACTTCTTCCCCGGCGATGACATCACAGCGTTCTGGGACTCCGACCTCAACGACCAGATCGACATCGTCAGCCGCGACGACGAGCAGATCCCGACGCGCATCCGCCTCATGCTTGGTGGGCAGGCGTGGGAGACGCGGTATCCGTCGCATCGGTACGTGCACGGCTGGGACCTAGCGGAACGCAAAGACTGGGCGACCGGATTCACGATCGACACGACGACGATGGTCGACGCGGACGGACGACCGCTCCGCATGCCGGTCGTCGAGTACGAGCGCTTTCACAAGCAAGGTTGGAAGCACGTCTACGCTCGCATCCGCGATCGCCACGCGCGATACGGCGGATCGGCGCGCGGCGTGACGGTCGTAGACTCAACCGGCGTCGGCGACACCGTCGTCGAGGAGCTCGAAGACATCAGGGCCGAGGGCTATTGGTTCACCGGGCCCGCCAAAGACGATCTGCTCGCGAACTTGCAATCAGCGCTCAGCACGCGCGAAGTCCGTGGCTTCTTCGTCGAGCAAGTCAACGACGAGCTGAGCTTCTACGACCGCAACGACAAAGGGCTCGTGAAAGACTGCGTCATGGGGCTCGCGCTCGCGGTGCTCTGGGCGATGCGCAACAAGCCGCGCCCGATGCTCCTTCCCCGCCTCGTCTAACCGCTCACCACTACCGGAGGTCGCGATGTCCAAACACGCCGCGACCGCCACCGGATTGTGCGCGTGAGCGCCCCCACGCTGTACGGCCCCGACGGTCGCCCGCACGAGATCCGCAAAGCGGGAGTCGGCCCGATGATCGCCGGCGCTGGTGCCACGTCGACCGTCTCGTCGATCATCGCGTCAGGCCAGCGCTCGCGCAACTACGACCTCGACGTGTACGCGATGCTGTCGGTGAAGCACCCGACGGTCTACGCCTGCATCACGCTGATCGCCGACGCCGTCGCCTCCGAAGGTTGGGAGATCGTCCCGCGAGGCCACCGCGGCGCCCAGCCGGCAAACGCGCAGACCGACCCCCGCGTCGCCGCCAATATCGCGGACGCCAACGACTTTTTCGCCATGGCGTCGCCGCACGAGACGGACCGCGCGCGAAACCGGGGCATCGCCGCCGACCTCAAAACGTTCGGCTTCGCGGCGCTGCGCAAGAAGCGCGCGAACATTGAGGGCAAGCCCGTGCTCGCGGCGCTGGAGCGCGTCGACCCGCGAACGATCTCGATCCGGCTGAACGCCGCAGGAACAGCCGTCGACTCCTATCTGATCAAACGTCGCTCGAACGGCGCGCTCGCGACCTCCACAAGCATGACAGAGATCGTTCCGCCCGCCGACATCGTGTTCTTCACGAGCTCCGGTGGCGACCCGATCACCGGCTTCACCTCGCCGCTCGAAGCGCTCGACCTCACGCTCGCGACGGACCTCGCGCAGCGCCGCTATCGCGAGACGTACTGCCGGACCGGCGCGAAGCCCGGGCTCGTGCTGACCTCGGACACGTACGACGAGGACGCGTTCAAGGTCACCGAGGAGCAGATCCTCAAACAGCGCACCGGCGCGGCGAACGCGTACAAGACGCTGCTGCTGCCGGGCGGCTGGAAGATGGTCAACGTCCCGAGCGCCGGCGGCGACGACGCCGACTTCGTCGAGGCCACGGGGCTCAACCGCGAGGACATCACCGGCGTCTACCGCGTCCCGATGGGGATGGTGGTCTTCGCCGGCAACGCGCTGGGTAGCGGCGGCAAGGGCGAGGATCGCGAGTTCTTCGAGCGCTACGGCGTGCTGCCGGTCGAAGAGCTGATCTACGAGCGACTCACGATCTCCGTGCTGCGTGACGAGTTCGGCATCACGGACCTCGAAATGGTTCCCAAGCGCCGCAACGCGATGCGCGCCGACCGGCTCGACGACGCGCTCAAGATGGTGCAGGTCGGCTTTGCGGGCGATGACGTTCGGACGTTCCTCAACGCGCCGCGCACCGAGCTGCCGGGCATGCAGACGCCGCTGTTCATCCGCGCCGGCAAGAGCATCGCGGAAGACGAGCCGATCGATCCCGCCTCCGCAGGCGCAGCGACCACGACGGGCACTTCCGCCGACGCCGCGCAAGCGCAGCACGAGGTGGCCCAGAAGGGCGCGGGGCGCTTTCGCCGGGGACGCCAAGGCTACTGACGCCGTCGTCCGCAAGCGGGCAAAGAAGCTCGCGGCGTCGTTCGGCCGCATCCGCGACCAGCAACGCGACGACTTCCTCGCCGCTGTCGGTCTCGACGGCATCGAAAAGGCTGCGCGCAAGAAGCCGGACGGCACCGATGCTCCCGCGCTGACGGCCGACGAGATCGCCGCCATCCGTATCGCGATCGACGAGCTCGATCCCGTGCTGTACGCCGACGCGCTCTACGACGACATGACGGCGCTGGTGGAGGTCGCGTACAAAGACGCCGCCCGCCTCCTGGACGTCACCTCGTCGTTCGATGTGCCGCCGAAGTGGGCGCTGGAACACGTTCGCGAAGCCGCCGACCACGTCGCCTCGCTGATCGACGAGCGCGACCGGGCCGCCCTCACGACGGTGCTGGAAGACGCGCTCACCGAAGGGCTGAGCGCCGCCGATACCGCGCAGCGCCTGCACGACGCGTTCGACGTCATCGCGACGCCGGAGCGTACGACGCGATCGGACGCGTGGTTCGACACCGTGGCGCGCACGGAGCTTCAGCAGGCCGCGAACGACGGCCAGCGCGCGCTGTACGAAGCCGCCGGGATTCAAACCGTGCGCTGGCAGGCTGCGGAACCGTGCGACGAATGCGCCGCCTACGACGACGAAGTCTACGCGCTCGACGACGTGCCCGAAGGTGGCCCCCCGATCCATCCGAACTGCCGCTGCGTCCTCGTACCGATGGACGAGGACCTCGGCGACCACCGAGGTTCCGCCGAGGATCGCGCAGCCGCCCGCCGCGGCAACCAACCCGACGACACCGAGGAGTAGTATGCTCACCGACGACGAGCGCGCAGTAGTTCACTCGCTGGGCAAGTGCGCCTCGGACTTCTTTGCGCTGCCCGTAATGCACCCGTCAGACGTGCGCGAATTCGAAGCCGGAACGCACTCTCTGCAAAACATCGTCATGGCTCGCGCCGCCCAGCGCGCACATCCTGCGGATTTTCCGGTGAAGTCCCTGCCGCTGAAGCCCAGGAGTACCCCGTGACCGACGACCAGCGCGACCGCCGTCTCGACCGTGCCCAGACGCTCGCGAGCGCCGTCGGCGAGGTCGCGCGCAACATCATCGTCGCGGTCGCCGCCGCACGTGACCTTCAGGCCCAGCCGTCGAAGCCGACACCGCGTGCCGGGCTGCGCCGATGACGTACGTTCTCGCAGCCGCCCGATGCCTCACGGTCTCTGATCCGCGCTACGGCCGAGCATTCGCGCTGGAGCCCGGCGAACTGATCTTCGACCCGTACCTCGTGGAGTTGACGATGCGCGCGGGGATTCGGTTGCGGCGGGTGTAGCGTGGTAGAATTGGCGGGATGAAACGCGCTACGTTGCTCGCCTCGATAGGCGCCACCGCGCTCGCGACCGCCATGCCGCTTCCGAACCTCGGAGTCACTTCGGCCGAGTCGCTGGCCGCGACGGAAGCCTTCGTCCCGATTATCCCATGGATCGACACCGGCGCCGGCCTCGTCGCATTCGCGGAAGCAACGGCAGCGCAGCAGCAAAAAGCGATAGCGTATGCGCTCGACTTCTTGCGCACAGCGGCGACGGTTGGGTACGTCGGTCAGATCGCCTGCATTCGGATATGCGACACGCCCGGCCGTCCGAGCGCCGAGGAACTTCGTCGAGCAGGCCTGTGGCCCGTTATGAACCGAGCGCCGAAACTGTTGACCACGCAATAAGCGTGTCCCCCTACAACCCGCTCGCCATGCAACGCATCCGCACCCGCAAAGCCGAGATCACGGCGCGCGTGAAAGCGGGCGAGATCACGGCGCAGCAGGGCGCGAAGCTGGCGCGCGAGTTCATCGACGAGATGTTCCGACGACGCGGCGATCCCAAGCGCATCCCGATAGAGCGCGATGACACGCACGTCGAGACCGACGACGGCGCGTTCACGATACGCTGGCCGCGCTAGCGACGAGATTTCCAAGGACCCCGAGCCGACGCGATGCGCCGGCTCTTTTCATGCCGAGAGGAACACCGCAAACGTGAACGCTCGCCCGTTCGAGGACCTCAGTCTCACCGGACTGCTCTGGCTCTTCAATCGCGCCGTCCTGCATCCGCGCGGCTTCACGCTCGTCGTCATCACGGGCGACGATGGTCGCGCCATCGGCTGGCAGATCACGGGCGACGGCACGCAGCCGTTCGTCTTCGATCCCGAGACGGACGACGAGAAGTTCCGCGCCGTCGAGGCGTTCTTCGCCGCGGCCCGCTCCGAGCAACCGCAGGCCGCCGAGACCGCGTGCGGATGCCCCGCCGCCGGTCACCTCAAGACATGCGCCGTGGAGCTCGCGGACCAGGTCGCGAAGTTGACGGCGGTGGTCGCGAGCGGCGGGCTGGAACGCTCGCGCGCGGTGGTCGCTACCGCCCTCAGTGACCATCCGTCGTTGCCGCCGCCGGTGCCCGTTGCCGCGACGGACTTCGCCGCTGCCCCCGTCACGTTCGAGTCAATCGTTTCCGCGCGACCTCGTTTCGGGCGCGACTCGTTCGACGCATCGTACGAGCAGGAGTCCAATATGGCGACGCGAGGCGCGTGATGGCAGACGTCTACTTCCACCTGAAGCCCCAAGCGGATGCCGACCGCCGCGCCGAGCGCCAGAAGGTCATCGCGATGCGGCGCCTTGGCTACGAAAAGAACGGCCTGCACGTCTACCTCGACAGCGACACGGCGCGCGAGATGCTGCTGGAGATCGACCGCAAGTACTTCCGCCAAGAGTTTTTCGAGCTCGCCGATCCCGATTCGAACGTCGAGGTCATCTGCCGCGGCTGCCGGCGCCGCCACATCATCCCGCGCAGTGTTCCGTCGTTCAAGTGCCCGTGCTCGCCGCATGAAGAGCGCTCGACCGGCTACAACCGCGCCGAGCTCGCAGAGCGCGATCTTCTGACCGCGCGCAAGCCCGCGCAGAGCGGCCTGCTCACCGCGTAGCGCGCACCGCGCGCGATCCACCGATTCCCTTCGGACGGCGCTGCTGCGTCGCGTCCGTGTTCGCACACGCCCAACGGAGGCAACCAGCCATGTCCGACACCAGCAAACCCACCAGTATCCTCGGCGTCATCCGCAAAGGCCGCGAGGCCCGAATCGCCGCCGAAGCGACCGCGAATGCCCCGGAAACCACGACCGAGGAGAAACCCGTCGAGAAGGCGGCCGAGATCGACGTCCTCTTCAAGGCGGGCTCGCTCGACGCCGAGCGCGGAGTCATCACCGCCTTCGCGAGCGCCGCGGGAATCGTGGACCGCGACGGCGACCGCATCTCGCAGGACGACCTCACGAGCATGGCCTACGGGTTCACCGGCTCGCAGACGCGCGTGTTCAAGGCGAATCACACGGACGTTCTCGACAAGGTCGAGCTCGTGGGTTCGATCGTCGGCGCACCGATCCTCAAGAGCGGCCGCACGATCGCGCTGGGCGAGGAGCTTCCGCCGCAGAGCGACAGCGACCCGCGCGTTGCCAAGGGTGAAGCCGTCGACCTCGTGATCGGGATGAACATCGAAAAGGGCAAGGCGACGCACTGGCTCGTCGAGCTCGACCCGCACGACCCCGAAATCGTCGAGAAGGCGAAGACCGGCGGGCTCGCGGGGCTCTCGGTCGGCATCCGCGCATCGCGCACGCCGGCGGAGGCGTAGGCGCATGCCCGAGATCAACGACCTCAGCGTGAAGGGTATGGACGAGCTCACGTTCGTCTTCACTGAATTCGGCGGCCAGAAATGGCAGCAGCGCAATCAAGACGCCATTACGCTCATCACCAAGGGCGGCCCCGAAGCTGACACCGCGAAATCAAAGTCGTTCCTCGGCGACCTGTGGAGCAAGGTCGCTGGCAAGGCCGCTCCGGCGGAAGCAACCGCGGCCGCTCCCGCCGCGACGACCAAGGCTGACGCCGAGGGTGGCGACCTCGCGACGACAATCGCCGAGAACGCAGCCGACTGGGCCGCGCGCTCGATGTCGTGGGATGCGCTCTCGGCGCTGATCTGCCAACTGAACTGCGACCTCTCGATGGTCTTCCAGTCCGGCGATGCGTTCACCGACGACGAGAAGAAGATCGCGGCGCAGCGCTGCATCGAAGCGTTCGGGGCCGCGGCGTACAAGCTGCTCCCGATGCTGCTGGGCAACGTCGAGATCGGTCTCGTCGACGACGTCTCCAAAGCGGGCGCACGGCACTCCAAGAAGGACGCGGAGCGCATCAAAAAGATCGGCGAGCACGCGGGCGCGATCAACGATCTGCACGGCCAGCTGATGGATGCCGAGGATGCGAAGGACGGCGCTAGCGACGAGGCGACGGAGAAGGGCGCGACCGCGCAACCGGACGCCGTTGCCGCAACGATCGCGCCGAGCACTGCTCCTCCAGCCGAAACTGTCGCATCGAAGGCTGACGCCGCGCAACCGCCCGCACAGCAACCGCCCGCGGAACCGGCCTTGGCTGCGATGCTGAAGGCGACGCTCGACGCGTTCACCGCAACGCTGCAGCAGTCGGTGACGACGCAGCTCGAAACGCACGCGAAGGCGTTTGACGATCGGTTCGTCGCGCTCGACGACAAGATCGCGAAGGCGACGGCCGCGAAGCCCGAACCGTCGCCGCTGCAAGCGTCCGTCGCGGCGATCAAAGCTGCGCAGCTGCCGACCGCGCCAGCGGGCGCGCCCGCGCTCACGACGACCGGCGAGTACAAGGCGGGTGCGCTGATCGAGCTTCCGCCGGTCCAACACGACGGATCGATCCGCGGCATCCTCAAGGCGAAGCGCGAGCAGCAGGCCTAGCCAATCTGTCCCGGCCGCGCGCGCGGCCGCCCCACCCCCGAGAGCGTTCCTTGAGCGCTCTCCTTTTTCGCATGCCCGATTAGGAGGGCTCTCCATGGAAATGGTCACCCAGTTCATCACGAAGGCCGCGTACGACACCTCGGTCGGCGCGAACGCGATGCGTCAGGATCTCTCCGACGTCATCACCGCGCTCGAAACGCGCGAACGCCCCGTCTCGCAGGGCGCGCCGCAAATCGACGTCGGCAACACCACGCACCAGTGGCTCGAACAGGGCCGCAACGGCGTGGCGGGCAACGGCGGCTCCCCGGTCGCCTCGTACGCGGAAGCCGCGACGCCCAACACGGCCGCCAAAGCGCCCGTCAAACCGTCCAACAAGGTCGCGCACGTCGGTCTGACCGCTCAGGTCTCCGACACCGTCGCGGCCACGTGGACGCGCGGCGGTGCGTTCACGCTTCAGCTCGGCGACGAAGTGAAGCTCCTCACCGAAGCAATGGACGAGCAGATCGAGCTCGCGTCGCTCGACTGCCTGGACTTCATCGAGTGCCTGCACGTCTCGGGCGATTCGGCCTCGGGTGCGTTCGCGGGCGGCCAGCCCGACGGCATGATCAAGTGGATCACCGCCGGCGGCACGGTCGTCGTCACGGGCGGCACGAGCGGAACGCCGGTCAACATGGCGCTCTCGTTCATCCAGAAGGGCGCGCGTCAGGCGCTCGAATCGCACGCGCCGGCAGTGGACACGATCCTCGTGCCGCCCGAGCTGATCTACGACATCAACTCGTACGTCGGCAACGGCGCGAGCCGTCCGATCACGGTCATCGCAGGAAGCGGGCCCAACGGCCTCGGCAACCTCGTGGCGGGCAACGGAACCGTCGGCTGGGTCAACACGGGCCACGGCCTCGCAGAAGTGAAGGTCGAGCCCGATCTCTCGCCGCTGTTCAACCCGCTGATCTCGCAGTGCCACGTGATCATGTACGCCAAGCGTCTCGTGAAGCACGGCAACCTGATCAAGTTCGGCAGCGTGCCGCTCGCCAAGACCGGCACGTCGGTGCAGGTCATGGTGAACAACGTGTTCACGCAGGAATACCGGATCCCCAAACACGCGATCCTAATTCCCAACGTCCAGTCAGCATTCTGAGTCCGTCGGCGGATAGCGGCGTAAGTTGCTGATCCGCTACCGGCCGTGCTCGCGCGCGTCGTCATCTTCGCTTCGGCGATCGTGCGGCGCGCGCGAGCGCGGCCTCGTTCCTGAATCCCTGGAGAACCGATGTCGCGTAACGGTCCACGTCAACAGCGCGTCGAGAAGCCGAGCGTTCGTGCTCAGCAGCCCGCAGCGCCGGACGACTCCACTTCGCAGCGCGCCGCGCTACGCGTCGACGTACGCGCGCTAGCGCCGATCGCTCCGTACTTGGACGCCATCGAGCCGCTCGCAGCCGCGCTCGCGGAGATCGACGTGACGTTCGCAACCGGCGACGACGTGCAAGCCCACGACCCCATTCTTTTCATCGGCGAGCCCGCGCGCTGGCAATCGTTCCCCGACCGCCGCAGCATCGGCGCGCTCGCGCCCGACGCGTCGGCGCTGCCGGACGCCGCGGTCATCGCGCTCGCGTGCGTGGACGCAATTCTCGCTCCCTCGCAGTGGGCCGCCGGCATCGTGCGCAACGCCGCTCCCGAGCACGTGCGCGTCATCATCGCACAGCCGGGCGTCGACACCGCTGCGTTCCCGCTCGTCGAGCGCGTGCGCGGACCCGTCTTTCGCCTGCTGGTCGATCTCGGCCACGTGGATGCGATTCGCGGCGGCGCGGACCTTGCGATCAACGCCTTCGCACGCGCCTTCCCCGACCGTGACGACGTGCAACTCGTCATCGACGCGGCCGCTCCGATCGAGATCTCGCGGCCCGACCTACGCGTCGCCTTCTCGCGCGAGCGCCGCAGTGCGGCCGACCGGGCGCGACTCTTCGCTTCGGTCGACGCGCTCGTGCACGTCCCGCGCTGCGACCCCGATGGACGCACCGCGCTGGCTGCGATGGCGGCCGGCCTGCCGGTGATCCTTGCGGACGGATCGGCGCTCCATGAGATTGCCGAGCACGCGCTCGCGGTTCCGACGCGCGACGTCCCGGCGTACGGCTCCGAAGCCGGTGCAAACGCGCGCTGGTACGAGGCCGACGTCGACGCGCTCGCGGACGCCATGCGCTCCGTCGAGACCGACTACGCCACCGCGCTGGAACGCGCCCGCGCCGCCTCGGAGTACGTCGCGCGCACGCGGACCTGGGCCGCAACCGCGGCGGCAATTCGAACAGCGCTCGACCGCATCGAGCACCCCGACACCTCACCCGCCGCCCTGGAGATAACCGCATGATCCGCAAGATTTACCTGGTCCTGGCGACCGCGCTGCTGGCGCTCACGCCCCTGGCATTCGCACCGAGCGTTGCGCTCGCCGATCCAAGCAACAGCACGCAGTTCGCCTTTTCGGTCTCCGGCAACGGCGTGGCCGCAACGCTGCCGCTCAACGGCCATCAGACCTGCATCACCACCATTACGAACATCGGCGGCGGCGCGAAGATCGCGCTCACCACGTCGGCCGACGGCTTCGCATTCAACGCCCCGACCGCCGGCGCCACGGTCGCCAACGCGACCGGAACGTACGTCACGTCGGTCTCCTCGCAAATGGCGATCGCCGCCACCGTCTCCGGCTACGTCTCGGGTTCGGTCGCGGGCTCGATCCACTGCTCCAGCGATCCGTACGTCGCCCCGCGCGACTTCAGCGCGTCGGTTCCGTCGGGCGCCGCGAACACCATCGTGAAGAACGCACCCGGAGCGATCGTGTCGGTGCTGATCACCGTGGCGGGCACCGGAACGGGCAACGTCCTGTGCTACGACAACGCGACGACCAACTCGGGCACCGTCGTCGCGGTCTTCGCCGCGACGATCGCGGTTGGTCCGCTCTCGCTCCCCCTACCGAAAATGCCGCTCGCCAACGGGCTGACGTGCGTCAACGTCGCGAGCGGTCCGGTCTTCACCGTCTCCTACCAGTAACGCGACGGCGCTCGGCGCCGCGCAAACCAGCTACGCAGCCAGAGAGGACGACGCATGCAGCTCGCCACGTCGTACCTCTCTGTCTCGGACTACAAAAAGCTCCCCAACGACAACGCGACCTTGCTGAACCGTCCCGACGATCAGCTGAGCGCGATTCTCGTGCGCGCGTCGGGCTACGCGAATGCGATCATGAAGCGCAATCTGCTGGCGCGCGAGCGCATCGAGTTCATCACCGGCGACGATACCGCATCGCTCTCGCTGGGCTCCTCGCCGGTCATCTACGTGCGGCAGATCGAGTTCCTCCAGCCGGGCGCCAGCGGCTACGTGCTACCGGCGTCGACGATCCTGCTGGACGCCCCCAAGGGCATCATCGAGACGTACGCGCCGATCGCGCTCCAAGGCGTCGGCTACCAGGCCGTGTTTCCGAGCGGCGTGCGGTTCGCCGTGACGTTCGCGAGCGGCTACGGCTACAATCCCGCCGCCGCCCCCGCGTGGTCGTCGGCCGACGCGCCTGTATCGGTCGCTAGTCTGGTGCCGGGCGCATCGTACACGCTGGGCATCACGACCCGCACCGCGTGGGGCGAGACGCTCCCGAGCCTGCGGACCGTCACGACGTCGACCGGCGCCATCACGCCGACCGTGGCACCCACGCTGGGCGCGTTCAAGTACCGGCTGTTCCTGGGGCGCGGAGCGACCGCGACGACGACCGTCAGCGCGATCGCGGGAGCGACCTCTTTCACGTTTGCCGCGAATCCCGGCTACGCGGTGGGCGCACGCATCACGCTCGATCCGATGGGCCCGCTCGCCGAGACCGTCACGGTCGTGACCGCGGGCGCGACGCTCGCAACGACGGCCGCGGTGAACGCGCACCCGAGCGGCACGCTGGTGTGCCCGGAGTTGACGCTGGTGGGCGAGATGCCCGGCACGCTGTTCTCGCCCGCGCCGATCACGACGACGATCGCGAGCGCCGCGACGCCGGATGGTCAGTACGCCGAAGTTGCGCCGCTGGTGGACTCGTCGGCTGCGCCAACGCCGCCCGAGATCATCGAGGCCGTGCAGTTGCTGGCGCTCTCGTCCATCTACGAGCGCAACAACCTCGCGAACCGCGGCATCGCGATGACGGTGTCGGGCGAGAAGCGCACGCAGTGGAAATCGACCGAGGGGAGCAGCGGGCGCGGGACGCCGACGCTGTGGCAACAGGCCGAAGACTTGCTCGCCGGACTCAAGCTCTCGGGCGTCTTCGGGAAGTAGTCGATGTTCGAAACGCTTTCGCTCGACCGCTCCGGCGAAGACACCGAGACCGCGACGATCATCAGCGAGACGACTCACGCTGACGGCTCGACGACCGCCTCGTCCGTCTACAGCGGGGCCGTCGACTTCCAGCCCAAAACGGGCTCGACCGTCACGGATCCGTCGGGCATCAACCAAACCGTTGACGCGCTGCTGCTGATCAATCCCGCGGCGGATGGAACGCTTCCGTCCATCGCGATCAGCGACGGCGGGCCGACCTTCGTCGCGACCGTCGCGGGGCTGCGCTACGACGTCATCTTCGCCGCGCACTGGAACGCGCCACCCACACACCTCGCCCTCCACCTCAAGCGCGGCAAGCAACGCTTCACCGAGACGCGCTGAGCGTCGTCCTTTCGCCCGCCAGGAGGCCGCGATGTCCGAGATCGGCGGCATGGACTCATTACGCGCTCGGCTGAGCGCGATGAAGGCCGCGACCCAGGACATGCGCCCCGCGCTGCTGCGCGCCGGGATCGTCGTGCTCAAGGCCGCCGCTGACCGCATCGACGCCGGTGGGCCCGGCTGGCCGCCGAACAAGACGCACACGCCGCTGCTACACCGCACGGGGCGACTGCTGGCGTCCCTGACGCTCGGCGGTTCGGGCAACGTCCAGCAGATCGATGGCGATACGATCATGGTCGGGACGAACGTTCAGTACGCGCGCTGGCTACAAGACGGGACGAACGGCTCGATCCGTGCGCGCAAGCAGCAGCGCATCGCCAGTAGCATGGGCGCAGCGGGCTTCCTCGTGCACACAAGGGCCGAGCGATCCGGCGGATTGCCCGCGCGACCGTACCTCTTCATGGACGAGCAAATCGCCGATCGCATCACGCACATTTTCGCGAAATACATCATGGGCGCTGGCGCGCCGGGAGCGTAGCATGGCGACGTCGGCAGCGATCCTGGGCTTCGAGATGCTCGACGCGCTTCACGCTGCGTTCAGCGCCGAGATGCACGCGGGCGGCAAGCTCGCGAACCTGGTGAGCCTGCGCAAGACGAATCAGCTCGCGCAGAACGCTGCGGTGAATCCCAGCGACGTCGTGGGCGGCATTAAGATGCACGGCCACGGCACACCGCGACCGGTCGGGCAGCGCGTGCGCGATGTCGACGTGCCGTTCGATATCATCCTCGCGGCGCGCTCGCAAAAGACCCCCGCCGTCGTGGGTGGAGCGGGCGGCAAGATCGCACTCGCGGATGACGCGCTCGCGGCCCTGCGCCCGGTGATCGACGACGGAGCGGGCGGCGGAGTCGTCGGCGTGCTCAACAACCCCGCGCTGTTCGGGCTACCGCAAGGCGGCCAGTCTTTGGCGCAGAGCAGCGAGCTCGGCAAGGGCGACTTCTTCGAAGACCTCCAGGGCGAGGGCGCAGATCAGTCCGTGTGGGTCATCTACGCGGTCGAGTACGTCGTCGTCGGCCGCTACCACTTCTAAGGGAGTACCACCATGCAGATCAAGATGCGCGCCGACGCGCCGCAAGAAGCCCTGAACATCGAAGGCTACTACTTCGAGCGCGGCGAGACCGCACGCGACCGCGCCGGCAACCCGATCGATTTCGATGCCGAGCTCGGCGCGTCGATCCTGACGAACCCGAACTTCGAAGCCGTCGCGCCCGCGCCGGTCGCGCCCAGCGCGCCGCCTGCAAAGAACGCGCCGCCCGCGATCTCGTCCGACTCCGAATCCGCCAAGCCGTAACAACCGCGTAGCCCGCTGCGCGGGCATTCGCTCTACCTCGTAGCCGCACGCGTTCCACGTCGCGGCTTTTTCTATTGGAGGGCCACATGCCCAACGCAGTCGCACAAGCCACCAGCATCGGCTACACCAAAGAGATCACGTTCGGCACGTTCGCGGTTCCGACGATCTTCCCGAACTACGAGACGTGGTCGCCTTCGCCCAAGAACATCGCGATCAAACGCCCGACCACGCGCAGGCGCGCCGGCCAGTCGATGCCTGCGACGGGCGGCTACGAGTTCTCAGCGTCGCTCCGCGTGGGCGCCGAGCCCGACACGCTCTTCCCGCTGCTGGCGTACTTCTTCGGCTCGCAGACGACGCCGAGCGCGTACATCTACGCCGTCACCGCGCTGACGTCCGGTACGGCTGTCGCGTCCAACGTTTCGCTTCCGGTCACCGCCGGCACCGGCACGAAGTTCCAGAACGGCGACTCCGTCATCGTGGGCGCCGGCACGGCGAATGTCGAGACCTGCGTCATCAACGCGATCCCGACCGCGAACGCCATTCAGGTCGCGGCCACGACCAAGACGCATCTCACCGCCGATACCGTGCAGGGCCTCTCGCCCACCGCGTACGGCTCGACACTCAGCCTGGCGCTCTCGACGATCCCCTCGTTCTCGCTCGAATACAACCGCGTGAACGACGCTATCGACTACGTGGGCTGCAAGCTCGACACGCTCAAGATCAGCATCGCGCCGGGTCAGCAGCTGATGTGCGACTTCGGCCTCGTCGCGGCGAACGAAGTCATCAACGTCTCACCAACCACGCCGTCGTTCTCGACGCTGTTCCCGCTGGTGTCCGAGGCGAACATCAACGGTGCCGCCAGCGTCAACTACAACGGCGTGAACCTCACGGCCGCCAACACGACGCTCGTGCGCAAGTTCGACCTCCAGGTGAACAACAATCTGGACAAGGGCTTCCGCACTGCGGCATCGCGCTTCGTTCAGGACTTCCCGCTGGGCCAGCGCACCGGCTCGGGCTCGATTGTCCTCTCGTTCCCCGACAACACCAAGTACAAGGACTTTCTGGGCCTCTCGACCGCGACGGGGCCGCAGGGCTCGATTGCGGGCGTGCAGCTCAACTACGCGATCTCCACGCAGAGCCTCATCGACCCGACGCGTCTGGTCGCGTATTCGGTGAACTTCACGATGCCCAACCTGTTCCTCAACGGCGACGCCGTGCCGGGCAAGCTCTCGGGCGCGCTCGAGCAGACGCTCAGCTT
Organism: Vulcanimicrobiota bacterium; assembly: GCA_028287565.1. Classification (GTDB taxonomy): domain Bacteria; phylum Vulcanimicrobiota; class Vulcanimicrobiia; order Vulcanimicrobiales; family Vulcanimicrobiaceae; genus Vulcanimicrobium. The sequence goes on from JAQBPK010000054.1 coordinate 56,575, forward strand.
CGACCTGGCGGAGACGTCCGGGGCGAACAACGACGTCCAGGCCCTCATCGTCGGCGGCTCCGCGGTGGTGTACTGATGACCCCTGAGGAACTCGCTGCGAAGAAGAAGGCGCGCGATGCGAAGCGCAACGAGGGCAAGCCGTGCAAGGAATGCGCGGCTGTTCAGCCGGACCATGCGGCTACGTGCTCGCTGTACGTGGCGCCGGTGGCGAAGGATGCGAGCGGAGATCTCGGGGACGCCGAGGTCCAAGCCGCGATCCTCTCGCCCAAGCCGTTCCCCGTCACGTTCGGCGGCGAGGCATCGCAGATGTACCCGCTGCCGGCGAACGAGCGCTGCGAAGTCGCATGGGAGTTTTGGCCGTCCGTGATCGGAGCGGCGCGCGAGATCGGGCCGCTTCCGATGAACGACGAGACACCCGCGGGCGAGAAGCTCGTGCTGCTCATCGGGCGCTGCGCGCGCGCGCTCGTTCGCAACGCGAACCTCAAGGCGCAGTTCGTGCGTTTCGTCGCGCGCTCGGAGTTCGCTCCCGACGCCGACCCCGATGACTCGTTGCTCGAAGCGCGAGCCAAGTTGATCGACCGCACCACCGAGCCCGAAGAACTGTTCGCCGCGCTCAGCCGCTTCTACGTGACCGAGGTGGTCGGCCCAAAAGCGATGGCGCAGCCGAAGTAGCCGACGACGATCTGCGCCCGACGTTCTTCGAGATGCGCCAGGCGGTAGCAAACCGGCTGAGCCGCACCGCCGAGCGCGTCGGGCGCACGATGACGTTCGATCAGCTTCGGCTGCACTTCTTCTGGATCGAGCGCGAGCGTGCGCGTCAACTGCGCGCCGACGAGATCGCGATTGCGCGTGGCATCACGCGCGGCGCATGGGGCAAGGACCCCGACACCGGACAAGCATTGTAAGGGACGGAGGGCCTCGTGGGAAACGTCGACGAGAAGCTCACCGTTACCGTCGCTACACCCGGAACCGATGTCGCTGCGAAGGCGATCGAAAACTTCGATCAGCGCCTGGCCGCCCTTGAGCAGGCGTACATAAAGACGACAGCCGCCGGAAAAGCGCACGCCGACAGTCACAAGTCCACTGCGGACGCGATGCAGCACGGCACGAAGGCCGCGCACGAGCACGTCGACGCGATGACCAACGTCGCCGAGCACGTCAGCATCGCCTCTAAGGGCCTCGGCGTCCTAGGCCTGGAGGCCGACGCCGCGGCCGTCAAGGTCGACGGACTCGCCGCGGTGGTGCGCGGACTTGGCGCGGCCGCGCCAGAGCTGCTCGCCATCGGCGCAGTGGTCGCCATCGGCGCGGCCGCGTTCTCGTTCCTGAAGGAATCGGTCGACGAAGCGGCGCGCTCGGAGCGCGAGCTCGTCACGATCGGCGCACTGCTCAAGAACCAAAGTGTCGCGGATTGGAAAGAGCAAACCAAAGCCGTCGACGAGTACGCGGCAAATATCGCGCGCACGAGCGTCTTTCAGAAGACGGACGCGCTGGCCGGTATTCAGGCGATGCTCACGGCGGGTTTGTCGTACAACGACGCTATCCGCTCGCAGTCAGCCGCGATGGAGTTGGCAGTCGCGACGACGACAAGCCTCGCATCTGCCGACCAAATGCTGGCCGCCGCATACGACGGCCGCACGCGCACGCTTGTGAAGCTCGGCCTCATCACGAAGGAAGAGGCTAACAACGGAATCCTGTACGAGACGATTCTTCAACGTATCCACGACCGCATGGGCGGATCTGCAGCGGCTGCGCTCGATTCGTTTTCGGGTAAGGTGCAGAACCTCGCGAACCTCACGGGGCTGCTGAAGGAAGAGTTCGGCACCGCGCTGCTGCCGGTGCTCGGTGCGTTCGAAGACGCGATGCGTGGCGGCGTCGTTGCGATGCAGCCGCTGGCGGACGAGTTCCGAAGCTGGGCGCAACAGAATCTCCCGGAACTAAAACTGGGCGCGCAGGGCTTCGGCGACCTTATGATCGGCCTGGCGGAGCGCGCTCTGCCGGCCGTTGAGCACGGCACTCAAATCGTCATCGACGAACTCGCCAAGCTCGGTAAATCTTTCGGTACATCGGATGACCCGATCGACAAGTTCAAGGCCGGCCTCCACGACGCGGGCGAAGCGGCAAAGTCGGTAAAGACGACCATCGACGCAATCCATAGCGCGCTCGCCCCGCTCGTCGAAGCCATGAAATTGTACCACCAATGGCAGGAGGCCGGTAACGAATCGGCCCGCCAGTTCGGCGTGGTCCTCAATCCGGCCGACTTGGGTCAACAGACGCAAGCCCTCATGACGCTTAGCGGCTGGGTGAAATCGATCGCGGACTACTTCGGTGCCGCTACTGAGGGCGCAGGGAAGTTCCTGGACCGCTTACAGGGCATCACTGATGCACAAAGGGAACTGGCGCGCGTTAAATTCTTTGAAGAGCACGGCGGTTCGCTTTCGCCCACCGCCTCGGATGCCGGCGAGGGCCGCGCCGCGCACGCCGCATCGCAGAGCGCGGCGAACGGCTGGAACAACTATCTTATCGAACAGGCGAAGCGCCTCGGGATCGACCCCGCTTTCGCGATGGCGATCAAGCGTGCCGAATTAGGCGGCTCCTATGACGGCAGCGCTACGTCGCCGGCCGGCGCGATCGGCCCGATGCAGGTTATGCCGGGCGAGCATGGCCAACCGCGCGTCATCGGCGGCGTCTCGTACACCGAAGCCGACCTCCGTGACCCCGCGAAGAACGTCGTCGCCGGTCTCACCTATCTCGCAGAGCAGCTGCAGCACTTTCATCGCGACAAGTGGCTTGCGGCGGCGGCGTACAATGCCGGACCGGGCGCGGTCGACAAGTTCGGCGGCATCCCGAAATTCTCCGAGACGCGCGACTATGTTTCAAAGGTCGCGATGTTCATGGGCGAGCGCGGCATCCCGGGGCGTGAGTTCCTGGGTCGCGAGACGCCGCACACGGACAAGTCGCCACGGGTCATTCCCGGCGCGAAGCACGGAACCCCCGAAGGGTACGATCCGCCGGCGCCGAGCGAGGTTAAGCGCGACAAGGTTGATCCGTTCACTCAAGCGGCAAAGCAGCTGAAGGCCGATCTCGACGCGATTACGCGCTCGGAGGAGGACTACGCGAAAGCCGTTGCGCTCGCAGGCGGCGCCGATGAGCGCGCCATCGCGACGCTCGACTTAAAGAAGAAGACCTCGGCGGACGCGGCCGAGGAAATCGCCATCCTGAACAGCCACGTCAAAACGCAGCAGGAGCTCCAGCCGCGCCTCACCGAGCAGCTCAAGGACGAGGACCAAGCGCGCCGCGCGGCGATCGCCTCCCTCAATGCGTTCAATGCCGCCCACAAGGGCACGAAGCTCAGTAACGACGACAAAGACGAACTGAAGCGTCTCGAAAAAAGCAAGACAGAGACCGCGGCCGAGTACGACCGCACGCGGCACTACATCGAAGAGAATAACGCGCAGATCGAAGCGATGCTTCAGAAGATCGGCGCGCTCGTACCAAAGACATACGAGTACAAAGCCGCGCTCAAAGCGCTGTCTGGACAGCTCGTAGACCAGCAGCGACAGTTTGCCGATGAAGCCGCAACGTACGGTCAGTCGCTGGAAACGCAGCGCGCTTACTGGGAGCAGCGTGTTGCCGGCGCGACGAGCGCGGCGAAGGCGACCGAGTACGCGCTCAAAGTCGCAGATGCCGAGCAAGCGATCAAACGCGCCAACACCGATCTCGTCACGCACAAGGCGGTCAAGGACCAGGCCGTCCAGGAAGAGCTTGCGACGTATGGACTGAGCCTCGAAGCGCAGATCGCGTACTACACCGCGCGCTTCTCGAATCTCAAGCGCGAGAACAAGCTCGAATGGGACGAGTACGCAGCGCTCTACGACAAAATCCAGGACCTGCACAAGCAATTCACCGAGCAATGGCAGACGCGCGAGTCCGGCTGGCTCGACGGGATCATCAAGCATACGACCTCACTGCGCGATACGCTTAAGAACATCTGGTCGACGATCTTCGACGATCTCGCAAAGTCGTTCGAGCAGAAGATCGTTCACGGGGCGATGTTCACGCGCCTCAACGACATGATCGCCAAGGCGTTTGGGCTGCCGACGGCGTTCGGAGCGGAATCGCCCAACGGCGGCGACCCGTCGCAAAACGCTCTCACGGCGTCAACGAAAGCGGTGACCGCCGCGACGACGACGCGCACGACCGCAGAGACCACGGCGACGACCGCGACGCAAGCGGCTACCGCTGCGCTGGGCGGCTTCACGACGGCTCTCCAAGTCGCCGCGAGCGCGGCGGGATCGGGATCGGCGAGCGCGCTGAGCCTCGGCGGCGGCAAGGACGGCCTGAACATCGGGTCGATCGCGGGCAAGGCGATTGCGCCCGGCACCGGCGTTCCGACCGACGTGACGCAAATCGCCGGCCGGAACATCGACCTCTCGCTGCCGGGTCAGTCGTCGATGCCCGGCGGTGCCGCGGGCGGCTGGGTGAACGGCGGCGGCCTCAACTTCTCCGGCGCCGGCGCGATGCAAGGACTGATGATCGCGCAACTCGTCAACGGCATGACCGGCGGGAATCCGATCTGGGGCAGCGTCGGCGGTGCAATTGGTGGTGCGTTCTTCGGGCCGGTCGGCTCCGCGGTGGGCTCGCTCATCGGCGGGCAATTCGGCCCGCACTGGGGACCGGCGTCGAACTATCCCGATCGCAGCGACCCGTCCTACAAGCCGTGGCTCGACGCGTACAACAACGGCTCGCCCAGCGACGGCGGGTTCAAGCTCGAAGCCGCGCTCAAGAACATCAACCCCGCTACGCTTTCGGGGCAGATGCTCGCCGACTACAACTACCTCAAGGGGCTGGGCGGCTCCAACGGCGACCTCGGTATCAAGAACGAGCACAACGGCGTCTTCACGTTCGGATCGGGGCTGACGGCATCGGTCGCGGACTTCCGCGCCGCGGTCGATCGGTTCTCCGCCGCGAGTTCGTCGCTCCAGTTCTCCTCGCTGTTCACGATCACGCGCAGCTACCCGGATCCGAACATCGGGCACCTCTCGGCAAACGGCACGTACACGCCGCAGACGATCACGGTGAATCCGAACGGGGCTTCGTCGACCGGTAGCGGCTCGACGGGAACCGGCGGCGGTTCCGGTGGCGGCGGTACCGCGAATCGCGCCGCGGACGTGCACGTACACGTCGCGGTCCAAGGCAACGTCATCGGCGCGACGCCCGAAGACCTCGGCAACGCCATTGCCCCGGCCGTCGCGACCGCACTCAACCGGCGCAACGCGAACCTCACGCCGGGCGGCGGCACGCAGTGGAGCGGCGCGGGCTCGTCGCGGTACGCGCGCGTCTAGCGGACCACGGGTTTCCCGCAGAAGCAGATGCGGCGTACGGGCCCGCCGTCGTTCACTTGGCGGTGCCCGTCTTCGCATAGGATCGCGGGCTTCCACGCGGCGACCAGCGCAGCGAGTTGCGCGTGCGTGAAGCCGCCATCGAGCGTTATCTCGTTCGCGTCCGGACTTGCGAGATAGACGTGACCGCCCGCGCCCGCGTGCTCGCCGAGCGCGTTTACCGCGGCGACTAGCTCTTCCGAAAACTCCGTCGTCTCCATTCCTCAGCCGTTCGACCGCGAGCGGCTTTTTCTTTGAGGTGCTTCCATGCCAGCTCCCGACGTTCGCGTATCGGTCTGGAAGCCGGACATGAGCACGTGCTACACGCGCGATTGCATTGCAGATTTCGCTGGCGGGCGGATTGTATACGAAGATTCGCCGGGCGGCTGCGGCGCCGGCGAGCTCGGTCTGGGCCTGTACTACGAACAGGTCGAGCAGCGCGGCTACTACACGCAGCTCAACATCGTCGAGGTCAGCACCGGCGACGACGTGCTCGCGCAGACGATCACGTCGAACCTCGCGACCAACAGCGATTCGCTTTCGGGCTGGTCGCTCAACAACATCACGGTCGGCACCAGCGGCCCCGGCGGCTCGACCGACTTCGAATACGCAGGGACCGGCTCGGCCTCACCGGACTCGTTCGCGTACCGGGTTGTTTCCGTCACGGCCGGTCAGCGCTACTCGTTCTCCGTGTGGGTCGACAACTCGGCGACGACGAGCGGCAACTGCGCGATCCAGCTCTTCAAGTCCGATCTCTCGACCGTCTATCAGCAGACGCTCATCCCGGCCGGCAGCGCCGCGGGCCGCTTCACCGTCCAGAATTGGCTGTGCCCCGGCGGCGTGACGCAGGTGGCGCTCATCGCCGCGCACGTCACCAGCGCCGTCGTGGCGGTCGGGCAGAAGGTGAAGTGGTCGCGGCCGATGTTCGAGGCCAAGAGCACCTCGTCGGCCTGGTACGTGCCCGCGGCCGCCACGACGCGGGTGTACGTGAGCGACAATCGCCCCTACGACACCAGCCAGGGCGAAGATCAACCGCAACTCTACTTGTGGGACGGCGCCGCGCTCACGATGGGAATCCCGGTCGTGGGCTCGCCCGGGCTCGACCCAGAGGCCGCGCGCTGGTATCTCACGTGCAACGCGCCGCTCACGATGCCGGGCAACCCCGGGACCATCGGCGCGTACGGCCTCGGCGCCGTCGTCGGCCGGCGGCGCTACGCGGGCGTGATCCGTCAGCGCCAGCGCACCAACGATCGCTCGCCACGCGCGACGGTGCGCCTGGGCCCGCTCAGCTCGGCGTTCGACGAGGTCCAGGACGGCTACACGGTCGGCGGCGGTTCCAGTACCGACGTCACCACCGCGATCTATCAGTTCTTGCTCAACGCGCCCGCAACGCGGTGGCCGCAACTCTCGATCTCGGCCGGCAACTTCGCCGGGACGACCGGCTCGACGTTCTCGGGCAACCGCGCCCAAGCCACGGTCGGCCAGATGATCAACGACGCGCTCTCGGCGGTCGGCGCGCTCGCGACGGCAATGACGGGCTCGACTGCGGCGGGCGCCAACACGGTGCTGCCGGTAACGGCGGGGACGGGCGCGAGCTTCGCCGCCGGCGCGACGATCACGGTCGGCTCGGGCGCCACGCAAGAGAACTGCGTCGTCGCTTCGGCCGCGGCGAACTCCGTCACCGTCGCCTCGACCATTTACCCGCACGCGAACGCCGACCCGATCACGTGCGCGTCGCCCGACAAGTGGTTCGTGCGCGTCGGCCACGATCGCGCGCCCCGCATGGTGCGCCTGTACCGCGGCGCGACGAACGCGTACACGTACAATCTGACGCTGGCGCAAGGAACGCACGCCTACGAGCCCGTGCAGGTGCAGGTCACCGATCAGGACTGCGCGACGTTCTACAACGCCGTGCTGGTCAACGGCAACACCAATCCCTCAACGCAGCAGCCGTATTCGGCGCTCGTGGTGGATTGGGCGTCGGTGAATCTCACCGGGCGCCAGATCGACGGCCCGCCGCAGACCATCACGGCGCTCACGTCGGATGCCGCGTGCGCAGCCGCAGCGCTGGGCCTGCTGGATCAGTTCTCGCTGGGGCAACTGCGCGGGACGTTCCGGCTCTATACGCGCAACGACTTCGTCGCCGACGTAAAGCCGCAAGGTCTCTCGAACGGCGATGCCGTGCGTGGCGTCAACAACGTCACGATCACGAACTTCGAGACCGGCGCGTCCAACGTGTTCGGCCTGGTGACCTCGGTCGTCACGACGCTGGACTTCCAAAGTGGTGACGCGTGGCAGGACGTGGCATTCCAGCCCTTCGAGCCCGACTGGAACGCCGCGCTGCTGGAGAACGGGAACGCGATCGCGACGGCGCTGCATGCGGGCGTCGGGCCCGGCGGCGGCACCGGGCAATACTCGGTCTCGCCCAACGCGTTTCCGCCCACGTACTCCTCGGCGTCGCTGGTGCTCGCGACGCCCGCCTTCACGGCGGTCTTCGGGCCGGGCGGCACGGGGCAAACCGCCATCCCAGCGCACAACACCACGCTGCCGGCGTCGGCGACCTCGTGGATCTGGCTGCAAGCGAACCTCACGTGGACCACCACGAGCACGCCGAGCAAGCCCGGAGCGGGCGCGATCCTGTACGGCTATGCAACGACCAGCGCGATCGGGATTCTCGGGTTCACGCCGAGCGCATCGGTCGAGCTGCTGTGGATTCCCGCCCCGGCCGGCACGAGCGTCGCGCTGAGCGGCCAGAGCGCGACGGTCAAGACGTACTCGACCGGTTTCATTGATATTTCGGTTACACTGCCGTTCACTATCTCAGGCACCAGCGCAGTTGACTGGATCGGACAATTCCAAGTCCTCGTTGGGTTTTACGATCCGGCGTCGCTCGGCAAGCTCCAGCTCATCAAGTCAGAAGCAGCGGCGAAGTCGCTCACCGGCGCGATAACCGCCTCAATAAACGGGCTGCCGAAGAATTATGCCGGGCAGGCGTCTTCGTTCGCGTACTACTTCGAGCTGCGTGTTATCGCCACCGACGGTTCGTACAGCACGACATCGGTTGATTGGACAGTTGCCGAAGGAAACACCGGCGTCACGACCAGCGCGTACGCGAACCAGCCAGTGTTGACGACATCGGCAATGTTCAACGCACAGGGCTCGATGGTGCCGTTCGTGACGGACATCAATTTAACGGTGACCGCCCCAGCCGGACAAACATACATCACCGCCTCGACGAATGCAGGTTCGATATACAGAGCTGATGGAACCACGGTCAGCGTTCCGGCGCGAACCCAGAACTCATCGTCAGGACTCGATACGACGGGCGCTACCACCTACTATGTCGCGGCATCCGTTGGCGCCACAAGTGGGACCACTGGAACTATGAGCTTCACCTTCTTCACGGGGACACCAACGATCGCGCAGCAGCAGGCTTTGCTCGCCGACGGATATGTCGTACTCATCACTCCTGCGGCGTCGCCGCGCCCGAGCGGCGGCGGCTCTGGCGGCGGAAGCGGAAAGAGGTACCTCTGATGAAGCCCGTGATCGGTGTTGCGACGTCTCAGTCAGCCATTCACGGCTATCTCGACACGCACGTCTCCCTCTATCACGGCACTCTCCTCGCGAAAGGAGCGTTCGTATTTACGGCTGTTCCGAGAGAAGGCGCGCACGACATTCACGCGGCATTCGATGCGGACCCCAGCATCTCAGCGTTGCCGGATTCGCTCGACGCCGTCTTGTCCGACGCGGCGCTGCTCAAGAAGCTGGCGAAACTCGCGCTGCCAAAGACGGCGCCGTCGGTGCGCGACGCGCGCGCGGCTCTCCACGCGCTCGGCGTCACGCACCTCTTTGATCCACGGCTGACCTAGGTGAGCCGTCTCGCAAGTCTCTTCGCTCGCCGCGTGACCTCTTCCGAAACGAGTTTCGCCAGTATTGCGGAGCGGTTATCTTGCCGCTCTTTGTGCATCATGGCTTCGAGATGATCGTCAACGGCTGGCGGCGCCAAATCATCCACTGACCCAGGCGTGTGGGTTTGTAAAGATGCGCCGAAACGCCGATGCGCGTGGACTCGAATCGAAGAGGTTGAAAAAAGCGGCGCGAGAAGGCTCCGCTGCCCCGCCAAGGTCGCGCTTACCGGACCTGACAAACGAAAACTGCAGCGCCGCCTCAGGGGGAGGTTGTAGGAGGGGGACGTGCGTTGGTGAGAGCGGCGGTATTTCTTGCCACCGGTCAGCGTGACGCTGACGACTCTTCCCGCGCCAGCGCCGCCTCGCACTCGTCCCCAAACGCGTCAGAACACATTCCCCATTCGCGCTTGCCGTCGCGAACATCGCGCGCGAGTTGAGCCTTCTGGGCGTCCGTCATGTGGCCGTCGTACTCAGGGCCGTCCGAACCGTCGTAGTCGTCGCTGACGCCGAGCCCGTTGTCGAAGTCGCTCAGGATGGTCGTGACGTCTCCGACGAGCTCCCAAACGACTTCCCGGATCGCGTCGCGCTCAGCCTCGAATTCCTGGTCATCCCCCGCGCTATTTGCGGGGATTAGCTCGTCGTTCACCTCGCGCATGATGTCCTCGATCGCGTAGATCATGGCTTTCAAGCGCGTCTGGATTCGGTCGATGTACGGCTGGCGCGCAGCCGCCTCGTCGCGGTCCGATCGCTCCAACGGCGGTAGGGCCATCTGAGCCGCGCCCTCACGGCCTGTAGGGTTGTCGAGCATGGCGGGACCTTCCGGCGCGCGAGCGTTGCCGCGCGCGGCTTCAGTGATGAGCCGGGAGACGACGGCAGATCGATTCCCGCCGGGCCCGCCGGCCAGGTTGTCAAGCTGAGCGATCACGCCTGGCACCAGGCTAACCCCGACCTTAACGGCGCGCTCAGCCGCGGATTTCCTCGGTCTAGTCATGGTGGAAATAATACTACGGAACCCTTGCCACCGCAAGGCCGTGGTGGTACGATATTTCCACCATAACACAGCGGCCCCGCCGGTGTATCAGACCGACGAGGCCCGTCACCCGAAAGCGGTACTTTCGAATGACCCAGCACCCTTCGCCCGGCCGCGTCGTCTCCCTCGCCGAGTATCGCACGAGCCGACCGCCCGTGACCGAACCGCCTCACCCGTCCCCGAACGCGCCGGCCGCCGTCGCCTCGCTCGCGCAGCGCCGCGCCGAGAACGCGCTCGCGCGCATCGAGAACGGCATGGCGGACCTCAAGGATCGGCTGCACCGCATAGCCGCACTCGCGGGAATTGAGGACGCCGCGTGAACGGCCGCGACACGCTCGCCGCGGCGGCAAAAATCGCCACGGCCGCCGCTAAGCGTCGCGACCCGCGCATGCCGCTCTCACCAGACGTACCCGCACAGGTCCGCCTAGCGCAGGAGAACCTCGGCGACTACCTCTACGAGCTTGAGTCCCAGGCCGCGATCACGCGCACATTGCAGAAGCAGCTCGCGCGGCTGCTCGAACATCCCAACCTGCTCGACGAGGACGTCGTGTGGACCGCCCTGCGAGGTGATGGCGCCGTCCCGCTCTGGCTACGCGCCACGAGTGGCGACTGGCACTCCGACCGGTCGCGGCTCACCGGCGCGCAGGACAATCTGTGGTGTGCGCTGATGCTCGCTACCGGCGCAGCGCGAGAACAAGCCAATGGCGACTTCGTCGACAGCGGCCCCCATCGCGCGGACTACGAAGCGACCCGGGCCGCATGGTTCGCTCGTGAGGAAGCGGCGTGACAAGCGAAAAGAGGTTTCTGGCGACGATGGAAGATGAGGTCGCGCGATGACCAAGCGCTCCGCTCTCGCGCCCGTCTCAGCAGGCGCGGATCACGCGATAGCACTGTCCGAGCCGTACGTCGCGCGCATCGTTGTGCAGGGCACCGCGCCGTTCTTGTTTCACGCGTACAACGTCGAAAGCGTAGAAGAGAAAGGCCGCGCAGCGAAAGGCTCCGCGGCGAAGAAATCTGATGACCTTGAATCGTACGTCTACCGCGTCGGCGATGACGACGAACGGCTTGGCGTACCGGGCGCGAACTTCTGCGCTGCCCTCGCGACGGCGGCAAAGTCCATGCAGGACCCGCGCTCGCCGCGCAAGTCGATGATGGACCTCGTGAAAGCGAGCGTCATTCCGCTCGATCCCGTCGCGCCGTTCGTGCCCGACGTGACGGAATGGGATTATGTCGACCGGCGGCGCGTCGTCGTGCAGCGAAACGCTGTGCCACGATCGCGGCCAGCCATGCACAAGGGGTGGAAAGTGGCGTTTACCGTCCTCGTCAACGCGCCGGAATATATCCCGCCTGACGTATTGAACGCACTCGCGGTCAAGGCCGGGATGTTCCAAGGCGTCGGCGATTTCCGGCCGACGTACGGGCGTTTTAACATCATCGCCTTCGAGCATGGTGATGTCGAATCACTCGCGAAGACGTAGACGTAGCGGGGCGTGGAAAGCCACGGCTAGGTAAGCTACGCCAAGGTATGGCCTGGTGAGTCATGGTAAGGTGTGCCACGGCGAGGTATGGGAAACGGAGAACCGGCTTCGGTTCTCCGTTTCAGTCTCGCTCGCTCCGCGCCCTAGAACGGGAAGAAGCCGCCTGCACCGTACACAGCGAGCGTTCCAATCTCGGCGTCATTCTCGCACAGCGTTGTTGAACCACCGCAGCCGACTGCGCCGCGGCGGAACTTCGCATAGTCACCCATCGCGCCCTTGATGACGAGGACGCCATACGTACTCGGAGCAGCCAGAATCGCGCCTACGCTAAGTGTCGCTCCAGTCGAAGTAAATGGTAGCGCCGTCGAAATGGCAGCGATTGGCGTAGCGTCGGTGTATGCCTGAAAACCGGCCGGCGCGTGCAGTGTCGTTGCGGCGGTTGATTTATCAGCACACGCCGGTCCAGTAAGATAAACATCGGCGGCGCCGGTGTTCTGGGTCGGCGAGATGGTGCCGTTCGCGATTATAAGCCCTTCGACCGCGCCGATTGTTATCGACGCCGGGCATCCGAGCGTCGGGTCTGCGTAAGTACGCACGCCGATGCTAGAAGACACCACACCGCCATAGGACAAGGTCGCGATCGTCGAACCTGTCGTGGAGCCGCCGTTCATTTGGGCGACGGCGACCGGGCCCGGAGAAGCGCTAGGATTCGACGATGGAGTTGCCTGGGGCACGGGCGATGCGACCGAACTATCGGCGACAGTGACGCTAGGTGAGCCAGAGGGTGCCGGAGCTGGGCTACCATTCTGATCCGTGAATGAAACGATAACCGTCGCGACTGTCTCAGCGCTCGTCACGGCAAACGAACGCGGATTTATGTTCGCCGCCCCCACCTCGATCGGCTCGGCTGACGTCGTCGCGAGCGGCGACCGTCCGCGCGCCGTCGTCGACGTCGTACTCGAATGCGCCGCGCCGATCCACGACAGGTGCGCGGAGATGACCCGCGGCGTCGGACTCGCTGTTGGTGTGCTGGTCGGCGCCGGCGTCCCGGTATTGATCGGCGGCGGGCTCGCGGCGCCACCGTTGCAGGCCGCGAGGCCAGCGGCGGCGAGCAGTACGCTCGCGGCGATGGAAAGTCTCACCCTGTGTCTCCTTGGCGCTGGGCGCCGGCTGTGGTGCCTCTACGATAGCGCGCCTGGCTTCTCCGTGACCGAACCGCCGCGCAACGTGCGGTAGCGCTTCTTTCCACACGCCCCTTGGGCGAGATCGGGAACCGCCATGACACCCTCTTCGGGCGCTACGGCGCACCCGATCGTGACCCTCGTGCTCCCACAGGTTCAGACCGCGATCAATATCGCGATCGGGTTCTTCGTGCTGCTCGCCACCCTCACGGCCTCGGCGTTCCTGATCCCCAAAGCCCGGCTGATCCGCGAGCGCAACGATGCGCAGGACTGGGTGAAGCGGCTCGAAGGCCGGCTGACCGCGCAGAGTTCGGACCTCGCGGCGGTGCTGGCGAACGTTGAGGCGCTACGCGGCGAGATCGCGGGGATGCGCGATGTCATCGCGGGCATGCACTCCGAGGCGCTGGTGACCCGCAAGACGCTCGTGGTGGCACTTCGGTACGTCGCTGCGCTCATGCTGTTCATTCGCTCGCGCCGGCCGGTCGGCGAGACGCCCGCGATCCCCGCCGAAATCAGCGATGGCGTGCTCGACGAGATTCGCGCGCAGGAGCTGGGGCACACCGCCGACGTTCAGGGTGCCAGCGGCATGACCGCTCCGGTCGCGCCGTGACCAAGCTCAGCCCGAACTTCTCGCTCGAAGAGCTGACGCACAGCGACACCGCGGCCGTGCACGGAATCGACAACGCGCCGCCGGCCGGATCTGTCGAGCACCTTCGGCTCGCGACGCTGGCGGTCTACTTGGAGAAGGTGCGGCGCATCCTCGGCGGTCGCGCGATCCGGATCCACGACGCCTACCGCTGCCCGCGCGTCAACGCGCTCGTGGGCGGCGTCCCGCACAGCGCGCACACCGAGGGCTTCGCGGCGGACTTCGACGTCGCGGGGCAGACGCCGTACGAGACGGCCATGCTCCTCGATGCGGCTGCGCACCGCGGCGAGCTCGTTTTCGATCAGCTCATCCTCGAGCAGCTGCCAGCTCCGACGTGGGTTCACATCGGCCGGCGGCTGCACAGCGAGGACAACCCTCCGCGTCTTCAGCGGCTCACCAAGGCCGCGGGCGGCGCCTATCTCGACGGGATCGTGAAGCCATGAACATCGCCGCCGCCCTGAACCGGCTCAATTCGCATCGCGTGTTCGGAATCGGCTTGGGCACCGCGTTGTCGTCCGTCGCGATCCTCGCCGCCGACCACAGCGTCTCGCAGCAGATCGCGCACGTCGCGGCCTCGCACGGTGCGGTCGGTCCGATCGCCGCCGATGTCGCGGGCGCGTGGTGGTCGACGGCCGTCGCGTCCGCGCAGGCTGCGCTTCCGCCCGCCATCATCGCAGCCGCGTTCGGACGCCCGCCCAACGTGCCCGCCGGTCCGGTGAAGCCGTGAAGTGGCTTCTGCTCGCCGTCGCGCTCGTCGTGCCGCCGTCCGCGATGCTCGCGGCGCGTCCGCTCGACGGACCCTCCGTTCATGCCGGAACCTGGCACGTCGAGTACTGGGAAGCGGGCGGCGAGTTCACGCTGCGCGTTTCGGAGGCTGCGTACCGTGCGGACGTCGCGGCCGGTTCGTGCGGCCCGCGGTCGCACGTCTCGCTGTGGCCGCGCTCGCGCACCGTCAGCGTGGTCTGCCAGGTCTGAACGAACGGGTCGCGGATAACGGAACAGGTCCACGCGCGCAGCCGTCATAACGGAACACTCGTCCTCGTCGAGCTACCGATAACGGAAACCGTATGGGGGTAGGGTCGCCGCCCGGCACACCTGTGCCAACCTCGCCCCCGCATCCCTAGCGCCGCGCCGCTCCACGCGGTACGATGGTCGCGAGGCGGCGGCGTATCGCGGCGACGCGATCCACACCCGACGTCGTCGCCTCCACGTTGACAGCCGCCGCGAATCGCCGTACGATGTGCGCGCTGGGGCGAGCGCCTCGAAGCCCTGGCGCCGAACCGGACCGCGGTTTTAGGCAGCGTCGGTCCCTCTCGCGCTCGGATACCGGCACTAGCGAAACTCTGGCCGTCGCCTTCACGGGCGGCGGCCTTTTGCCGTTTCAGCGCTCGTGCAGGAACAGCGCCGTCCGGCGACCTGGTTCGACGAGGTAGTACGCAATGCTCACGAGCGCGTCTCGCCCGTTGAGTCGGGCGGCAAGCGACGTCGCCGTGACGGCCGCTCCGGCACCATCACGCGCTCGACGAGCCGCCTCTCGCTCTCGGTGGGCTCGTATCGGTTGACGGCGAGCATGCTCTCGCGTGGGTCGCGCGTGCGGTCGCCATCGAACGGCCCGCCGACAAGCTCGATCACGGCACCTCGGTCATCCGCTGCTCGGTCATCGCGGCGTCACCAACTCCTCGACGCGCGTGCACTGTTCGAACGTCACGTCCGCGAAGAACGGCGGCTGCTTCGCGACCCACGTCTCGGCGGCTTCTTGCGATTCGAAGGGGCCGTGCACGCGCTCCACGTCCGCGTCGTAGTCCGGCGTCATCTCGACGACGACCCAGGTCACAGCTTCGGCCTGCGCTGGTTCGCGCCGTCCGTCCAGCGCAGCGGTGGTCCCACCCGTGCAAGCCGCGCGTTCGCGGCTGCGACCATGAGCGCGGTGCTGCGCGAAAGGCTGTCGTTGAGGTCGGCCATTCCGATCAAGAACTTCCGCCACCGGCGGCGCTCAGACGGCGACAGGCGCTGGCGCGGGAACATCATGCCGCCATCCTACCATGACCGCACGCCCGCCGCCGCGAACCCGGCCATATGCGATCCGACGAATGGAGCGATCTAGACGCGAGCGCGAGGGGGCGCGTGGAGGTGGCGCGCGATGCGTTAGTGGCCGCCGTCGGTGGAGGCGATCCGCTGAACTTCGACGAGGACCATATCGCGCTCGCGGTCGTGCGGGCCCTGTTCCCGGGCGAAGAACGGTGCGGGCCCGATTGCGGCGTGACGCACGCGCACTACACGGTCTAAGGCCCGGGTCCCCGCGCACGCGGCGTGGAATTGGGCGGGATGGCGCACGTTGTGGATTCGCTGATCTGTCGCGACTACGGATACGCATGGCGGGCCGGATGGCGCTGGGTGCTATGGTACGCGCGGTACCGACGATTCCTTGCCGCGCTCCGCACCGTCTGGTACACGCTGATTCTCGGTCACATCGGAGAAGCGTGTCGAGAATGCGGACGGCCGTATCTCCACTGGTGGGCCGCCGACGATCTCTATGCGAGCGCGACAGGCAAGGGCCGAAGATCAAACGGTGAAGCGGCGCCCGGTCTGTACTGTCTCGAATGCTTCGACCGCAAGGCACTCGCGCAGGGGATCAAGCTGCGCTGGATTCCCGAGAGGTGGACACCGTGAGCACCTCGACCGGCGGCCCGCCCGGCCGCGACTGGACCGACGAGGACGCCGCCGAGACGTCCGCGATGTTCACCTGGCTGCGCGCGATAGCGTTCGATCCGGCGTCGTACGTGGTGACGCGCGACGGATGCAGCGCAACCGTGTCGTCGCGGCTGGCCGTGCAGATGCCGGAGAAGCGGGACGCGGATGGCACCGCGGCCGTTCCTACGCGGTCCCCTACCGTCGTGAGCAACGACCCACTCGGCGAAAGCGCGCGCGAGCGTCTCTGGGCGCACCCGGCGACGGTGCTGCCGCTTGTCGACGGCGTCGAGGTTCGAATCACGCCGAAGTCGCCGTTCATCGAACGCGGCGCGCCGCGAACCGCGCCCGCTCAGTGGCCGCCGCTCGGGACGGTGTTCGCGCCGCACTTCTCGCGCGCGGACGTGGAGCGCGCCGCCGATGCTGTCGCGAACTACGACAGGCACTCGGCGTTGACGAGCGTTGCTACGGTTCGCGCTGCGCTCCGCGCCGTGTTCCCGCACGCGACGTTTGAGGGCGAGACGTGAAAGGTCGACAACGCGGCGCACGGTACGATCCCGAGCCGCCGCACGCGCTCTGCGAGATAAACGCGTTCTTGCGCGAGCATCTCGGCAAGCAACTCTTCATCGACTACGGCTTCCGCGACGAGGATAATCGCTCGTACTCCGATCTCGCGACGGCCGCTATCGTGAACGAGGTTCGCATCCCGGTCGAAGTGCGACTCGTTGACGCCGAGGGCGAAGCCGTGTTTTGCACGGAATGCGTGCCCGCGAGCAACGCGTCGTGACCGCGCTCGACGTCATCCTCGCCGCGCTCCTCATCCTAGCACTCGGCCCGGCGCTCGCCTTCATCGCGGTCGCCATCGCGGTCCTCACGATGCGGCCGGACGACATAGCGGCGCAGAAGGCGCGACACGACGCGGCGATCGCGGAACTCGGGCGCGCGTTGACGGAATCGTTCGCGCCGATGCTGGCTGTGATTGCGGGAGCGTTGCGACGGTGAGCCTCGTCGTCATCGTGATCGTCGCGATCCCTGTTCTCGCTGGAATAGCCTTCGCAGTCGTCGTGGAAGGCACGTACGCAGCGCTGCTCATGTGCGAGTCAGATGAGGAGCGCGCCGCGCTCCTCTCCACCTTGCCAAGGTTGGCACGCTGGGCGTTCGAGGTGACATGGTGACTGCCGACCGTGGTGAGAACGCCAGCAGACTGCGTCTGCACAACTGCCAGGCTGGCTGTCGCGACCACCGTGTCCAGGTATGGTTCGCGGACGGCAGCGAACGCACCATGCTGTATGACGAGTACCGCGACCTGGAGCTCGCGAACCTACGAGCCGTGCGATTCCTGTCCTACTTCGATGCCGATCCGCCGCAACCGCCGGGCGAAGACGACGAGATTCGCGTCTACTATCCCGACGGCACAACCGAGACGATGACGCGCGCCGCGCATCGGCAGAAGTTGCTCGCGTGGATCGCGCCATTCGTGCATCCGGGCGATGACGTGCAGGTCAGCTGTGACGGCATGAGCGTGCGCGTTCATCGGCGTTCGCCGGGCGTGATTCCGATCGGCCCGCCGTGGGTGAGCATCGGGTGAGCGGCGAGAAGCGCCCGATACTGGATGTTCGCGCTTGGTGGTATCTCGGACGGGAAGGCGACGCGACGACGTTTCAATTTGGCGACGCGCCGCCATCGTACGAACTTGAGTACGCCCGCGTCACCGATCCCGAACCCGAACCGGACGAAGCCTAACCCCGCCCAAACCGCCCCACATCGAAATGCGCCGCCAGCGAGTCGGCGATCACCCGCGCCGTCTCAGCCGTGCGCTCCGGCGTGAACGCGACACGGTCGCCGATGCGGATAACGACGTGCGCCGGCTCATCCTCGACGATGATCTCTGCGGCACCGTAGCGCAGTACAACCGTCTTGCCGCGCCGGGTCGCGCGCACGTCGAGCTTGGCGCGCAGGGCGGCGACGAGGGCGTGGGTCCAAGCTTCGAACGTCACCAGCCGTAGAAGTCGCGGTGCGCGGCGACCGCGTTGAGAATGTCGTCGTCTGAGAGCGGGCCTGGGTCGGGCAGCGCGGCGCCGTTCATCGGTCGGAACGCGCGTGGCTGAACGCGCTTCGCACGAACTCGACGACCTCGCGCTCGGTCGCGCCGATGGTCGCGGCGCGCTTCGCACACTCGTACACGGCGGCGATCTGCCATCGCCGTTCGTCGTCACCGTGCTTAGCTGGATCGTATTGCTCGGACACCGTGAGCGCGTAGGGCTTGCCAAAGCCGAGGCGGATGTACGCGAGTTCGATTGCCGTCTCGACGAGCGCGCGAATCTCATGCTCGGTCCGCGTATCGCCCGAGCGCAGCGCGCGCTCGACGCCGGGGATCGTCTCGGCCGCGCGGTCGCGCGTGACGAGTACCAGCGCGGTCGCCAGTACGATCTCGGCGTCCGTCTCCGGCAGCGCGCGCACCGCGTCGCACACGACGCGGCCGGCGGCGTCCATCTGATCGCTGCGCGCAACGAACCTATCTTCCACGGCACGCAGTTCCGAGCGGCGCGTGGACGACTTGGCCGCCGCTCAGCGGATACCGAATCGAGAGCGTCGGGATGAAGGTGTCGCCGTCGAACGAGACCACGTCCTGCCACGCCGGGAGATAGCGGTCGGCGATCATGGCTTGCGCTTCGCGCGCGGGCGCTTCGGCGTGGCCGCAGGAGCCGGCTTCTTCGGAACCGGCTTCGGCGGCAACGTCGCTCCGTGTCGCTCCGCCTCTTCGACGACGAGCTCGCCCACGGCGGCGGACTTGCTTCTGACTCCGCGTCGGGCGACGACGAAGTCCAGAGCTGCGCGCTCGCGCGGGTCGAGTGTAATCTCGATACCGCGCGCACGGTCCTCCTCTTCGAATCCCGGATGGCCGCGCCGGTTCCCGGTCGCTTTGCGGACCACGTCCGGCCGATTAGAAACCCGGGCAGAAAACCCTTGCGTCGGCGTCGTCACGGTGCTATTATATACCCGGACGACAAAATGCACCATAGGGAAGACGAAGATGCCGCACAGCCTCACCAACACCCACCGCTCGAACCTCCGCCGCATCCCGGTCGCGCTGCACTACCGCGCACACCTCGCGGCCGATCCTCCGTGCGGCAACCGCTACGGGCGCGCGACGAGCCACCGCGACGCCGTGACGTGCCGCGAATGCCGCGAGGGGCTCGGGCTGAAGGACGCGGCGTGATGGCGACCTACTTCCCGCCCGTGGTCACCGAAGGAATCGCGCCGCATCCGTTCGCCGGCGACCGTGACGGGCCGTGCACGAGTTGCGGCGACCCGTTGTGGACGCATGATGAACCCGATGCGAGCGAGGTGGCGTGATGCGCTTTCAGCTCACCATCGAACTCCGCGACGGCATGACGGGCGGCTCAGTCGCTCGCGCGATCCGCGGCGTTGCCGCTATCCTGAAAGCGTACCGCGCAAACGTCGCGCTATCTCCGCTGACAACGAGCGGCGCGGGCGGGCTGATCGAGTCGGCGCTGACCGTGCGTGATTTGCAAGGGCGCGTCATCGGCTCGTGGTCCGTCACGGAGGACGAGTCGTGATGCGCCCCGATACCGCGAAGGCCCCCGCCGACACTCTCGCGATGCTCGATGCAGCGCTGGCTCGCGCAGACAGATACGGACGCATACAGTACGCTCGCGTCGCGAAGGGGCAAGTCGTCGATTACGCTGCGATTGGTTCGACCTTCGAGGATGACGCGGACTTCGTCGTTCTCCCGCATTCGTTCGCCACGCCCGGCGTCGTATTCTGTGATGACAGCCGCGGCTTCGTTCACCCGTTCGACGAGGCTCGTCGGCTCTTGGCGAACGATGCGCCAGAGGCACTCTGCTCCTGCGGCCACGTAGCAGGGTCGATGAACTGTTCGAACATGAGCGCCGAAGCGCACGGCGGCGGGACACTCGCGCTTCCGCCGAGCGAGGCAAACCGATGACAAACACCGCGAAGGCCCTGAGCGCCGCGGAACTCGTGAAGCTGGCGGAGGAGGCTGCGACGGAGTGGTTCGCGCGATCCACCCGTATCACGAAGGGCGTTCCGTACATGTGCGTCTACGAGGACGGCTTATACGACTACGCCACGAAGTTGCTGACGCAATGCCAAGGCGTCAACGGATTCGACCTCGTCTTCTGTGCCCCGCTCACCCCCGAGAACGTCGCCTCCCCGCTCGCGCTGAAAAGGGCGCTGCTCGCGAGCGCGATCGTGGTCGAACCCTCGACGCCACGAAGCCCGCGATGGTTCTTCGCAAAGCTGGGTGGCCGAATGATCGCTACGCCCGCGAAAAACGGAGAAGGACCGACGCCGGAGATCGCGCTATCGCGCGGCCTCGACGCCCTACTCGCGTCTCCCCCGCCCGTGGAGAAGGCGTGATGGCCGACAAACCGCCGATCCGCGCCGATGCAGCCGAATGCCACATCGTCTCGTACGCCGATTTCGTGCGAATGCCGGAAGGGACGATCTTCTCGACGTGGGAGCCGAACATCGTTGGCGAGCCGATGGTGAAAGGCGAGACGTGGTTCGACGAAGACGGAAGCCCGCTCGACTTCATCGAGTCCACGCTCGGCGCTCGTCTGTATCTCGAAGACAAAGGGGGCGTCGACCACCGCAACCCACGCATCGCGGTCGACCGAATCGCCGGTCGTAACGGACTGTTTGAGCGCGAGGCGGAGTTTATCGTGTATCCGCCCGCCGCGATCCGACTGATGATCGCACGACTTAAAGAGGCGTTGGCGGCGTCTGCCTCGGGCGAAACGGAGGGTGCGTGATGCACATTCAACCTGACGCGTGGTGGTGGGCAGTCGCCGGTGCCGGGCTCGGCATTCTGTGGAGCATCCAAGCCGCGCTCTATCGTATCGCTCGCGCCGTCGAAGCGGCGAACGACATTGCGCGGAAGGAACGCTGATGGCTGAGCACAACGCTGCCGAGATCGTCGGGCTGGCGCGCGAGATCGTCCCGAAGCAATACGACGGCGCGCGGCGGATGGCTGCGCGATACAAGCACGAGTACATGAACGTCGTTCGCGACGTCACGGGCGAAGCGGCGGCCTACACGACGCGCTACCGTCCCAGCGAGAAAGCCGTGCTCTCCGCGCCGCTAAACGCCGAGACGACGGCTTCACCCGAGGCGCTCTCGCGCGCGCTGGTCGCCAGCCGCATCGTCGTCGAGGACGCATGGCTCCTGCGCGGCTACAAGACCGCGCGGCTGACCGGCATCGGCGGTATCCGATCATTCAGCACGTCGGGCAGCGAGGAGGATGCGCGCAACGGGCTGCTCGACCACCTGTTCGCAACGGAGCCCGACGCAGCCCACGCGCGCCTCGTCGAGTCCATCGTGTTCGATGCGGAGGGGACGTCGTAGTGCGATTCTTCGTCGGCCTGCACCATCCGCACGTCGCCGGGCGATTCGCCACCGCGTTCATCAGCGTCAACGCGCTCCGTCGCCGCAAGGGCGCGTTCCCGGCGCAGGACTGGATCATGGACAGCGGCGCGTTCTCGACGATTGCCAAGCACGGCGGCTATCCCGAACCTGTCTCCGAATACGCTGCCGAAATCCGGCGCTGGGCCGCGAACGGCAACCTGCTTGCGGCGGTCGCGCAGGACTACATGTGCGAGGCGTGGATGCTCGCGAAGACGGGGCTCACCGTCGCGGATCATCAGCGCCTCACCATCGAACGCTACGATGAGCTAGCCGCAAACGACACGGCGGGTGTGTGCGTCATGCCGGTGTTGCAGGGCTTCGAGCCCGCCGAGTACGTCGCGCACCTTCGCGCCTACGGCACTCGCCTCGCGCCCGGCGCATGGGTCGGCGTCGGCTCGGTCTGCAAGCGCAACGGCAATGCAGCCACCATCGAAGCCGTGCTGCGCGCAATCAAGAACGAGCGCCCCGACCTGCGCCTGCACGGGTTCGGGCTGAAGACCACGGCGCTCGCGTCGGAAGCGGTGCGCGAGCTGCTCGACACCGCCGATAGCATGGCGTGGTCGTACGCCGCTCGGCGACAGGGCCGCGACGCGAACGATTGGACTGAAGCACGCCGGTTCGCCGATCTCATCGAGACCATGCCGATCCAGCGCCGGCTGTTCGCGCAGCGCGCATCGTGGCGACCGGCGGAAGCGGCGCTGGCGTGAAGCCTGACGCCTACCAGATCCTCGTCCACTGGATCACCGAGCGCGAGACCATCCGGCGCAAGAAGGAAGCGGGCGAGCCGCGCCCATGGACGAGCGATCCGATCCTCGCGGAATGGCGCTTCTGCAACGTGAACCGCTGCGACGACCGCGAGACGCGCTGGATCTTTGAGCACATCATCGCGGCGCACGCCGACTCCGAGACGCTGTGGTTCAACCTCGCGATCGCGCGGTTCGTGAATTGGTCGCCCGCGCTCGCCCACATCGGGTACTTCGACGAATGGAATGCCGAGCATTTCGTCTGCGCCGTCCTCGACATGCAGCGCCACGGCGAGAAGGTCTACACGGGCGCGTACATGATCCCGGCCGGCGGCTCAGGTGTCCCGAAGCACGAGTTCCTCGCGGACGAGGTGTTCACTCCGCTCTGGCGGCTGCGCGGCGAGCGCCCGTGGGCGAAGCAGTGCTCGGAATGGGACGCGTTCTTCCGGCGCGTCCGGTGCATGGGCGACTTCCTGCGTAACCAGATCATCACCGATATGAAGTACACGGCGGACTTACCACGGGACGCGACGCCGGATTGGACGTGGTTCGTGCTCGCCGGGCCGGGAACGCAGCGGGGACTCAGCCGCCTCCACGGCCGTCCGCTCGATACGAAATGGCGCGTTGACAATTCATGCTACGCGCTCTACGGGCTACGCGACCGACTGCGGGCGGACGGCGTTCTCGCCGAGACGCCGACAATCTTCGACGACCTGAACAACGTCTCGAATTGCATGTGCGAGTTCGATAAGTATTCGCGCGTGCTCCTCGGCGAAGGAACGCCGCGCGCGCGGTATGCGCCGCGGGTGATGGGTCTGTTCGGCGCGACGGGCTGACCAGCTACCGCCGCCACCGCCGCAGGATCTCCGCGCGCGGCTCCCGCCAGCGTCATCCGCCCTGAGCAAACTGCCGCATGCAGCGCGTTCTCGTCGCGGTCCTTCGCCTTCGCCTCGGCACGCGGTTGCGGCGCGAGGTTCGCGACGTCGTTCGTCCCCGCCAGCTCCAGCGGTATGACGTGGTCGAGCGTCCAACCGCGACGCTGACCGCGCGGGATGCCGGCGGCGGCGTAGACGCGATCGCGCACGTCGCGCGGCACGTGACGGTGGGCGCGCGCGTAGCCCGGCGTGCAGACCTGCGCGGCCGTCACGGTCGGATCGAACGCGCCCAGCGCGACGGCCAGCAGTAGTACCATGCGCGTTAGTCCGTCGCCGAAGCACGCCTCCCTGCGCGACGAAGCCCGAGCTGGCGAAACCCGGGCTTCGTTCACCGCGCCGCGGGCGGCGGCTACGACGTCCAATCGTACCGGAACGGCAGCGGGAACGGCACACCGAGCCGCGCGCATTCCTCGCGAGCTAGCCGCGTGATCTCGTCGCCGTTGACCATCGTGCGTATAAAGTCTGTCTTGCGGAGCGGCCCTTTGGGCTGCAGCGTGATGCCATAGACGCCGCGCGACATTGCGCACGTCCACGCCCCGCCAGTGTAGTCGTTCCAAGCCGTGAACGGACGGCCGTCAGCGTCGAGGAACGCAAGGACGCATGGCGCGGATAGCTGCGCCTCAAGGCGGAACACGCGTGCTCCGCGGGCTATGTGGTGCTCGATCGTCGCCGACCGCAACCCCGCCCCCGCCGAAACCGGCACCGCGGCTGCGGCGAGCGTGGCGGCGATGGCGGTGAGGAACTTGGTTCGGATCATGCTGCCTCCACAATCTCTGGTCGTTCGCCACGCGCCGCACGAGCTTCCGCGCGAAAGAACAGCGCTTCGGACGGCTCACCGCGCTCCGCAAGCGATCGCTCCCGATACGTCTCGCGCACCAGGATGCCGGGGTAGGCGAGGAATCGGTAGACGACGACTTCCTCGGTTTCTCCGACTTCGGACGTCACACTCGCTGGGTCCCCGTCGAGATAAAACGTCCTCATCCACCGCGAGGCGCAAACACGCTGAAGACGCACGACGCTCGGCTTGCCGCCCGGTAGCGCGCTGGCAAGCCGCGTCGCCGCGAACAGCACCGCCGTCGCGCCCGCGTAGTGGAGCGCAACGCGCAGCAGGGTCACGCCTCGCGCTCCATTGCATCGGCCAGCTCGCGCAAACGTCGCGCGACCTGCGGGAGGTGTTTCTTGGGAACCGTGAACTGCGCGGCGCCGTAGAAGCCGCCGCCATCGTCGGGCGTGATAGCGATGACGCGCTCGCCGTCCCCCGCGTCCATGTCGCGCAACGGAAGCGAGAACGTCATCTGTGGGTAGTACCTCACGCCGCCGGCGCCGCGTCCGTCGAAGCAGCCTCGGGCGCCGCGGCCTTCTCATCGGCAGCGTCCGTCTTCGGCACGTCCTCCGCGAACGAGATCCCGTACCGCGCCGCCGCAGTTTCGAGATCCATCGGCGCCGCCGTCCTCGTCGCGGGATCGTAGACGATCACGCTGCCGATGCGCGCCGCGACGTCGCCGGTCGGCGTCTCGATCCACGTGTCGGCTTCGGGTCGCAGGATGATGACCTCGCGGCGTTCGGACGCGCGGGTGCCGTGCTCTTCGGCGAGCTCGCGCATCGTCACGGCGGTGATCGTGCGCGGGAGCTTCACGGGGGCGAGCGGTGTCTGGGCGGGCGTGGTCATGGTGGGTCCTTTCAGAGCGGGTGAGGTCGAGCGCCGGCGGCGCGGGCGTCGAGCGGGCGAGACCGGACGTTCGGAATGAAGACCGTTTGAGAAGCGCGGCAACCGCGCGGGCAAGGCTTCGACGTGATGCCGTACGTGCCGAAGTTGTCCACAGAGATCGGCTCGTTAACGAAGCCGCTTCCGCGACACAGCGCGCACGGCGGCGGCTGGACGCGATAGCCTTCGCGTTCCAGGAGCGCCTTTGCGGCGGCGACGTCATCACGGATCGTCCGGTTCTCGTGCGCGATACGCGCGATTTCGTCGACCAACCATTCCAGCGCCGCTTCCCGGTCCTCGCCGAAGCGAACGCCGTGCGCGACGTGGACGAGCTCGTGCCGCACGATGTGCTCGATACCGGCTTCGTGGGTGAACGCGCGCGGGTCGATAAAGATCAGTGCCTCGCAGCCGTTCTCCTCAGGCGACCCGAACGTCGCTCCGTACGTATCCGTTCCGTGCTTCGAGAGGTCGCTGATCTGTACGCCAATCGCAACGTCGCCGAGGTCGAGCCAGCCGCGCTCGCTTTCGATGATCGTCACGACGCGCTCGCGCATCTGCTTCCTGTTCACGACGCCCTCAGCAGCGGCATACGCCCACGCCGCGCGTCCGCGCGTTCGCGGGCCTGCTGCGCCGTGATGCGGCGGTGGCACGGGCCACACAGCGTTTCAAGGTTGTCGAGGTGGTGGATGCACGATACTTCGGCGTGCGCGCCGAGCGCGGGCGTCTTGTGGTTCACTTCGAGCTGGTACCGGCGCGCGAGTGCGGCCTTCGCGTCGTCATGCGCGGTGAGCGCGTCGCGAAACGCGCGGCCCGCCTCGCTCCGGTGCCATTCGAAGAGCGCGCACGGGAGCGGCGACGGGAACACGGGGCGCACCGGCAGCAACGCCGACTCAGCCTCGGGCGGTGCTCCATCGGAGCCGCATCGCACGCACGCGTAGTCGTCGCGCTCTAAGGCGGCGGCGCGTGCGCTCGACCAACCGTGGTTGTTCCACGCCTCACGGTATGCGGCGCTCACACACCCGTCTGAGCACCAGCGGCGTCGGCGTGGCGGAAGCGGCGCGCTGCACGCGACGACAGCGCAGCGACCCGGGACCGCCTGCAACTGCGGCCGGTACGGACACGACTCCGGCAGCGTGTCGAATTGGTTCACGACGCCTTCCCCCTCGCACGCGCCGCGCACAGCGAGCAATCCGTGATCGTCCGCACCGTCGGCGCGTCAGCCGCGATCGTGAGACCGCAGTACGTCAGCGTGGCGTTCCAGTCCGCGTAGTGGAAGAAGGCGGCGCGGTCGTTGTCGGATGGCTGGGCTCGGACGGTTCTCATTCGCCGCGCGCTTTTGCGATCTCGGCGGGGGTGGCGGGTCGAACCCCCATCGCCGCCAAGTGCGGATCGTCGCACCGCACCCCGCCACCCGTCAAACGAATGGCGCCATCCGTATCTACAATGCGTAGCCCGTACGTCCCGATGTGGACCCAATCGCCCGGCTTGTACGTCGGCTCCGGCTTCGGTTGACTGAGGAGCGCGAGTATCCGGTTTAGCGCCTCTTCGACGCTCATCGAGCCCGGAACGACGACGCCTTGCCGTTTATTCGCATAGACGGTCGCGTACACGGCGATAGCGTGTAGCAACGGCGCGCGAACGTCCGCCAGCGTCGGCCCCGGCTCGCGCAGCACGCCGCGCAGGCCGTGCAACAGATTGCGCGCCGCTTCGTGTGCGGCGTCCCTCTCTTCGTCCGTGATTCTATCCGGCAATATGCTGCCGTGGCGAAACTCGAAGAGGGCGCACGCCGTGAAGTCCTGCGCTTCGACCTCGCGCCGCTCAGCGTCCGTTAGCTGCGCCCGGCATTGCGGCGAAGCGCACGCGGCACGCGGTCCGTCGACTTTCGTGACGCCGTGCCGCTCCTGGTGGAGATGGCTCGTCGGGAGGACCTGGTTCGTCAGCAGCGCGAGAACCTTGTTGCATGACACGACTTCGCGCTGGTCGCCGCGGTCGCGGGCTTCGTCGCGCAGGATGAGGACGCTGGTGCGGAGCGTTGCGAGCGTCGGCTCGGCAGGATCGCGCAGGAGCCTGCGCTCGGCTAGCAATGCGACCGCCGTTGAAAAGTAGGTGTCCGCTCTATGCGCGCACGCTTCAAGGGCGAATGCGTAGTCGCGCGATAGCGTCCCATCCGGGTCGATGCGCTTGAGAATGTCGCTCACCGATCCTGCACCTTGCAGCCGAGCGCGTACAGCAGCAGCCCCGGGACGGCGAAGAAGAAGCCGACGATCTGGAGGAGCGTGGAAAGTCTCACGTCGCCCGCTTCTTCGCGCGAGCCGCCTCGGTGCGCGTGCCCTTCTGCTCGGCGGCGGCACGCGAGACAGTCGCGACCTTGCCCACGACGTTCTCGCGGTACCATTTGCGGATCGCGCGGCGCTTCTTGCCTGGCGACTTCACGCGCGGCGGAAGCTCGCCGAGATGCGTGGCGCCCGTCACGGTCCCGAGCGCGGGTGGCTTCTTCGACAGCGCCGCGCGTGTCCCGCGCAATCGCGGCGCGTTTACCACGAGCGTTCCTTTCCTCGCGCTGTCGTGTGCCAGGCGCGGATACTTTGACGGCTTGACGGGCTTCGGCGTGACGGCGCGCTTGGATTTCTTGTGCTTCACGGCGGCGGCGACTTTGGCGTCGCGGAGGGCGGCTTTCATTCGGTGATCTCCTGAAGGTCGGCATACGCGCGGACCATCGCGACAGCGTCGCCGGAACGAAGGGCGGCGCGGGCGCGTTCCAGCGCGGGCCGGATGATCGCATGCAGCGCGATCTGTGACGCGGGCGGAATCGCCTCGTACTGCGACGCGATCTCCTCGACGCGAGCGATCTCACCCGGAAGGGCGGTAGCGACTGAACTCACGCGTGCCCCACCCGCCGCGCCACACGATCGCGCTTGTTCGCAGCGCGACGCTTCGCCGTGCCTTTCTGCTGCGATGGCTCCTTCGCGATCCGCGCGCGGCGTTGCGGGTCCATCGCGCGGGAACGCTGTGCGCCGGATGGGGTCCATAGTTTGGTGGGCTTTGCGATGTGCGTTACTCCGAATGACTGGTTTACGAGCGGCGCTGCGACGATATCCGTGCCGAGATCGAAGTGCAACGTCTGCACGTAGTCGAGGATCGCGGCACCGGCTCGCGCACCGAGGCGCTCGTCGCACAGCGCGACGAAGTCCGTTTCCTCGCCCTTGCGGCGCGGCGTCATTGCGGCGGAGAACACGACCGGGTGCGCCTCGATGAGGTCCGCTATCTCGGCGAACGATAGCCCGGCGTCGTTGCACCGTACGAGCGCGTCGACTTCGAGCTTTGTGAAGCCGAGCGCCTGGGCGACGCGTTCGTATTCGCTCGATAGAGGCGATGCGAAACTTTGCATTGCCTCCCCGATCCAAACGTTCGGCTCGACGGCCTCTTGCGCCATCCCGGCTTTGAACACCGTAAAGGTCGGGCCATAGTCCCACGAGGCTAGCACCTACTCGATGACCTCCAGCGCGCATCCGACGAAGCACACGCCCGCGGTTGGATCGTCGGGCGGACCGATGCGAATGGTGCCGGTGATTTGACGGTCCCCGTTCGCACGGAGCGCTGTCGTTACGAGGTCGCGGTTTTTCGCGAAGTGGTCGCGGTCGGTTTCCACGACGGGGATTTCCGGCGTGACGAGCGGGGCGAGTGGTGCGAGCGCGGTGGTCGGCATCGTGGCCCTTTCGAGAGATGAAGCCGTTGCGGTCACAGCCATCCGGCCGCCCGCGCGAAGATGAGGCCCGCGACGCCAAGCGTGAACCATCCGAACGGAATCGCGAGCGACGTGCCGCCTCTCGTGACGGTCATCATCGGACCGGGCGGGATCGGTTTGAATGCGCGGCAGTCGGGCTCGCAGGGGGCGTGCGTGCAGGTCATCGGCGCGTTACTTCGCCACCTTGAAGATCACCGGCTGCGTGTCGTCCTCGGTCGGCATCGACGAATAGTCGTATTCGTTGTTCGTCTGAACGAGAACGCCGTCCGACGTATAGAAGAAGACGCAGCGATCGCTCTTGCCACCGTACGATCCCATGTCGTTCGCCTGATCGACGACAGGCGCGTCGTGGTAGCCGCCGCCGCTGCCGCCCTGCCAGAGCTGATGCTGCGAAGGCGTGAGCTGAGCATCGCACGGCAACACCTTGCCGCGCACCTTGAAGTGTCGTACCTTCTGCCCGATCGCTGGCGGGTAGATCGTGACGTACCCGGTGGTCCCGACCTGGGCCATATCGTGCATATATTCGCCGAGTTGCTCCAGCTCGTTGTTTCGCGTGATGCGCCGCGCCTCGCGTTCGTAGATCAGACGTCCTTGATCTTTGAGCTGGAGCTGCTCCGTGGTCGTCAGGTTGTTATCGGTCGCGCCGCCGTTGCCACCGCAGCCCGAAGCGGTCGATTGCGCGAGCAGCATCGTCGCGAGGACGCAAGACTTGAAGATCATCATTTGTCGCAGGCTCCCGGGTCGAGGTGAGAAGGCAGGCTGATCGAGCGGAACTGTCCGCTGTTGAAGTTCGTGGCTTGGCCGTTGTAGTCGGTCGCGATAGCCGTGCAGGCTTGCTGATTGGCGACGATGCCGTCCCGGTCGGCCTTCAGCGTATCCATGTCGGCCTTCGCAGCGGTGTCCGTTGCGAGCGCCTTCTCGAAGCGCGCGACGTTGGCGAGTTTTGCCTCGTATTCCTGATTGACCGCGTAGAAGTAGTTTTGCTTCTGAATGATGTTCCCGGTCTGGAGGTTCGCGCCCTGAACGCGCGCCGGCGCGGTGACGGCAAGCCCGAACCATTGGGTGTACGCCCCGATGATTCCAAGCGCGGTGACGACGACAATCGCGACGACGATCGAAAGGCTGATGTAGCCGCCTGCGCGGGCGGTGTCGCGGCCGTTCATCGCAACCTCGCCCGCAGCCGAACGAGCAGCAGCGCGGGAGCGAGGCGGCAACCGGTGCGGGGGCCGCGGTAGACCCTCACGATGCGCTCCCGTGCGGTGCGATGACGCGGTCGGTCCAGCGCTGGACGACCTGATCGATTGCGCTTTGAAGGCCCTCCGCGGTGGGCTCGATTGCGCCGTGAATGTAGACGTTGACGACGGTGGGCTCGCGGAGCGGGGCCGAGCCGAGCGTGAATGCGCCTTCGCTTTCGCGCGACTCGTCTGGTGCGGCGGTATCCGGTCCGACGACGATGCGCCGCGCTTCGTCGAGGACTTCGAGGGCGTCGTCGGGGTGTTGGCGGCCCACGAGGTTCAGTATCTGCCCGACCTGGATTTGCTTTTCAACCGGATTCATCACGCGACCGCCCGCGGCACGTGCGTCACGGACTTGGTCGGGAACATTCCGGCGATCTCCAGATGCGTCAGCGCCATCGCGCGCTCGCGGCCGTCGGGGTACTTCGTGCGGATCAGCGCGTCGAGGTTGTCGAACATCGAGCGCCCCGTCTCGATCAGCGCCGCCTCTTCGGGCGTCACGGACCCGACCCGCTCGTGCGGGCCGGGCTTGCGTAGATCGGCCATCAGACGCCGACCGTTTCCGGGAACACGCGCGACGGCCACCCGCCCGGCGGCGCGGCGCCCTCGGCGTGGTACTGATGGTCCATCGCGTTCGCGTCGGGCAGCACGTCATTCGCGAGGAAGCGCAGCGCTTCGGTCGTCGCGTGCGCGTGGCCGTGATCCATCGCGGAGAACGTTCGGGTGCGCGTCGGCCCGAACGAACCCGCGACGGTGATCGTGATCTGGCCCACCGGTTACGTGCCGGTCGTTCCGAGCGCCGCGTCGATGCGCGCGAGCGCGATCCCGAGCGCCTTGGTGATCCCGGCCTGCACCGTCGTCGTGAACTGACGCTCGGCCGGTGCGGCGGCGGCCTGGAAGAGCGGGGCAACGAACGGGCGCATCTGCGAGGGCACGAAGTCCATCGCGACGTCCGTCACGGCTTGCTCGATGAGCGGGATCTCGTTGCCGAGATTCGTTGCGACGTGCCCGAGCAGGACGTGGATGCCAGCGCGCGCGTCGGTGAGGGCCTGGACGCCCGCGGCTTTGGCGTCGGTGATGACTTGGTGCACGGCGGGATCCGCGAGGATCGTCTCGGTCGTGGTCGGCGTGGTCGCCATGGTCGTCAAGGCTCGCTCCCTGCCGGCGGTGCCGGCGGTCAGCGCGCCCGGCGGCCATTCGCGGTCCGCGAGGCGCTAGGGTGTTGCGGGACCGTTGACGAGGAGCGACCTTTCGCCCTGCGCGCGAGGAGTCACCCGGGTGTCACGGGCCTTCCAAACGGTTCCACTTCGTTCCACTCCGAAGCACTTGATTCGAGGCGAAATGGCCAACGCTGCACTGCGTTTCTCGGCGATTTACGCACAAGTCTTCCGTGCGCACCAAAGCCCAACGGTTTGCCTTCCAAGCAAGAGTCGCGGGTTCGATTCCCGCCGCCCGCTCCATCCGAAAGCCATACGGCGTATGGCTTTTCTTTTTTCAGCCGATCGCCGAACCGAGGCTGTCGCCGAAGATATCAGCCGCTCACTGGTAAGGCAAAGTGCCGTATCTTGCGCGCAACCAAAGCTGTTGAGCCGCGTTGCAGTCGGCGACATCCCGCGCGCGCAGTTCCAATTCGTCGCCGACGTCGTACGCCGAGCGGACGCTATGCGATCGTCAAAAGGCTGCGTGCGGGCCGTGCGCGCTAATGCTTTCGCTCCGACAATGTGGCGGTCCAGGCACGAAGTCTTCCGAGCACGCGTCTGACGCGCCGGTAGGATGCGGTGCTGCCATTCGCTGCGCTCGGCGCGGGTTCGACGACGCCGTTATCCGTCGCGACCGGCGCCGGCTCTTCCGCCGCGGCGTCCCGCGGAATCTCATCGGGCGCGTCAGGCACGGCTGTCGTCGCAGCCTCCGCCGGATCGTGCGGCACCGCGGGACCGGCGTTCGGCACATCTTCAGCAGCGGCAACGGCAACGGCGGGCGGAGCCGCGGCGGGCGCTGGCGGGGGCGTGGGACGCTGTTCCGTTTGCTCCACGATTTTCTCGATATGCGCGCGCAGGTTCGCGTACGCGCCGATTCCGAAGCGGCCCGATGCGATGTCGGCGCGCAACCACTGGTTGAGCAAGAGCTGGCGGTAGAAATGGTGGCGGTCCACTTCGCCCGTGACGGTGTTGCCGAGGACGCCGGACTGCTGCGCGCGCGAGCGCCAGTGGTAGAACGCCAAGTACTGCGGGATCATGAAGACTTCGTACTTGGACAGAAAACGGATCAAAAAATCCCAGTCG
This sequence comes from Vulcanimicrobiota bacterium, assembly GCA_028287565.1. Lineage (GTDB taxonomy): Bacteria > Vulcanimicrobiota > Vulcanimicrobiia > Vulcanimicrobiales > Vulcanimicrobiaceae > Vulcanimicrobium. The sequence goes on from JAQBPK010000054.1 coordinate 88,980, forward strand.
CCGACGTACGGGATTGCTTCGTACAACGCGCCGAGCTCCTCGAATGCGGCGCGGGTGAACAGGAACGAGATCGGCGGGATGAAGTTCGACGCCAGCATGCGGTCGAGGCTCAGAAAACCCGGCGGCGCGAAGTCGTTGAACGGCTCGATCGAATCGGTCTGCACGAGGTTGCCGTGCACCTGTTCCATC
>JAQBPK010000027.1 GCA_028287565.1 Vulcanimicrobiota bacterium
CGATCGGCATCGCGCTCGTGCGCGATCTATTTAAGCAGCTGCCACGGAATTTTTACGGCATGGTGACCGGCGTCGACGATGCGGATCGAACCAGCTTGAACGCGCTGTGCACGTGGCTCACGCAAGAGCTCGAGCTCACGGCAGGACTCGAGCCCGGCAAGGTTCCGCTCACGTTCGGAATGCTGTGGCGCGCGAAAGACGACGTCGCGCAGCCGGGCCTTCCCGAGAAACCGGCCGGCGCGGACGTGAGCCTCGACATGATCACGACGAACGTCACGTGGGGCCGGCCATACCAGTTCCCTAACGCGGTGACGTTCTTCTTCGATCCCGCCGAGATGACGCGGTTCTTCCCCGATCACGTCGTCGACTGGATGAAAGCGAGAGCACGCGCGCCGCGCGATGCGCAGGAAGCGGCGCTGTTCGCAAAATACGCGCCCGGCAAGCTGCCGCTGCCGCTCGCCGGCGATCTGCCCGTGATCGTCGCGACGCGCATGAGCCTTGCGTTTCCGGTGCTGCTCAGCGCCGTGCCGCTGTGGGGCGCCGACTGGGCGGCGGCCGGCGCGAACGGCGTCCCGCTCGAACGCGTTTGGTTTTCCGACGGCGGCATCTCGAGCAACTTCCCGCTCACGCTGTTTGATGCACCGCTCGCGCAGTGGCCCACGTTCGGGATCGATCTCGAACCGTTTCCGCCCGGACGCTCGCAGCAGACGGACGAGTCGAAGAACGTCGGGATGCCGGCGAACAATGCCGCGGGGACGTTGCCGACGTTCAGCCGGTTCGACGCGCTGCCCGGATTCTTCTCGGCGGTCCTCAACGCGATGCAAAACTGGAACGACAACACGCAGAGCCGGCTGCCCGGCTACCGCGACCGCATCGTGACGGTGTTCCTCTCTGCCGACGAAGGCGGGCTCAACCTCGACATGCCGCCTGCCGTGCTCGGGCGTTTGCGCGACCGCGGATCCGCGGCCGGCGCGCTGCTCGCGAAACGTTTCAAGGACCCGAGCGTGCTCGCGCCCGACGGCGTGGGGATGAACTGGGAGAACCACCGCTGGCTGCGCTACCGCAGCGAGATGGGCTCGTTCAAATCATACCTCGCAAGGTTCGCGAAGGGCTTCGACCAGTCGCAAAGCCCGGACGTGAAGTATTCGGCCCTCATCGAAGCGACCGATGGAACGCCGGTGCACGCGTACGCGCTGCCGCCGGAATCGCGCGCCGCGGTTGCGAACGTGACGGCCCGCGCGGCGGAGCTGGGAACGGCGATCGATGCGCTCAGCGCGATCGACGACGATCTTCCGAAACCGCCGCCGAACCTCGTCGTTCGCGCGAGCTTGAAGACGTAGCGGCGCGCCGTTCAGCGCAGCGCCGACACCACGGCGTGGACGTCGTCGGGGTCGCGCACGAACATCACCATGTCCGCGGCTTCGCGCAGCGCCTCGAGCAGCGGCGAGCGCCCGGGGACGTCATGCCCCACGACCATCGCCGCCACGAGCATGCCGCGCTCGCGAGCGGCCTCGGCGAGCGCGGCGGTGCGATTTTGGTCCGCCGTATCCGCGGCGCCGGCGACGAACACGAGCATGTCGGCGCCGCTCAGTGCTTCGCGAAGGTCCGCCGGTTCCGCGGGGCCGGCGTCGAGGAATCGCACCTCATCGAGCTCCGCGCGCAAAAACGAACGCGCCACGGCGCTCGGCGCAGCGGTTCCCGTGACGACGATTCGCGCGCCCGCGCGTCGCGCAACGCTCACGCCCACGGCAGCACCGCGGCGTTCACGCCCACGGCAGCACCGTCACGTGGATCGCGTCCGAGCCGCTTTCGCCCGCGAGGCGGCGGATCGCGCGGTCGACGTCGTTCAGCCCGAACGAGTCGGTGCACATCGCTTCGAGCGGAAATTTTCCTGATGCGATCAGCGCGAGCGCGTTCTCGACGGATTCATAGCCGTGGCCGCGCACGCCGATAATGCGCAGCACGCGCGACACGACCGCGTCCGCGTCGAACTCCGGGACCGGCCGGTGCTTCTCGCCGCACAGGACGACGGTGCCGCGTTTGCGCGCGAGCCGGATGGCGCCCGAGACGGTGCCCGGCCCGCCCGACGAGGCTTCGATCACGAGATCCGCCATACGGCCGCCGGTGATCTCGCGCACGTGCGATGCGAGCGCGTCGCTGCGTGCGCCGGTGCTATCGCCGTTTGCGTCCATGGCACTGGTCTTCGTGCCGGCTGCGGCGTCGACCACGATCGTGTCGTCCGCCCCCAGCATCCGTGCGACTTCGAGCCTACGCGTGTCGCTGGCGAGGCCGGAGATCACGATGCGCGCCGCGCCCGCGAGTTTCGCCGCGACCACGCACGCGAGTCCTTGCTGGCCGGGGCCCTGGATCACCACCGTGTTTCCGTACGCCGCGCGCGCCTCGCGCAGCACCCACTGCAGGCCGTTGCTCAGCGGGATCGCGAGCGCGGCGAGCTCCGCCGGCATGTCGTCCGGTACGCGGTGCAGCACCGAGCGCGGGTGCAGGTACTGAAAGCGGCTGAACCCGCCCCACAACGCCGGCGCGACGCTCACCGGCGTCGTGCCGTAGCGAATGCCGCCCATCCAGATATCGGTCGCATCGCACAACCGGAAGTCGTCGCTGCGGCACCACGCGCAGTGGCCGCACGGCAGATACTCCTCGATCAGAACGCGGTCACCGGCGTCCACGCCCCAGCGTTCGCGCGCTAGGTCGCCGAGCGCTTCGATGCGCCCGACGTTCTCGTGACCGAGGATCGTCGGTTCGCGAATGCGGCGGTACGCGGGCACGTCGCTGCCGCACACGCCGGCGGCTTCGATGCGCAGCAGTCCGCCGTCGCGAGGCACGTCGGGCGCGGTGAACTCGCGCACTTCGGTCATGCCGGGCGCGGCGGCAACTGCGGCGGGGATCGTCATTCGGTCGCGCTCGGCGCCGCCGCGGCGATGCTCATCAGAGCGAGACGAACGCAGTGTGCGGGTGCAGGCGTAGCGCGTCGGCCGCGCCTTCTTGGAACGGCACGTCTTTGCGCAGCAGCAGCGATGCGGAGCGCACGCGTTGCGCCGCCGGATCCAGTCCCGGCGGTGTCGCGCCGTTGTCCGCGAGCGCCTTCGCCGCGCGCAGCAAGCGCTGGCGCGCCATGATGATGCCGCTGTCGCTGGTGCCGAGGCGTTCTTTCGTGCGGTCCTGGATCGGGCCCATGCTCTCCTGCAGCGAGGCATCCTGCATCGCGATCCCCGCCACGCCGCTGAACGACTTCTTCGCGCGCTGCGCCGCGCGGTCGATGAGGTAGTCGTTGCTCGCGTCCGCGACAGGCTCGTACGTGCCCGGCTTGTAGACGCAGTGGATCCCCCCGCCCGCGCGCATGTCGGCGAGCTCCGTGTCGTGCAGGTCGCGCAGCGGATGGTAGTTGATGCTCCACGCCCAATTGCTCGCGTCGTCGATCGGAACCCATGCGTGCGCGCCGATCAAGTTCTCGCCGAACGGCGGGATGATTGTGTACCACGGCATGAGGTACTGCGTGATGCGCCAGTAATAATGCTCGTCGTCCGCGTTGCGGCGCGCGCCGATGAACAGACCGGCATCCGACTCGACCACCTCGAACCGCGGCCGTCCGTCCTTCTTGAGGTATTCGTTGCCGCCGGAGTGACGGTGGAGCGGATCGTCGTCGAGGCTGAACTTGTGCGTGAACGACACATGGCTCGAGTCGATGCCGCCTTCGAGCGCTTGCAGGTAGTTCGTGCGCTGCAAGCGCTTCGACACGTACACCTGCGAGGCCGGCAGCGCCGCCCACTCGATCTCCGGTTCCGCGGGACGTGTCTCCGGCGGTCCCATGTATGTCCATAGCACATCGCCAAGCTTCACCATCGGATACGCGGCAATGCGCACCTTGCTCTTGAAGTTGCTCTCTTCCGGCTCGGACGGCATGTCGATGCACCGGCCTTCGACGTCGAACTTCCAGCCGTGGTACGAGCACCGCAGCCCGCACTCTTCGTTGCGCGCGAAGAACAGCGACACGCCGCGGTGCGGGCAGAACTCGCCAACGAGCGCATAATGATCCTCGGTGTCGCAAAACGCGATCAAATCCTCACCGAGCAGACGCACTCGCACCGGTGGGCAGTCGGGCTCGGGAAGCTCTTCGGCGAGCAGCGCGGGGATCCAGTAGCGCCGGAAGAGCTCGCCCATCGGTGTTCCCGCGTTCGTCGAAACGAGGGTCTGCTGTTGCTCTGCGGTCAGCGCCATGACAGGGTCTGTTTCTCCTAACGTCGCGTGCGGGCGGGGATGAGAAGCCGTTCGAGCTCGTTGAGCAGCACGGTCAGAATGAAGCCGATCACGGCGATCGTGATGAGGCCGACGTACATGGTGTTCACTTGCAGAATCTGCCACGCGTTCCAGATCATGAAGCCCAGTCCGCTCTGCGCGCCCACCATCTCGGCGATCGCGATGAGAATGAGTCCGAGCCCGGCGCCGAGCTTCACGCCGGTCATGATGACGGGCAGCGCGCCCGGAAACGCGATCGTGCGGAACACTGCCCACCCGCGCGCGCCGAAGTTGTGCCCGACGTCGAAGTAGATGCGGTCGATCTGCCGCACGCCGGCCGCCGTGTTGATGACGACGGGGTAGAACATGCCGATGGCCACCATCGCGATCTTCGACGCTTCGCCGAGGCCAAACACGAGCAGGATCAGCGGCAAGATCGCGCTCTTCGGAATCGGGTACGTCGCGGAGATCAGCGGGTCGACGATCGCGTAGATGGGCCGATAGAGCCCCATCGCCAAACCGATCAGCAGCGCGGGAACGCCGCCCACGACGATTCCGATCGCGAGGCGTTCCAGCGTCGTGAGCGTGTTCGCGAGCAGCGTGCCGTTCGCGATCAGCGTGCCGAACGTGCCGGCGATCGACGACGGCGCGGGGAAGAAGCGAACGTCGATCCAGTGCGCCCGCGCCGCGAGCTCCCACAGCATGAACAGCGCGACCGGCGAGGCGATGCTCAGCACGCGATCGCGCGACGCCTCGCCGAACCTGGCCCGCGAACGCGCGCGGCGGTCGGCGGCGACGACGGGCGTGGACGCCTCGACGCTCACGCGGCCGGCTCCGCGCTGGGAAAGCGGATCTCGTCTTTGAGCTGCGCCCAGATGTCGTGGAACAGCGGGCCGTACTCCGGCGTCGCGCGCAGGTCGAGCACCGACCTCGGGCGCGCGAACGGCACGTCGACGAACGCCTTGGGCCGGCCTTGGTCCGCGCCCATCACCATGATGCGGTCGCCGAGCGTGACGGCCTCGTCCACGCTGTGCGTGATGAACACGACGGTCTTGTGCGTCTCGTCCCAGATCCGCAGCAGCTCTTGCTGCAGAAGCGTGCGGTTTTGCTCGTCGAGCGCCGAGAACGGCTCGTCCATCAGCAGCACTTCGGGGTCGCACGCGAACGCGCGCGCGATCGACACCCGCTGCTTCATCCCGCCCGAAAGCTGCTGCGGGTAGGCGTCGGCGAACCTGCGCAGCCCGGTGCGGTCGAGGTAATGCCCGACCACGCTGTCAATGTGCGACGCCGAAGCGCCGCGCATCCGCAAGCCGTACGACGCGTTGTCGCGCACGGTCATCCACGGGAAGATCGACTCCCCTTGGAACACCATCGCGTTCTCGGGCCGGTCGCCGTCGCCGTGCGCGATCGTCACGCGCCCGGACGTCGGCTGGTCCAGCCCCGCCGCGATGCGCAGCAGCGTCGTCTTGCCGCAGCCGCTGGGGCCGACGATCACGAAGAACTCGCCCGCGCGCACGTCGAACGACACGCCGCCGAGCGCGACGTGCTCGCCGTCGCGCAGAGCGAACCGCTTCTCGACGTTCTCGAAGCGAATCTTCGCGCCGGACATCAGCCGTGCTTGTACTTCCCGACCGACTTGAGCGCCGCATCGACGAACGAGCCGTCGTGGACCGCGTCCGCGGTGACGTTGCCCGTCACCAGACCCTGCGCCTTGAAGAACGCGAGGTCTTTGCGCAGGCTGTCGATGTTCACGCGGCCGTCGGGATCGTTCCCGTTCGGCGTCGCCTGCTCGTAGATCGTGCGGTCCTTCACGGCGGTGTACTGCGTGAGGATGTCGATGATCTCTTTGCCGTTCTTGCCGGTGAGCGAGCCGTGACCGGTGCGCTTGTCGCGCGCGAGACCGTCGTTGTAGAAGCGCACCGCCTTGATGTAGGCGGTCATGAACTTGCGGCCGAGCTCGGGATTCTTCTTGGCCATGTTCGCGCCGTACAGCAGCACCGCGAGCTGCTGCTTGGGATAGAACACGTCGTCGCCGGCGTAGCGCACCGCGTTGCCGCTACGCACCGCGAGCGTCGCGGACGGTTCGGTGGTGAGGCTTGCGTCGATGCTCTTGCCCGCGAACGCGGCGACGTGGTTCGGGAAGCCGAGATATTCGTGCGTCACGTCGCCGTAGGCCAGCTTCGCCTGCTTGAGCGCTTCGTTGAGCGTGGACGACGTCGTCGTGCCCTGCGCCGGCTCGGCGACCTTCATCCCCTTGAGGTCCTTGTACGTGAAGCGCGCGGCGAGATCGCTGCGCACCAGCAGCGGCATGTAACCGAAGCCGTGCGGCGTCGAGCCCTTGTCGGCGACGATCTTGAGATCGATGCCCTGCACGACCGCGTTGTACAGGCCTGCGGACGGCGCGCCGGCGGCCACGTCGAGCTGGTTGGCGCCGAGCGGCACGACCATCTTCGCGGCCGAGTCGAACGGCGTCCACTTGATCGCGAGCCCCTGCTCGCGGAAGAACCCTTTCTTGTCGCCGATGAAGAACGGTACGTCGCTGGACGCGTTGACCGTGCCGACGGTGACGAGCTCTTCGGCCCACGCGTATCGCAAAAACGCCGGCGCGCCGAACGCCGCGGCGGTGACAAGACCGGAGAAGGTGCTGCGCTTCATCTGACCCCTCGCGTCGGACACACCCCTTTACAGGCTGCGGACGTACGCGTACAGTGAAGCCGTTTCCTATGACAAAACAGCGTTTTAGAATGTGAAATGAGTCTCTCGCTCGAGAAGGGCCTGCGGCTCCTGCAATCGCTCAGCGAGCGGACCGACGGCGAGTGGCACGGCCTCTCGCTCAAGGACGTCGCGGCCGCGAGCGAGCTCGACAAGGCCACCGCATACCGGCTGCTGCGCTCGCTCGCGAAATACGGTTTCGTGTCGCAGGACGAGCGCGGCCGCTACGCCGTGGGCTCCGCCGCGCTCGCGCTCGCGCACGCGGCGTTCCAGTCGAACCGGCTCGTGCGCCGCACGCTCGGCATCATGCGCGCGCTGCATGCGGTGACGACCGAAACGATCAACCTCGCGGAGCGCCACGACCTCTCCAGCGTCACGATCCACGAGATTCCGAGCGCGCACCAAGTGCGCTACACGACGCGCATCGGCGCGGCATCGCCGCTGCATCTCGGCGCGAGCTCGCGCGCGACGCTCGCGTTCAGCGCGCCGCCGGTTCGCGACGCCGTCCTCGCGCAACCGCTCGCGCAAGTCACGGAAAACAGCATCATCGACCGAGCGGCGTTGGAGCGCACGCTCGCGGAGGTTCGCAGCGACGGTTTCGCGACGAGCTTCGGCGAGCGCGTCCCGGGCACGAACTCGATCGCGGTTCCACTGCTGGCGCCGGACGGCCACGCGATCGGGTCGCTCGCAATCCTGTGGCCGTCACGCGGCCCGGCGGTGGACCGCACGCGCCGCCAGACGTGGCCGGCGCTGCTGCTGGAGCACGTCCGCGAGGTCCAAGGCACGCTCTGAACGCGCGGGGTACAAGCGCGGCATGAGATTCGCAACGATCGCGCTGCTGGTGTTCACCGTGCTGGGTACGTCGGGCCAAACGCCGGCTGCACCCGCACCCGCGGCGTCGCCGCCGCTCCGGCCGGCGACATCGCCTGCACCGCAGCCCGCGACGTTCGCGCCATGCCCCTCGCCGCGCCCGCCGTTCGCGACGATTGCGGTCGACCCCGCACCGCCCGTCGAGGTGCTCACCACGCAGCAGTTCGTCATCGCGCTGCGCACGGTCGCGGACGGCGGCGACAGCTGGAACCTGCTGAGCGGCACGGGCAAAGGATCGATCGTGCGCAGCGACGGCAATCGCACGCTGAACGACGCGGCGTTCCAAAACCTCGACCGCCCGGGCCAGCCGCCGCAAACGGGCGGCAACGCGACGGAGCTGTGGCTCTTCACCGCGATAGCACCGGGAACGGCAACGCTCACGTTCGGCTTGATGACGCCCGGCGCAACCACACCGTCACGCACCACGACCTACACCGTGCGGATCAGCCCGAACGTGATGGTCTGCTGATCGCATTCACGTGACGCCGCGACGGCGGTCGCGTCGCGTCAGCGAGCGCGGCGCTTTGCCGTCAGCAATCCCGTGTTCATTCCGCCGAGTGCGAGGCCGCCGTCGAAGCGGGCTGATTCTACTTTGATGCAGCGGTCGATCACCACG
>JAQBPK010000053.1 GCA_028287565.1 Vulcanimicrobiota bacterium
TGTGCCAGGACTACGCGCACGTGATGATCGCGCTTTGCCGCCTGTGCGGCATCCCGGCGCGCTACGTGAGCGGACACCTGCTCGGCGAAGGCGGCACGCACGCGTGGCTGGAGGTCATCGAACCGGCGCCGGGCACGGGCACGGCGCGCGTCGCGGGCTACGATCCGACGCACGACCGCCGCACGACGCTGAACTACGTCTTCGTCGCGGCGGGCCGCGACTACGCGGACGTCGCGCCGACCTCGGGCCAGTTCAGCGCGCCGTACATCGGCCGCTTCACGACATCGCGCCGCGTCGACGTGATCGACCGCGAGTACGCGGCCTAAGCCGTTGTCAGCGTGCTGACGGCGGCTTACGCGGCCTAACGCCGCTCGGTCGTGACGTGACGGCAGCGGGATCGATACTCCGTGCTCTGATGACCCGCACGGCGCTGCGATTAGCGGTCGCCGCCGCATGCGTCGTCATCGCGATCACGCTCGCGCACGAGGTACACGAAGGCCAGCCGATCGGCGCGGACACAGCGATCATGGAAGCGATGCACCGGCACGCGACCCCGGCGCTCGACGCGCTAGCACACGGTCTGACGTCCATGGGCAACCCGATTCCGCTCACGGTGATCACGGTATGTGCCGCCGCGGTTCTCGCCGCATACGGGCGCCGGCGCGAAGCTGTCATGCTCGTCATCGGCGTCATCGCGGCCACGCTGCTCGACACTGCGCTCAAAGAAGTGTTCGAACGCGTGCGCCCGCATCTTTGGCCGCGCGCGCCGGTCGCGGGCGACAGCTTCCCGAGCGGCCACGCCCTCACGTCACCGGTAGCGTTCGGCGCGATGGCGGTGTTCGCAGGCCGCCTCCTCCCACGCTACGCGCGCACGTTCACCGTCATAGCAGCGCTGCTGGTGGCGGGAATCGCGTGGAGCCGAGTCTACATCGGCGTCCATTGGCCGACGGACGTGATCGCCGGCGTTTCGATCGGGTACCTGTGTTTAATGGTGCTGCTGCGCCTGTCGTCGAGATAGAGCCGCTGCTGCGTCAGTCGGCGAGATAGAGTCCTCGAATGTCACCCTGACCTTGTCGAAGGGTGAGCCACGGTCACCACGCTGCCTTGCGGCTCATGCTTCGACAGCCTCAGCATGACACTGCGGCTTGCGTGGTGGTGTTAGCCGCCTGTGCTGATCTTTGCTTCTCGCTTCGTCACGCGCCAGACGTTGCGCACGTCCTTGATCGCTTGCAGCTTGCGTAGGAGCTTCTGCAGGTGGTCGAGGTCGCTGATCTGGGCCGTTAGGGACACCATCGCGCTCTTGTCGCGTTTTGCGCGGGCGTTTACCGAGTTGATCTGCGTCTTCAGCTCCGCTGCGACGCCCAGGACGTCTTGCAGCAGGCCGTTGCGGTCGTTCGCTTCGATCTCGATGTCCACCGCGTGCGTGAGGGCCGATTTGTCGAGCCATTCCGCTTCCAGGATGCGCTCCGGCGCCTCGTTCATGTAGGCGGTGTTCGGGCAGTCGGCGCGGTGCACGCTCACGCCGCGGCCGATCGTCACGAAGCCCATGATGGGATCGCCCGGCACGGGGCTGCAGCATTTCGACACGCGTACGAGCACGTCGTCGACGCCGGCGATGCGGATGCCGCTGGAGTTGCGCGCGGTGCGGCGTGAGGTCGCGGGGCGCGGCAGCGCCGCGATCGGCACGACGTTGTCGACCTTCGCCTCTTCGCGCAGGCGCTGCACGACGTTGCCGGCCGTGACGTCGCCGAATCCGATCGCCGCGAAGAGGTCGGTCGCGGTGTGGTAGTTCAGCTTCTTGGCGACCTTGTCGATCGCGTCGCCGCGCGCGAGGTCGACGCGCACGCCGGCGCGCGCGAGCTCCTGCTCCACGGCCTCCTGGCCGCGCAGCGTGTTCTCTTCCTTCTGCTCCTTGCGGAACCACTGCTTGATCTTGTGCTTGGCGCCGCTGGTCTTGACGATCGAGAGCCAGTCGAGCGACGGGCGCGACGACTTGTTCGTGAGAATCTCGACGATGTCGCCGTTCTTGATGTGCGAGTCCAGCGGAACGATCTTGCCGTTGACCTTCGCGCCCACGCAGTGGTGGCCGACGTCGGTGTGCACCTGGTACGCGAAATCGAGCGGCGTCGCCGACGCCGGCATGGAGAACACGTCCCCCTTGGGCGAGAAGATGAACACCTGCGTGTCGAACAGGTCGAGCTTGAGGTTCTCCATGAACATGCGCGAGTCGCGCATGTCGTTCTGCCACTCCAGCAGCGAGCGCAGCCAGGTGAGCTTCTGGCCCGTGTCGTCGTCCTTGCGCGAGCCTTCTTTGTAGCGCCAGTGCGCGGCGATGCCGTACTCGCTCGTGCGGTGCATCTCCCAGGTGCGAATCTGGACTTCGAGCGGATCGCCGCCCGGGCCGACGACCGTCGTGTGCAGCGACTGGTACATGTTGGGCTTGGGCATCGCGATGTAGTCTTTGAACCGCCCGGGGAGCGGCTTCCACATCGCGTGCACGACGCCCAGCGCGCCGTAGCAGTCCTTCACCGTGTCGACGATGACGCGCACGGCGGTGAGGTCGTAGATCGTCGAGAAGTCACGGCCCTTGAGCATCTTCTTGTGAATCGAGTAGAAGTGCTTGGGACGGCCGGTGGTGTCGGCCTTGACGCCGACCTTCTCGAACTCGCTCTTGAGCTCGGTGATGACCTGCGCGACGGCTTCCTCGCGCTCGGCGCGCTTCTTCGCGACGCGCTCGGCGATGTCGCGGTACGCCTCGGGCCACAGATAGCGCAGCGCGAGATCTTCCAGATCCCACTTCACGCGCCAGATGCCGAGGCGATGCGCGATCGGCGCGTAGATCTCGATCGTCTCGCGCGCGATGGACTGCTGCTTGGGAGCCGGCAGCGATGACAGCGTCCGCATGTTGTGCAGGCGGTCGGCGAGCTTGATGATGATGACGCGGATGTCCTTGGCCATCGCCAGGAACATCTTGCGCAAGTTCTCGACCTGCGCGTCCTCTTTGCTCTGGTACGGGATGCTCGTCAGCTTGGTGACGCCCTCGACCAGCGTGGCGATCTCGGTGCCGAACTCCTCGGCGACCTTTTCGTTGGTGAGGACCGTGTCCTCGACGACGTCGTGAAGCAGCGCCGCGGCGATGGTGGCCCGGTCCATCTCGAGGTCGGCCAGGATGTCGGCGACGGCGAGCGGGTGGGCGACGTACGGCTCGCCCGAGGCCCGGCGCTGCCCCTCGTGAGCGCGGTCGGCCACCTCATAGACATGTTCGAGCCACGCCCCGTCCAGCGACGGGTCGTACTGCTGAACCTTTGAAACGAGGTCAACGATGGTCATTTGGATGGAAGCCTTATCCTACCTGAGACCCCGCTCAGAACGCAAAGGCTTCGGTCCACAGTTTTGCCGTGGGATAGCGACGGGGGTCAGTAACGAATGAACGAGGTTACGTCGACGCCCGGTAGCGCGGCGCGGCCGTTCAGCGCCTCCAGCTCGATCAGGACCGCCGTGCCGACCACGTTTGCGCCTAGCTTTTCGAGCAGGCGTAGCGTTGCTGCGATCGTGCCGCCGGTGGCCAGCAGGTCATCGACCACGAGGACCCGGTGGCCGTTTCCGACGGCGTCGGCGTGGATCTCCAGCGTGTTGGTGCCGTACTCCAGCGCGTACTGCTCGCTGTACTTTTCGCCCGGCAGCTTGCCCGGCTTACGGACCGGCACGAATCCGGCGCCCAGCGCGTATGCGACTGGTGCGCCGAGCATGTAGCCGCGCGCCTCGATCCCCACGACGGCCTCGACCTTCGCATCGCGGAAACGCTCCACGAACAGCTCGACGGTCGCCTTGAAGCCCTGCGGGTCCGCCAGCAGCGGCGTGATGTCGCGAAAAAGGATCCCGGGGATCGGGAAATCGGGGATGGCCCGGATCAGCGATTCGATCGGCACGGTCACGGCTCGCCCGCTTCGCCCTCGCCGAAACAGAGCCTGCGACGCGCCTCACGCGCGGCTGGGAACTGCCGCAAGGCCGCACCTCGTTGTCCTTGTGAAATCATTCCCGGTCCCGGGAAAACAGGAGACGCTATGAACGGTAAATTCCTGACGGCGAGCGCGCTTGCCGCGACGATGACCTTCGGGGCGGTGGCACCGGCGCTCGCCGACGGCGCAGCGAGCACGCGCAACATCATTCTGGGCGGCGCGGCGGCTGCGGTCATCATCACCAACCTCAACCACAAGAAGCGCATCAAGCGGGAAGAGCAGCGCGAACAGTCGCGCCGGCAGGCGTCCTATCGCTCGTACTTCTACCACCGGTACGGCTACTACCCGAGCGAACAGCAGTTCCGCGACTGGTACTACCGCTCGTACGGCGTGTATCCGTCGTAAGAAAGCGCTGACGGGAGAACGACGATTCAGCCACCCCGCCCGGGGTGGCTTTTTCGTCCCGGCAGAAGAGCGATTGACGTGATCGACCTCCGGCGCGACCGCGATCGCATGATCGTGGCACTCGCGCTCGCCATCGCACTCCACGAGGCCCTGCTGGGTCTCGTGCACGGTCCTGCGCGCAACAACGACACCGAAGCCGAGGCGCAGACGACGCGCATCGTGTTCGAGACGCCCCGCCCGACGCCGACGCCGCACCCGACACCGAAACCCACGCCGACGCCGCGGCCCACGCAGCCGCCGACGCCGCCGCCGCGCATCACGCCGCCGCCGCGCAG
>JAQBPK010000059.1 GCA_028287565.1 Vulcanimicrobiota bacterium
CGCGAAGCGGTCGCCGCGGCACGCCGCGCGCGGCGCGAACTAGAGCGCCAAGGCGCATCCCGGCGCACCGCGCCGCCGCCGCGCTACAAGCGCACGCGCCAAGAGCAGATCGACTACGAGAAGCTCGAAAACCGCAACTTTGGCGCGGACCTTCCGCGCAAACCCGAACCCGAACCCGAGCCGCAGATCGCGGACGGCGAGATCGACCCGCTCGACGCGCAGGCGATGGGCCTGCACGACGAAGCGGCGGAGCTCGGCCACGAAGAGATCCGCTTGAACTTGGGCGACGACGAGCCGCGCGCCGACGGCGATTTCCACATCGACCTCAACAAACCGACGGCGCCGGAACCCGAACACAAGCCAGTACCGTAGGATGATGGGTTCGTCGCCAACGAACCCGTCGCGTGCGCGCGAGCGCGGACAAGGGAAGAAGCTTCCGCCGCCCACGCCGTCGGAAGCCGCATTCGAGCGGCTTCTCGCGGACTTTGGATCCCCGCCTGCCTCGGGCGAACCTGCGCCGCCCGAGGCGCGTGCGTTCCTCGACGAGCTCTACCGGAATGCGAGCGAGTATCTCGAGCGCGACCCATACGCGACGATCGGCGAAGCAAGCGGCTTCAACACGAAGGTCGTCGGCGTCAGCTTCGAGGGCCGGCAGGACGTCGTCGCGGGCGTCCGTGAAGGCGCCGCGCTGGAGCTGCGCCGGCATCCCGACAACGCGTTCGATCCCAGCGCGGTCGGCGTCTGGTTCGGCGCGCTGCAGCTCGGGTTTCTGAAGCGCCCGATCGCCGCGCGGATCGCGCCGAACATCGACGGTGGCGAGCGCTACACCGCCGAGGTGACCGCGGTGACCGGCGGCGGGGCGCGCAGCACCGGCATCAACATCTACGTCACGCGCGTGCGCGAGACGGCGCGGCGCGACGCGACCGATCGCGCGTCCGTCGCGCGCGCGGACGTGCTGCGCGCGCTGATCGGCGACCGGCCGCTGCGCGACGCGCAGCGCGAGGTGCTCGAGCGCGTCGACGTCGGGCAGAACACGCTCGCGGTGCTCGGCACGGGACGCGGCAAGTCGCTGTGCTTTCAGTTCCCCGCGGCGGTGCGCGCGCTCGAGCACGGGCGCAAGACGGTGGTGCTGTACCCGCTGCGCGCGCTGGCGAACGACCAGTACGACGCGCTCGTGCGACGCCTCGAGCCGCTCGGGCTCCGCATTCACCGTGCGAACGGTGCGATCGACGCGGGCGAGCGCGCCGCGCTCAACGACGCGCTCGACACCGGCGACTGGGACCTCATCTGCGCGACGCCGGAGTTCGTGCAGTTTCACCTCGACCGGTTCCGCAACGACGTGTCGCGCCCGGCGCTGATCGTCGTGGACGAGGCGCACCATCTGTCCGAGTCGACGCACCGCCCGGCGTACCAGCGGATCGGCGAGTCGATCGCGGCGCTCGGCAGCCCGCAGGTCCTAGCACTGACCGCGACCGCCGGCGACGAGGTGTTCGCGAAAATTCGCGCGGCGCTGCGCATCGACCGCTGGGTGATCGACCCGACGGTGCGCGACAACCTGCACGTCGTGGACGCCCGCGGCACGACCAACAAGCTGGCGTACATCGAGCGCGTGGTGCGCGACGGCGAGAAGGCGATCGTGTACTGCAACTCGCGCAGCGAGGCGACGAAGACGGCGGAGAAGCTGCGCGGTCGCGCCGGTGAAGGGATCGCGTTCTACCACGCGGGCGTCGGCGGCGCGGAGCGCGCGCAGGTGGAGCGCTTCTTCCGCGAGGGCGCGATTCGCGTCGTCGTCGCGACGTCTGCGTTCGGCGAGGGCATCGATCTGCCCGACGTGCGGCACGTGTTCCTGTACCATCTCAACTTCGACTTCACGGAATTCAACCAGCAGGCGGGGCGCGCCGGGCGCGACGGCGAGGACGCGTCGATCCACCTGCTGTTCGGCGAACGCGACCGCCGCATCAACGACTTCATCATCGAGCGTGCCGCCCCCACGCTGGAGACGCTGCGCCGCCTGTACGCGGCGATGAAGCGCCTGACGTCGGACGGAACGCTCCACATGGCGTACGCGGACGTCGCGTCGACGCTCGATTTCGACCGCGTTGACGGCACCACGGTGTCGACGGCCGTGCGGATCTTCGCCGACGCGGGGCTCGTGGACACCGGCGAGGACGACGACGGCCGGTTCGTGCGGTTCTTGCCGGTCGGGGCCAAGGTCGATCTGACGCGGACGGAACGCTACGTGGAAGGCGAAGCGGAGCGCGATGCGTTCGCGCGCTTCTGCGACGTCGCGCTCACCGCGTCACCGGAAGTGCTGGAACAACTGATCGACCGGCCCATCTATCCCAGCAACGTGCCGCTGCTGCGCTGAGCCGACGAATCGCAGTCGGTCGCGACGGTAAGCTGCGTCGCAGAACGCTCTCGTAGTATGATTATCGTTTGGGCGCGGACCGTTGCGGAGACAAGCGCGACACACGCTCCGGGGTGGTGCGTCGTCGTGGAGGAATGTCTATGCGGGGTGTATCTGTTTGCGGCCTCGGCCTTGCCGTCGCCGTACTTCTATCCGGCTGTGGTCACGGCGGTGCGCAAAGCGCCCTGCCCCGGCTGAGCGGAGGTGCCGCGGGCGCGAGCGCAGGCCGTGCGCCGCGATCCATTGGGCCAGTCGTGCAGACGGCGGCAGCGGCGAACACGGCGTACAACAACACGGCGTCTGTGACGCTGTCGTCAGCGCCGCGCGCCGGCGACCTGCTGTTGGTCGGTGTGTCGTGGGGGTACGATCCGGCAACCCCCGTTACGCCGGTCACGCCGCCTGCGGGCTGGACGCTGGTGAAGCGCCTCGATCACAATCCCGACATCGCGTTCGCGCTCTACTCGCGCATCGCGACGGGATCGGAGGGCACCACGCTCACGTGGAACGTCGGCAACGCCGGGGACCAATATTCGATCGCGCTTTCCGCCAAGGAGTTCAGCGGCGTCGACACGACCAAGCCGGTTGACGTCGTCGCGACGAAGACGCTCGAGACAACGCGTTCGATGAGCATTTCCGCGACGCCGACGCGGGCGGGCGATCTGGGCGTCGCGTACTTCGCGCAGTACTACGAAACCGCCAACCCCGCACCGTCCGGCTTCACCGCGGGGACGGGCTGGACGATCAACGAGCAGCAGCATGGCGCGAACAGCATCATCATGGCGCAAAGCCAGACGCAGAACGCCGTCAACGCGGGCACCGCGGCCGTCACCGCGAGCGAGTCGTGGTCGAACGGCCAGAACAGCTCGCAACTCGGCGTACTGGCGCTCATCGAGCCCGTCGCCGGGGCCGGCAACGGCACCGTAACGCTCGTCCAGGGTGCGCAAGCGTCGAGCGGAACCGGCGGCGCTACCGCAGTCTCGGTGTCGCTGCCGGCAGCGCCGGCGGCCGGTAACGTCCTGCTCGCATCCGTGCACTGGGCCGACAATCCGTCCGAAACCTACAAAACCATCAACCCGCCGGCGGGCTGGACTCGCGTGGACTCGGTAGCAGCGACCAACTATGACGGCATTGCGGTATTCGCGAAAGCGGTGCAGAGCGGCGACACCGCGGGGCCGTACACGTTCACGACGCCGAACAACTATCACGCGTTCGTCGCGACGATCGACGAGGTGAACGGCGCAGACGTCGTTCGGCCGGCCAACGTCTGGCACGGTGCGATGCAAAACAGCGGCTATTCGCAGTCCATCTCGACGGCGCCGGCGCCTACGGTGAGCAGCGGTCTCGTGATCGCGTACTTCGGCCAGTACAATGGCGGCACCGGGAACCCCATTGGGTTCACGCCGAGCGCAGGCTACACGCTGCGCGCGTCGGCGTTCGACGCGATGAGAGAAGTTGCAGCGCAAGAGCTGGTCGGCACCACGGGCACGACCGCAGGCAGCAACGTGACCGTGTCCGAGTCGTGGCAGAACGGTTACAACAGCTCGATGGTCGCGGAGATCGTCGTGCTCGCGCCCAAGCCGCCGGCGGTGGCGTCCGGCGGCCCGGTGTTCCAGGGCTGTCCCGTGCTTCCGCCCGGCAACCCGATCAACACCGACATCTCGGGCTATCCCGTCGACCCGAATAGCGCCAATTACATCGCCGAGATCATGAGCACGCCGCCGGGACAACCCGCGCGCATAACCACGCTGTGGCCGCAGTTCGGCGACGGAGGTTCGTACGGTCCGCAAGGGCAGCCGATCAACGTCGTGAACGAGCAGCCCAGCCAGTACGCCGAGGTGAACTACGCGCCGTCGTTCGGCGACGGACCGTACGATTACAATAGCGACCGCGGCGCGCTGCCGATCCCCGCGAACGCGGCAGTCGAGCAGCAATCATACTTCACGATGAGCCCGCCCGTGTACTCAGACCATCACATGATCGTGCTGAACACCGCGAACTGCGGGCTGTACGAGGCGGAGGGCGTGACCGAGCCGCTGCACGCGCCGTGGAATCTCAACGGCAGCGCGGTGTACGACTTGCGTTCCGACGCGTTGCGGCCGGAAGGCTGGGGCTCGGTGGACGCGGCGGGTATGCCGATGATGCCACTGCTCGTGCGCGGCGACGAGGTTCAGGCGGGCGCGATCAACCACGCGATGCGATTCCACGTCGACTACTCGTCGGCGGGACACATCCATCCGGCGATCCACGACGCGGCCACGCCGGATCCGAGCGGTTCGCAATGGGCTCCGCCGATGGGTGCGCGGCTGCGGCTCAAAGCGAACTTCGACTTCTCGAAGCTCAACGGCTATCCGGTTTCGCAGATCATTGCTCGCGGATTGCAGAAGTACGGCATGTTCGTCGCCGACAACGGCGCGAACGGCGGGCTGAGCGGCGATGCGAGCTCCTACTGGATGAACCCCACGGTCAACAACGACATCAACGCCGGGCTCGGCCAGATTCGTTACAGCGACTTCGACGTCGTGCAGACCGGTGCGGTCATCCACGGCAGCAGCAGCGCGCGCGCCGTGATGAAGCGGCGTTCGGCGGTGCGGCACTAGGCGAAACGATCTGCGGCGCGCTCGAGCTACACGGCGGCGAGCGCGTCGCGGATCGTGAGCCGCGCCGCGGCGAGTGCGCCGGCGAGGCTTGCAAGAGCCGCAGCGGCGAATCCCACCGCGGTCGAGATCGCGACGACGGCCGGAGGCAGAACGAACGGCAGCGGGACGAGGAATGCCTGCATGCCGATGAACCGGTCCAGCATGAGCGTGAGCGGGATGCTCAGCAGCAGCGCTGCCACCGCGCTCAGCGCGCCGTACAGCAGTCCCTCCACGACGACGATCGCGGCGACCGCTCGCGAGCTCGCGCCGATCGAGCGCATGATGCCGAACTCGCGCGTGCGCTCCAATACGCCCGATCCGATCGCGGAGCCGAGCCCGAATATCCCCACGATCGCCATGACGACTGCGATCGCGCCGAGCGTTTGCGCGAGAACCAGCGCGTGGCCGTTCAGCGCCAGCCTGAACTGTCCGACCGGCGTGGCGCTGCGCAGCACGATCCCTTCGTCAGCGAAGCGGCGTTGGATTGCCGCCACTGCGGCTGCGCGCGCCGCACCGTCGTGGCCGCGCGTCACGACGCGAATCTGCGACACGCGGCCCGGCTCGCCGCTTGCGCGCGCGAACCCCGATTCGGTGACGTACGCGGTCGCGGGGTTGCCGAAATCGGACACGGTTCCCACGAGCCGGTAGCGGGCGACGCGACCGTTCAGCGCGATCGCGACGAGCTCCCCGACGCGCGCGTCGTGCGCCTGTTGCGGAATCACGAGATGGTTGAAAACGACGGCGTTCGCGTCGTCTCCGCGCAGCCATCGCCCCTGCGTCAGCGGAAGCTGCACGAACGCCGTGTCCGGCCGCACGGCGGTCATCGTGAAGCTGCCGTGGCCGCCGTCGGGGTAGGTTCGCGTCACATCGATCGCGCCGTCGTGCGGTATCGTCGCCGAAGCGGTGATGCCCGTTTCGAACGCTTGCACGTCCGGGACGGCGTTCATCGTGCGGATGACGCTTGCGGCATCTTCCGCGCGGCTCAGGTTGACGGCGACATCGTAGCGGCGGTGCGACATGCCTTCATCCACCACCGCTTGCATGCCGTTCGCGGTGCCGATCGCGGACACGAACATCGCGCCGGACGCGCCGAGCAGCATCACGACGAGCGCGAGCCGGCCCGGATGGCGAACGACGTTGCGCAGCGCGAGCCGCAGCGTGCGGTTGCCGGTGTTCCACCGGCCGAGCAGCGATTGCAGGCGAAGCGTTCCAAAGGCTGCGCCGCTGCGCGCCGTTCCGTCGATCGCCTCGCGCACCGTGATGCTCGTGCCGCGAGCGAGCGGCGCGTACGCCACCGCGACCGGGACGAGAACGCCGGCGGCGATTTCGACCGCGAAGACGGACCAGGGAACGTCCAGGCTCGTCAGATCGATGCCGAACAAGCCGGCGACGACCGCCGCGAGGTAGCGCGCGGCGAGCACGCTGGGCACGAGCGCGACCGCCGTAGCGGCGACCGCGATCGCCGCGGCCATGAGCGCGTACATGCCGAACACCGTGCCGTCGCCGGCGCCGAGCGCCTTCATCACGCCGATCTGGCGAATCTGCTGCGTTAGCATGCTGCCCAGCATCGTCGCGATAAGGATCGCGCCGAGCAGCAGCGTGAGCACCGCGAACGTCATCAGCAGCCCGGTCGCCGTCTCCATCTGCGCCTGGTGCGGATGGCGCAGCGGCGGCGGCGCGTCGATTCGCGTCACGGCGACGCCGCGCGCCCGCAACGCGGTGCCGACATCCTGCGCGACCGCATCGATCCGCCGGACGTTCGTGAAGGCACCGTTCGCGTCGCCGGCGACGATCTTCAGCTCGTCGAGCCCCGGTGCTTTGCCGAGCCGCGACAGCAGTGCCGGAGTTGCATAGCCGTACGCGATGCCTTCCTGGCTCGACGGCGACACCGCGCCGTCGTGAACGGCCCCGGCGATGCGCACGGTCCACGTGCGCGCGCCGCTCGTCTCAAGAGCGATGCGCTCGCCCGCATGAAGCCCGAAGTACGCGAGCGACGATCGTTCGAGCAGCAGCTCGTCGCCCGCGGCCGGCCAGTGTCCGCGCTCGACGCGAAAGCCGGCGATGCGCATCGGATCGGACGCCGGGGCGACGAACAGCAGCAACGGCACGCGCCGCCCGTTCGCGAGCACCATGCGGGCGCCGGATCTCGTTCGCAAGGCCGCATCCAGCACGCCGGGCCGCGAGCGCGCAATGCGCAGCGCATCGGCCTTCGCTCCGCCCGGGACGTGCAGCGTCGCCGATGCCGGGTTCGTGCTGATGTAGTTCACGCGAATCTCACGCTCGAGGATCGCGCGCGAGCCGAGCACCGCACCGACCGCCGCAACGCTCACCGCGATCGCACCGATCATCATCGCGACGCGCCCCCGCATCGCGATCAGGTCGCGAACGATCTTGCGCGCGCTCAGCGGGATCAGCATGGTGCGGCCGATTCGCTACGGCGTTGCGGGACTAGCACGCCGCGGCCGATTCGCGAGCAGCCGGGTGCAGCACGCGGTCGCCGGCGACCGCGCCGTCCGCGAGGGCGATCTCGCGCGTCGCGTAGCGCGCGATGCTGTGCTCGTGCGTCACCATGACGACCGTCGTTCCGGCCGCTGCCAAGTCGGCGAAGAGCGCGCGAATCGCGTCGCCGCTCTTCGAGTCGAGGTTGCCGGTCGGCTCGTCGGCGAGCACGATCGCGGGATCGTTCGCGAGCGCGCGCGCGATCGCGGCGCGTTGCTGCTGCCCGCCCGACAGGAACGCCGGAAACTTGTCCGCCTGGCCGGCAATGCCCACGCGTTCGAGCAGCATGCGGGCACACCCGGCGCGCTCGCGCGGCGGCACCGTCGCGCAGAACTCCATCGGCAGCATCACGTTCTCGGCAACCGTCAGCGTCGGCAGCAGCTGGAAGAACTGGAACACGAGCCCGACGTTGCGGCCGCGCCACGCGGTCAGCTCCGCGTCGCCGAGGCGCGCCAGCGCGATCCCCTGCACGATCACCTCGCCCGCCGTCGGCACGTCGATGCCGGCCAGCACGTTGAGCAGCGTGGTCTTTCCGCTGCCCGACGGACCGACCACCGCGACGAACTCACCGCGTTCGATTGTCAGCGTAACGGCGTCGAGCGCGGTCACCGTCCCCGACGGCGACGAATAGGCTTTGCTCAGACCGCGCGTCGCGACGACGGGCCCCGGTGCAGGATCGGTGCGGAAAGCCAAGACGTGTCCTCCGGCGAAGCGTTCGTACGCCAGCTGTACCGCGGCGGCCGGCGCGCGGCAAGCTCACATCGCGTAACGGCGTCCGATAGCAGACACGGAGGCAGACTTTGTCCGATAACGTCCGGCTCGACCGCCGCGTGCGCCGCACGCGGTTCGCGGTGCAGGAAGCGCTGATCGGGCTGATGGTCGAGAAGGAGTACGAGACGATCACGGTCGCGGACATCGTCGAGCGCGCCGACATCGTGCGGTCGACG
The DNA here is from genome assembly GCA_028287565.1 of Vulcanimicrobiota bacterium. Taxonomy (GTDB): domain Bacteria; phylum Vulcanimicrobiota; class Vulcanimicrobiia; order Vulcanimicrobiales; family Vulcanimicrobiaceae; genus Vulcanimicrobium. The sequence goes on from JAQBPK010000059.1 coordinate 8,490, forward strand.
TTCTACATGCACTATGCGGACAAGGAAGACGTGCTGCGCCAGGGCGTCGAGTACGTGCGCGCATGGGTCGAGCACAACACGCCGCGCGGCGTGCGGTTCGGCTTCAGCGAACCGCTCTACCGGCACACGTGCGACGTCCGTCCGACGCTGCGAGCGGTCGCGGGACGGCAGAGCTGGTCGCTCATGCAGTCGCTCTTCGCGCGCGTGCTCGGCGAGCTGATCCGCGACGACCTGCGCCGCGCGCACGCCAACGCGAACGCCGACACGATCGAGACGCTGGTGCACATCGTGAGCGCGGCCTGGCTGTCCGTGCTGACATGGTCGCTCGCCGGCGACCGCGACATCGGCGCGGATGAGATGGACCGCCTGTTCCGCACGTTCGCGCTCCCGGGTGTGGACGCGATCCTCGCAAACGCGCGTTAGAAGCCGCAGCTGCGCTGGGGATAGCGCGCGCCGTCGACCACGACCCAGCCGTTGTCCGCGCCGCGGTGCGTGGCGCAGTGCACGTCGTGGATGCCGGCGACGAACGGGCGCTGCCGGTCGCTCGTGAGAAAGTATTGGCCGTATGCGGCGACGTGCGCGCCGCGCGGTGCGGTGACGCGGCCGTCGAGGTCGTCGTTCGTCACGACTTCCACCAGCGCCGAGCGGCCGGGCGCGACCGGCACGCGCAGCGGGATCAGCTGGTGGCCGCCGTGCCGGCCGCGGCGCTGCGGGCGCGAGGGGCCGAGCGTGGTGCCGCACACCATGACGTTGTCGACCGGGCCGTCGTGGTGCTCGTCGATGAGCCGTGCGAGCTGCGCGTTGACCGCGGCGTTGCACGATGACGGTACGGAAACGTCCTTCGCCGAGGCCGAGCAGGCGCCGAGCGTGACGAGTCCCGCGCTGAGCGCGCAGGCGAGGAACGGTTGCATGCGGGCGGCTTCGACGGCGCGTGCCGTGCGCCCATGCCGCGCGCCAGGGGGCATCCCGCGCTCGGGACAATGACACAGGCGATGCGCGCGGTTCGTCTGTTCACGATGGTCGCTGTCGTGGCGATCCTCGCCGCGGGCGGTTGCGGCCCGAGCCGCCACGCCGCTTCGGACGGCGCCGCGAGCGCGCCGCCGGCCGTGCAGCGCCGCGCGCCGGCACCGGCGGATCCCGACCTCGGAACGGTGACGGAGCGCTTCTACCAGTACGTCCAAGGCGGTCACTGGCTGTTCGCGTACGCGATGCTCTCGCCGCGCTACCGGGAGAGCGTCACGCAAACGGACCTGATGCACCGCTACGAGCAGTTCGCGGACGCGGACGTGGCGCTGCGGCACGTGCCGGGGACGACGGTCACCGCACGAATCGACGGAACCGATCGCCGCGACCGCTCGCGGCGCGTGCACATCGACGAGGCCCTGAAATTCGTCTGGGACGGCGAGCAGTGGCGGATCGACGACATCGCGCGGCGCGACGCGCCGGTCACGCCGAGCCGATGAGCTCGTTCAGCAGCGCCGTCGTCTCCACGGTGGGCGTCACGCTCAAGCTCTTGCGCAGGTATCCGGCGAGCTGGTCGTAGATCGCGCGCACGCGCTCTCGCCGGCCGAGCGCGGCAAATGCGCGCATCGCCAGTTGCGTCGCGCCTTCGTGTCCGCGCTCGGCGCCGATGAGCTCCAAGCCGTATCGCAGCGCCGTGGCGTGGTCCCCACGCTCATATGCTTGGCGAGCAAGTGCGTCCAGGATCGCGACGAACGCGCTCGCGCAGCGAACGCGTAACGGTATCAGCCAGTCGCCGTCCTCACCGCTCAAGAACTCGCCGCGGTACAGCGCGAGCGCGGCGTGCCAGTCGGCCGGGTCGCCGCTGTCGGCGAGGCTTAGAAAGCGCGTGAAGTCCGTCTCCACGCGGAGCGATTCCTCGAGCGCGTAGCTGCTGCGCACCGACCGGATCGCTTCGGCGCCGCCGAGCACGCGGCGCAGCGTGGCGCGCGCCGCACTCACGACGAGGTGGACGCGATGTGCTGCGGCGTCGGTGACGCAATCGGGCCAGAACGCATCGATGAGCTCGTCGCGCGAGACGAGCCGCCGCGGATGCGCGACGAGATATTGAATCAGCTGGCGTCCCTTGCGGATCTGCGATCCTGCGAGCCAACCGTCAGCGTGGCGGATGGAAAACTCGCCCAAACAGCGGACGTCGAGCGCCCGTGCGCCGACCGGCAGCGGAATGAGAACATTTTGCATCGGTGTACATCCCCGTTCGCACCGGCGCACCAAAAACGGTGTCGCAATGCTAGCACCGCTCGAGCGCGCGGTCAAGCTACATGTCCTCATTCGCGAGAGACCGTGAAGAGCGCGTGGAGAGAACCGCGGCCTATCGTTCCGTCAGATGAACGGCGAGGCGGTGAATGGAGCCAAGAGTAAGCGTCGTGCTGTCGCTGCGTCAGTTACCGAGCGGGGAAGTAGCGATCGGGATCGAGCGGGAGACGGGACGCGGTTCCCTAGCGGTGGAGGCGGCGACGCTGGTCCTGACCCTCTGGCCGGAGGGTCCGGAGATCGTGCGCGGGCGGATCGACCATCTGGCGAGCGGAACGGTCGCGTACCTGCAGGGGAGCGGCGCGATATTGGCGATGGCGCAGGCGCTGCGCGTGCGCGTGAACACGTGAGCGCTGCGCGCTATCCGTTCGCGCAGATCGAGCCCGCCTGGCAGGCGCGATGGGAAGACGCGCGCGCGTTCTGGTGCGAGCGCACCGGCCGCCCGACGTGGTTCGTCATGGAGTTGCCGCCGTTCGCGAACGGCGAGCTGCACCTCGGGCATGCGCGCAACTACGCGATCGCGGACGCGTGCGCGCGTTTCCGCCGCATGACGGGCCACGACGTGCTCTACACGACGGGTTTCGACACGTTCGGGCTGCCGAACGAGATCGCGGCGCTCGAAGCGGGGACGCACCCGCTCGAGCTCGCCGAGCGGTACAGCGCGTCGATGTCCGAGCAGTTCGTGCGGCTGGGACTCAGCCACGACCGCCGCCGCATCATCGGCTACCACGTCGAGGAATACTATCGCTGGGTGCAATGGGTGTTCCTCAAGCTCTATGCGGCGGGACACTGCGTGCGCCGCAGCGCGCGCATTCCGTGGTGCGCGCGCTGCGACACGGCGCTTGCGGAAAGCTTGATCGACAACGGCGCGTGCTGGCGTTGCGGCTGCGTGCCCGAGCTGCGCGACACCGAGCAGTGGTTCGTGCGCGAGCGCGATTTCGCGGACGAGATGCTCGACGGTCTCGCGGAGCTCGATGGATGGCCGCAGACCGTGAAGAGAATACATGCGGATTGGATCGGCCGGCGCACCGGAATCGACGTGCGCCTGCACGTGGCAGGCGACGAAGCCGGCGTGCTGCACGTCTTCACCGGCGAGCCGCAGCATCTGGCGGGCGCGGCGTTCGTCGCGCTCGGTCCGGATCATCCGTTCGTCGCGCGGCTGCGCGAGACGCGCGCGCTCCCCACCAGCGGCGCGCCGTCGCTGCTCGGCCTCACCGCGGAGCTGCCGTTTCAGAGGCGCAGCGTGCCGCTTGTGCTCGCGACGGGCGATCGCGCGACGCCGCCCGACGGCGCACGGTTCGGCATTCCGGCGTGCGACGCCGGCGCGCGCACGATCGCGGACGCACTCGGCATCGCGTACGACCTCGAGAAAAAGGATGATCCCGCGATCGCAGCCGCGCTGCATTCGTCGGGTGCAAGCTCACCGGCGGTCGCGTACCGGTTGCGCGACTGGAACATCGCGCGCCAGCGCTATTGGGGCCCGCCCGTGCCGGTCGTGCACTGCGAAACGTGCGGTCTGGTGCCGGTTCCCGACGACGAGCTGCCGGTGGTGCTGCCGCTGGACGTCGAGCTTACGCGCACCGGAAGCGCGCTCGAGCGCGACGCGTCGTTCATGGCCGTCGATTGCCCGCTCTGCGGGCGCGCCGCGCGCCGCGATACCGATACGCTCGAAGCGTACTCGAGCCCGTGGTGGTACCACTGGCTGTGCATGGATGTCGGTGCGGACGACCCGTTCTCGCGGGAAAGCGCGCGGACGTGGCTGCCCGTCGACGTGCTCGTGGGCGGTGCGGACCAGACGCGCTCGTGCTTCTTCCACGTTCGCATGATCGCCAAAGCGCTGCGGCGGCTCGGCATCGCCGACGTCGACGAGCCCGTCGAGACGCTGATCGCGATCGGCATGGTGAAGCGTGACGGGCGCAAGATGAGCAAGAGCGACGGACAGGACCTCGGTCTCGTGGCGCTGCTCGAACGCTTCGGCGCGGATACCGTGCGCCTCGGTCTGTTGGCGGCGGCGGCGCCGGCGAACGATTTGAACTGGTCCGAGCACGTGCTGTGGCGCGCGCACGAGACGCTCGTTGCGCTCTGGGAGCTCGTCGCCGAGCGCGCCGAGCGCGTGCGCGCCGCGCGGGACGTGGCCGAGCCTCCGGAAGGAAGCGCGCGCCGGCGCCGGCTGGCTGCTGCCGTCGACACCGCGGCGCGCAAGATCACGAACAACTTCGTCAAGCACGCGTACCATCTCGCTGCGCTCAACGCGGCGCAGCTGCTCGAACGCCTCACCGGGTTCGCGCGGGAGACCGAGCGCGGCAGCGTGTATGCGCCGGCCGACGAAGCGGTGCTCGCGCACGGCGTGCGCACGCTGCTGTTCGCGTTCGCGCCGCTGGCGCCGCACATCGCGGAAGAGCTCTGGGCGCGCTGCGGCGGTGACGGCCTGCTGGCGCTCGCGCCGTGGCCCGTCGCGCTCGAAAGCGCACAGCCGCCGCGGCCGCGCGCCGAGACGGTGTCCGCCAATGCTTGACCAAGCGACGCTGTCGCCGTTCGAAGGACCGCTGCACGACGTCGCGCGGCGCGTGCTCGTGCGGCATCCCGAGCACGCGATGTACCGCGCCGGCGTCCTGAGCGCAAGCGCCTACTACGCGTTCGTCGACCGCATCGCGCCCGAGCTGGTCGCCGCCGGCGTTCCGGCCTGCGAGGTGCACTTCGCCAAGCGGTATCCGCGCGATCCCGAGCTATTCGTGCGCGAAGCGCTCGCGCGGCTGGCGCACGCGGGGATCGTGCCGGATGCGACGCCGCAACGTGCCGGGGCGGCGAGCGCGATGGAGCACGCCGCGCAGTACGACCACGGCGGTTACGGGACGTTCATCTACCCCGAGGAAGCGCTGCTGCTGTCCGCGCTGGCCGCCGCGTGGAGCGCGCGCAGCGCCGTCTTCCTCGGGTCGTACTACGGCTACTGGGCTTCGTGCGTGGCGGCGGAGATCGTGACGCGCGGCGGCCGGGCGGTCCTCGTCGATCCGGATCCACACGCCAACGCCGTCGCGCGGCGCAACCACGCACGCTACGGTGACGCGGTTCGCGTCGAGACGGCGACCGGTGCGGAATTTCTCGCCGCGGCGAACGACACGTTCGATCTCGTCGTCATCGACGCCGAGCTGCCCCGCTCGCATCCCGATCCCGACGAGGCGGGTAAAGCGATCTACCGCGGGCTGCTGCGCGACGTGCTGCCGCACTGCGCGCCGCGCGCGCACTTCGTGTTCCACAACATCCTGTTCGAGGACGTGACGGGCGACGCGTATCTTGCCGGAATCGTCGCGCGCAACGAGCGCGAGCTGGGCCGTTTCCGCGCGGTCGCCGCGCGCGAGCTCGACACGTTCGTGGAGCTCGCCAGCACGGAAGGCGTCGGCGTCGGAGTACGGCTGCGATGAGCGAGCACGTGTATCGTTCACCGTTCACGACGTGGCTGGAGAAATCGGCCGTGCGGTCGATGCCGCCCTCGCCGTGGATCGCGCCCGGCGAGGGACGCTGGTTTCCGAACGACTCGTGGAGCGTCGCCGCGCACCCGGCCGTCGTCGCATCCGGCCGCGCGCACCTCGTCGCGGCGCAGCTGCTTGCCGGCTATCTCGACTTTACCATTCAGCTCGAGTCGACGTGCGTCGGCCCGGTCAGCCGCGACGTCGCGCTGTGGCGCATCGGCGCGCACTACGGTGACGACGTCGCGCGCGATGCGCTGCGCTTGCAGTGCGACGAGACGTTCCACGCGCTGCTGTGCCACGAGCTGCGCCGCCACGTGCTCGACCGGACGGAGCTTCCGGCGCCGCGCATCGAGGAGCACCGTTTCCTGCGCCAGGTGCGCCTCGTGCGCGAGCGCCTGGCGCCGTTCGCGCCGCCCGAGCTGGTCGACTTCTGCGCGGCGGTCGTTGCCGAGACGGTGATCACCAAGACGCTGCTCAAAGACTGGGACGAGGGCGAGCTGCGCCCCGAGGTGCGCGAGTTTCTGCTGCGCCACTACAAGGACGAGCTGCGGCACGGTGCGTTCTTCGCGCAGGCGCTGCGCATCGTGTGGCCGCAGTGGGACGACTGCGTCCGCCACGCGATCGAGCCGTGCTGGCCCGAGCTCACGTTCGCGTTCGTGGCGCCCGATGCCGAGCTCTCGCTCGCGGCGCTGCTCGGTGCGGGCTTCTCGTCACACGAAGCGCGGCTCATCGTGCGCGAGTGCGTGAAGCGCGCGGCCGACGCGACCGAGATACGCGCCTGCGCGAGCGGCACGCTGGCCGCGCTGCGCGACGCGGGTGTCGTTCCCGACCGCGCGCTCGAGGTTCCGGTCGCATGATTGCCGCGACGCGCGCGGCCGCGATCCCGTTCTTCCGCTTCGGCGGCGCGGATGCGCCTGCGAGCGAGCCGCTCGGCATCGTGTCGGGCGGGCTGATCCTCGACAGCGGCGAGGCCGATCCGACGTTCGTGTACCGCTGCCAGGACCGGTACCTCACGTACACCGGGCTGGCCGGACTGCGGACGGTGTTCTTCGTGATCGACGACGCGCACGCGCGGCGCTACCACGCGCTCGTGGAGCGCCACGCCGAGCGCTACGAGCTCGTCGCGAAGTGGACGGGCGCCCTGCCCAGCGACGCGATCCGCGAGCCGCTCTACGTCGCATGCGACGCCGGCACCATGACGGTCGCGGCGTGCGAGACGTTCGAGCGGCAAGTGCGCGAGCTGCGCGACGGCGCGCCGGTGGAGCTGCGCTTCAACCAGATCTCCCCGACCACCGCGCGGCTCGCGGCGCAGCTCGACGAGCTGCTCGCCGCGAACGGCGTACCGACGCAATTCGATCGGGGCGCATGCCATGCGGCCGGCGCGCTGGCGCTGTTCGTGCACGACAAGGCGCGCGCCGCAGCGCTCGCGCAGCGCGCCGGTGCGGATGCGCCACCGCGGCACGCGGACACGGCGTTTCTCAGCCCGACGGAGCTCTTGGGCACCGACAGCTGGGAACAGCTCGCGGCGCGGTTCGCCGAGCGGTCCGGCGACACGCGGCCTCCGGCGGCGCTGTACGTCAAGTCGTCGCGCGATTCGGGCGGCAACGTCGCCGCGCGGCTCGACGCCGCAACGTTCGGCGACCGCATCGGCGCGCTGCGGGATGCGCTCGTGCGCGACGTGCTGTGCGAGGCGGTCGACTCGCCGGAGCGCATCGCACAGGTGCGCGAGGAGATCGCGCTGGCGCCGTCGCTGCGCCACCGCGTCTACGACGACGCGACGCTCGCGGCGCACGCGCGCGCGCGCCGGCCGCGGCGCGACGGCATCACGATTCTCGTGCAGCGCGCGATCGAAGCCGCACCTGGTGCGGACGGTTTCGCCGGCATTGGGCTGAGCTACGCGGTGGAGGCGCCCGATCGCGTCGTCGCCGTGGCGGTCTCGGCGCAGACCTACAAAGACGCGGAGCGCCATCACTTCCTGGGCTCGCTGCTCGACGACGAGATCGCGCGCGCGCTGCCGCCGGAGTTCACCGCCGGGATGGAAGCGCTGTGCGCGCGGTATGCGAGCATCGGCTACCGCGGGCCGATCAACTTCGACGCGCGGCTCGATGCGGACGGCCGTTACGTGCTGATCCACGACTGCAACCCGCGGCTGAGCGCCGTGTTCCCGGCACTCGCGGTGCGCGCCGCGCTCCAGGACGCGGGCCTGCCGGCGCGCCGCGTGCTGAGCCTGGGGTACCGCGGCGAGCTGGTCTGCGCGGACATTGCCGCGTTTCTCGCCGCGCTCGACGTGCGCGGGCTGCTGTACACCGCCGAGCGGCCGCACGGCGTCGTCGTGCTGCCGAACCTCGCGCGCGACGGCGGGCTCGACGCGCTGCTCGTGAACGCCGGCGACGCCGAGGTGCCGCGCGTGCTGGCGGCATTGCGCGCGAGCGCGAGCGACGCCGGCGCGGCGCCCGAGAGGGTCTACGCGTGAGCGACGTTCTGCGCGCCGCCAGTCCGCGCTGGCAGGTCGTGCTGGCCGACGAGCTGCGGCGGTTCGCCCGCGCGACGCGCCGAAGCGGCGTCGCGCACGCGCTGCGCATCCTGCGCGACCGCGTCGAAGACCGCATCGCCGAGCGGCGGCTCGGCTTTCATTCCGCCGGGCTCATCCCGATCGAGACGCTGATCCCGCAGTGGCGCGACTGCCACGATTATTTCCCGTCGACGTTCAGCCACTTTCGGCTGCTGCTCGACGCGCTCGCGATCGGTCCGCACGACGTGTTCGTGGATTACGGCGCGGGTAAAGGGCGGACGCTCGCGGTCGCCGCCGAGTACCCGTTCAAGCGCGTGATCGGCGTCGAGATCGCGCCCGCGCTCGTCGCTGCCGCGCGCGTCAACCTTGCCCGCGCCGTGCCCGCGGCGCGCCTGCACGCGGTGGAAATGTGGGAAGGGAACGCGGCGGACTACCGCCTGCCCGACGACGCCACCGTCACGTACATCTACAACCCGTTCCACGGAAGCGTGCTGCGCGCCGTGCTCGCGGATATCCGCCGCTCGCTCGATGATGCGCCGCGGCGCATGACCGTCGTGATCAACAATCCGCGCCACTTCGGACCGATCGCGAACGAGTACCCCTGGCTGCGCTGCGTGCGCGTGTTCCAGTTCGAGTACGAATGCCTCGTGCACGAAGCGGAGGCCGCATGATCGCCACCGAGCGCGGCACGCCCGCGAGCGTGCTGCGCGACGCGTTCCTGCTCGACCCGCGCGTGACGTACCTCAACCACGGCGCGTACGGTGCGACGCCGCGCCCCGTGTTCGAAGCGTTTCAAGCGCGCCAGCTCGAGCTCGAGCGCGAACCGGTTGACTTCCTCTCGCGCAAGGCGACCGAACGGCTCGCGCACTCGCGCGCCGTCCTGGCCGCGTACGCCGGCTGCGAGCGCGACGATCTCGTGTACGTCAGCAACGGCACGACGGGGCTGAACATCATCGCGCGCAGTCTGTGGACCGGCCCGGGCGACGAGGTGCTCACCTCCGACCACGAGCACGGCGGGATCGACCGCTTATGGCGCTACATGCAGCAGAAGCTCGGGTTCACGCTCGTCAAACGGCGCATCCCCGTTCCGGTGACGACGCACGAGGACTTCGTCGAGCATTTTTGGGCCGGCGTCACGCCGCGCACGCGCGTCATCCTGCTGAGCCATCTCACGTCGCCCACGTCGCTGGTGTTCCCGGTCGCGGAGATCTGCGCGCGCGCACGGCGTGCCGGCATCGTGACGGTGATCGACGGTTCGCACGTGCCGGGACAGCTGCCGCTGTCGATCCGTGATATGGATCCCGACTTCTACGTCGGCATCCTGCACAAGTGGGTGTGCGCGCCGAAGGGCTGCGCGTTCCTGTACGCGCGGCGCTCGGTGCAGCATCTGCTCGACCCGCTGGTCGTGAGCTGGGGCTGGGAGCCCAAAAATCCCGGACCGTCGAAGTTCGTGGACTATCACGAATGGCAGGGAAGCCGCGACATCTCCGCGTTCCTCGTTGTCCCCGAAGCGCTCGAGTTCCAAGCGGAGCACGACTGGGACGCGGTTCGCGAACGCTGCAAGCAGCTTGCGGCGGACGCACAGCGCCGAGTGTGCGCGCTCTTCGGAACGCAGCCGTGGCATCCCGAGCTGCCCGAGTGGCACGGACAGATCGTGTGCGCGCCGCTGCCGCCCGGAACCGACGACAAACGGCTGCTGCTCGCGCTCCGGCACGAGTACGACATCGACGTGTCGGTGGATCGTTTCGACGACCGCCCGCGCGTGCGAATCTCGATCCAAGGTTACAACGACGCCGCGGACGTCGACCGCTTGTTATTTGCGCTGCGGCGTCTCGTCTTATGAGGAACCATCGTGCACCTGTAGCTTAACCGGTAAACGGGACCTCCATGTGAAGCTCATCAGACCCCGGCCACGATTCGATAGCTTTTCCAGGGCATCACTATCGCGGCGCTCGCCTCGGCGAGAGAGCGGAACGGAACGGGTCCCCAAAAGCCCCAGCCTTGGGCGTTGGAGAGTGCGGGTTCGAATCCCGTCAGGTGCGCCACGTCTTCATCCTTGCGAGACCACGAAGAAAGGAGGTGATTCAAAACATGGCAATCCCAGCCGAAGTGCTAGAGCACGTACCAGCGATCCATGCATCGCTCGTACCAGTGGTGGAGCGGTTATCATTTTCAGCCGCCCCACTGAGCCACGTCTCACTCCCACTCCTCGGTATTCCAACGGCGGCAGCCCCACGGGGGGCTGTACCACCGGCGGGCGCCCCAGCGGGCGTTCCACCGGCGGGAGCTCCAGCGTTCAGCGTGCCACAGTCCGGCGTTCCACCCGGATCGTTCTCGCTGACGAGCGTGCCAGCTGCACCAGCAGCACTCGCACGTCCAGCAGCTCCAGCCGCCGCACCATTGGCGCATGCAGCGCCAACGGTTGCCGAGAGCTTACCAGCACTGTCGTTCGCGATCGCACCAGCGGCCCCAGCGGCCCCACTGGCTCCAGCGGCACCAACGTCCGCACCACCGCGCACGTGAACGCCAATCCGGTAACGCACGAAGAAATCCGCGTCGACGCAGTCTGATCTCTGAAGCCCTGGACGATGAAGCCCTGGACGTGAAGCCCTGGAAAGCTCAGGCCTGAGCGCGAAGCCCTGGACGGTTGCGCGCGGCGCTCGTGTTTTCGGGTCCCGTCCGGGATCCCGCGGCCGAGCGCCCGCGCACCTCTGCGCGATCACGCGCCGCGATACGCGGCGATCAGCGCATCGGCAACCGGCGCGGTACGAAAGCGCTCGGCATCGGCACGCGCGCGCTGCGCGAGCCGTGCGCGGCGGGTACCGTCGCGAAGCAGCGCATCGATCGCATCGCCGAGCGCGCGCTCGTCGCCCGCGCGCACCGCGACGCCGTTGACGCCGTCATCGAGCCACGTGCGCACGCCGCCGGCATCGTACGCGACGACGGTTCGCCCGCGCGCGAACGCTTCGATCCCGACGTAGCCGAACGGTTCCGCCCACAGCGACGGCAGCGCGACGAGCGCGGCGCCGTCGATCGCCGCGCGAACCACGTCGGGCGGCTTCACGCCGTGCGCTTCGACGTGCACGCCCGAGCGTGCGGCTTCGGCGCATATGCCGGCCAGCGCCGGGCCGTCGCCGAACACGCGCACGCGCGGGCGCCGCTCCGGCGCGATGCGCGCGACGGCGCGCACCAGCGAGTCGAGCCCCTTCTGCGGCACGACGCGGCCCGCGAACACGATCTCGCGCGACGAGCGCCGCGCGGGGTGGTCGGCATACGCATCGTCGGGCAGCGGCAGCGGGATCTCGACGATGCGCTCGGGCGGAATCTCGCTTTGCAGCACGCGCTCGGCGACGTAGCGCGACGCGACGATCGTCGCGTCCGCGGCGGCGATCGCGTCGCGCAGCCGCTCGCGGCGGCGGATCAGCGTGAGCGTGCGCCGGCGCGGGCCGTAGGCGCACCCGTCGGTGAGCGAGTGGACCGCGCACGGCCGGCCCAGCGGCTGCGTGCAGATGCGGCCGCTGCGCGGAAAGACGCGGTCGCCGTTGGGGCAGAACGGCCGGTGGTCGTGCACGTGGTACGCGAGCCGCGGCGCGGTGCGCAGCGCTTCGATGATGCCTGCGTCCATGACGTTGTGCGCGACGGCGACGTCGGCCGCGAACGCTTCCAGCGCGCGCAGCGCTTCCATCCGCGCGGTGGTGCCGGGCGCGTCGTGTTCGTCGGCCCATGCGACGCGCTCCGCCGTGACGCCGCGCGGAACGGCGTCGATCTCGCGCGCGAGCACGTGCACGGTCGCGCCGCGCGCGACGAGCGCCGGCAGCACGATGTCCAGATAGCGTTCCATCCCGCCGGCATGTCCGAGCCGCTCGGCGGCAACCAGAATCCGCATCAGCGCCGGGCGGCCATCGCGCGCGCGTACGCTTCCATGGTCGCCTGGCCGGTGCGCTGCCAGGTATATGCGCCGAGCCGGCGTTCCAGCGCGTCGCCGCGGTCGCGCGGGCCGCGCTCGAGCGCGCGCAGCACCGCCGCGCGAATCGTCGCGGGATCGGCCGGATCGGCGTAGTCGACGTCGGGGCCGAAGTACTCGCGCTCGCAGCCGCGGTCGCCCGCGACGATGCGCGCGCCGGTCGCCGCCGCTTCGAGCGACGAGAGTCCCGGGCTCTCCAGCCACGACGGGTGCGCGTGCACCGCGGCGCTCGCCATCATGCGCACGACCTCGTCGTGCGGCACGTGCTCGACGAAGCGCGTGCGCGCGTTCGCCCACCGCCGGCACAGCGCGAGATAACCGGGATCGTGAGAGCCACCGACCAGCGTCACGTCGACGTCGGCGTCGCGCAGCG